>JAICFW010000021.1 GCA_025923455.1 Nitrososphaeraceae archaeon | reverse complement strand
TCCAATTGAATTTGATGTTAAATAAAATGAATATGCAAGTGGCGTTAGGATATGGTTCATTATTGTAAGCTCTTCGAGGATTTATCCGTTGCTCTATGAAAGTGAAGATAAGTTTACTGATACAAGAAACTTTTTACTCTGCGAATCATGTCATTGGTGTGCTACATCATTCGCTGACTTTATGATTCCCACTACTTGTCCTTTGTGTAGTAATAATCACATAGAATCAATGCCTATATCGGCTCACGAATCATACAGATTGGCTTATGATTACATTCATGGTCTGACCCTAGAATTCTGGTTTGATTCAACCACGGGGGCTCGGTAAGCTGAATATTTCCGAAGAAGAATCTCCCTATGACATTGTCGCAAAAACCTGTGAATGTGAAAACAGAAGAAGAAAAGTAACGTATTCGATGATCGATACCTGCCATAGTCTATGTCATGATAAGAAGGATTTGATATTAGGACAGATTGAAGCATGTCAAAGGTTGGTGAAATATATAGCAAAGGACGGTAGAGATGAGATAGATAGACAAGCTATATTGAGCGAAATAGATGAGTTAAAAATGATCCTGGACCTAATTCAGTAAATTATTATTTTATTGTTGTTACTAGCGCGGAGCATTCACATCTAGCATATGGTTAATTATACCGTTTCTTGATTTTAGTAATTACATCTCCTAAATGCGATGTGGACAAAGCTATGGGTGATGACCAGAAACGGTTAGTTTTATTTACTTGAAATCCCATAGGTAGATTTTAATAGCTTGTTGTTGTATAAGAATTAGTTTATTCCATATGCCTATGTTGATGTTAAAATGCAAGAACTGTGGCGAAGTGTTTCCTGGTGTCTACATACCTGAAAATACAAAAGATTCTAATTTAGAGACTACTTCTACAACTTCACATGTATGCTCTAGGGGACACAAAAACGATTATTTGCCTGATGATTTTATGGACTGGTCAGGACCTGAGACATTCTGAAAACTAATCAAAATGTTATACTAGTAACATATCCTGATGATTTCAATCAACAGGAAGGAAAGAGTTTAGTGGAGTCATTAGGCAATGTTAATATTGTAAAATCCTATACGCAAAAAAATCTCAAACATACGATATATGGTCTAGGTTCTGGCAAGGTCGACGAAATTAAAGAGTTTCTTCAACATACCAAATCCGACCAGATTATTGTTGATGAACATATGACACCCAAGCAGATCTACAATTTGGAAAAGTCAACCGGTATAAAGGTAGTAGACAGAGAAAGGCTAATTCTCGACTTGTTTTATATTAGATCTACTACTAATGAAGCAAAATTACAGATTCAGCTCGCAGAAATTAAATATGAGTTACCGCGGATAAAAGAAAATGCCAAGCTTATACTAGGTAACGAGAGACCTGGGAAAGGTGGAAGAGGAGAATACGTTGTTGACGTAAAATTTAGGGATATGAAGAGGAGGATGGGATTCATTATAGATAAGTTGGAAGAATCAAGGAAAAAACGTGATCTTTACCATAATCAAAGATTAGAGAATAAAATGCCAATCGTTTCTCTTGTTGGGTATACAAGTTCTGGTAAAACGACTCTCTTCAATTTGTTAACTACGGAAAGTAGGACAACATCTGAAAATTTATTTACTACGCTCTCAACTACGACAAGATCCTTTATTATTAATGGAAAGAAAATTTTGCTCAGCGACACAGTAGGATTCATAAGACGACTCCCTACTTATATGATTGAGGCCTTTAAGTCGACCTTGGAAGAGTCTCTTCAGGCGGATATAATTCTTCTTCTTATTGATTCATCAGATCCTGTGGATAAAATAAAAATAAAGTATTACAGTTGTATGAACGTCTTACAAGAATTAAATGTAAATAAAGAAAAAATTGTAACTGTTTTTTCAAAAATAGATAAAGCTGAGTTTGATGATGTTACTAGGACTTTCCATGAGCTAAAAATAGAACAGCCAATACTTTTATCACCCAAGTCTGGGTATGGTATAAATAAACTTCGAAAATCGATATCGCAAAAAATTGCGTAATATATTGGTAATCCAGGTAATTTTTTAATACATCATATAGCTATTATCTAGTAACAACGTTATTCCAGTTATAAGATAATTGCGGAATTGATTCTTTATAATACGCCTGTAATTCATTTAACCTTTCCGTTGAACCCGCACAAGCCATAACTTCTAGGTAGACGGAATCTGTCCTCATTAATTGCAAAAATGAAAAGACTTGCTCACTTGTAACACCGTGTTTTACGTCATAATCAATTCTTTTAATTACTTTGCTTATTGTCCCATACTTTTTATTCAATCTTAACTCCCATCGAGTCGCATTTTCAGATAATCCTTTCACAAACCTAACAACAGTTTGTTTCATATGTTGAATATGCCATTCCCGCATAGGGAAACTATTTTGTTCCAAAGTAACTGATATAATATACCCTATTGCCCTATTTAATGTAGCGTATTGTGCGTATTGAATCCAACGGAAATTTAACATCGAAAGGCTTCTTATATCAAATCTCACAATTCCAACTATTATGAGTCAAGAAATATTACTAATGCACAGGAATAAATTGAGTTGAGTGTGATTGACCCTAGGAGAGCTAAATCATCAGTAAGATTAGTTTGTCACTTGGTATGGCATAGGATAAATAATACATTTCATCTCACGATCTAGGAAATTAACCATAAATGTTTTATACGTTGTTCTGTTAAACAAGTTAACGTTGGTGGGTTAAGATCCCTCTTTTCCCATCAATGTTTTGATTAGTTCTGTTTACCAGAATCATACAAAATATCGACCATTTTTCTCAATTCAATCTTCTATGAAAGATTTAGAAATTCTTTGATGTAGTAATTTGTAATCGATAAGGAGTAACGGCTCTAGTATGAATTTAGGAATCCATTTTTTGAAATTGTTGTCTAGTATTAATTTTGGTCTTGGTCTTAGTCATGCGTTGAGGTACGTACGTAATACCGTGATCCAACTCTAGATGACTCAGAAATGCAATCCCGTTATTTACAGTATCTTTAACTATTAGATTTCTTCCACATTCGCTACACCGAATAATGTGCTCATCTTCGAATATCATACAGTATCTTGTACTGCACACTATTATAATTAAACGATTATTTCTGATATTTCTTTCTATTAGTCACCGCTCATATGACTATCCGTGAGCAAAAAGCCTAATAAAATGTGACAGAACCTTACCAACATGACATAGTCGATGATGCTAACTCAGATAAAAGATGGAAATGGAAACGAAAAGTTAGTTTTCGAACTTGATATGGCAACAGAAGATGCAGCTAGAAATGTAGCATCTAACTACGATAGATTGTGTTTTATACTAAAGCATGATAAAGAGTTGGAAGATGAATTCATCCAATGGCAGAGTTATGTTATTGCAGATATGTGGCTGCTAATAAGAGAGCTCACAACTAAAAAGTGGAGGTCAAAAAACCAATCGTTTTTGAAGGAATTTGAACGGATTGGTAAAAAAGCATTAGATATTGAAACAAGATAAATTGTGATATGATCTTCTTGAATGTCATATAGTTTCTCGAATCAGTAAAGAAGTAAATAGATATACTAGTATTTGTTTGTAAATTTAGTCCTCATCCCATCCACAATATTCTATTTCATATCCCTGCAAGGCCTTATCTCCGTCATCAGGAGATTTGAAGCCTTCTTCTTGACAGTCTTTTTGTTCCTTATTGGATGTTTGATATACTTCCGACTTCTTGTATTCATCCCAATTCTTAACTTCTCCCTTTAGTTCTTCTTTATCATGTCTTTCTGTGAATTCACAAAGTGAATCTTGCTTTAGAGATTTCTTAAACTCTTTTTCCGTCTCTTTATTATCATCGTGATCTTCAGAATTCCCTAGTCAAGTCTTTACATTCTCTTTTTTCTGCATGTGATACTGGATTATCTATAAATGCTACCGTAGTAAATATCATTCCGATTACGAGTAACATTATTTGATTAAGCATAATTTTGTTTGACATTAATCTAATTTAAATCATTTTGTTTGATATTTTTTATAAATTTTTGATATCTTAAGAGACTCTTAGATATTATGTTTTGATATTTTGACCCTCTTAATTAATATCTTAAAATTATCATGATGGATCCTTTTTTGTACCAAAATAAAAGAATATCATTATTCTCCCTCCTATTGCTGACATCTTGCACAAATCATTTACATTATTATTACACACGGCTACAAAATATCTGAAAAAACATTTAGATCTTCATTAGAATTTTTTACTAAACTCATTGTAGACCTCTAATTTATTTCTCTGAATTTTCTATTCGTACAACCTTGTAAACACTGCTAACTAGGAATCTTGTGTCATCACATACTACTTTTTTTATAATAGATTTTGTTTTAATTACTGATAGATCACTGATAGAAAGGTAACTACTAAAATGTAATAATCATGCTCCCGGTGAGGTAGGAAAGAAGAGAATTAAGTATATAGGTATAGATATTTACCTAATACAAGGTAGAGTTTAAATGAAAGCAAGCAGTATTCTTAAAGTATGGGGGAAATTACAGTAGCAAAAGAGGCCTCATCTAAATTCGCATCTCTACGCACCACAATCCCTATGAGTATTGTTAGGCAGTGGAAATTACAGGATGGAGATAAACTAGACTGGGAATGGAAAGTAATCGACGGAGAATTGTCAATTGTAGTTAGCAAAGTTTAGTAACAATCTTCTAAAACTTATTTCGTTGATCAGTTTGATTTTTATATCGTTGATTCGTATTGGTAAACCTCTACGTTTCTATGTAGAGGCTCGGTGGAGCCGTCCATCTCACCCGATAAATGGCTCCACCGGTTTATGATTATAAAATAGCTTAATCTTATTTCTCTATACTGAGAGAGCATTTAAACTTTATTGTCCTATCGAATATTAGGAATTATGAATTTTGGACAATCACATTTATTACATTTGGTAGGATTATTCTTGGGCATTTTCCGAGCATGATGCGATCGGATATGCCCACATTGGCATCTATCATTTTGACTCAAGGGCATTTTCTTTAGAGATACGAGTTATTAAAAATTCCTATCTGAAACAATTGAACTAATTTATGCGCTCCCTCCTCACTTTTACCTGCGAGGTCCAATCCACCTAGGACGTAAATATGGACGCTTGATAACTCAACAAGTAGTGATTGGCTTAACAAATAATATTGTCTAAGCCTGTATTTATCGGGCTTCTAGATATAATATTAAATTATGAATGAAGTGGAGTTAAAGGACCTATTTGTCAGTTCAATGGAATCGGGACATATTTTTAGTAGTAAAAACAGAGAACTTTCGTTTCTAAAATCAGGTAGCGAAATTAGAGTCAAGAATGAAGGTCATTTTGGTCAATTTGATCTGGTAATTGCTGTTCTTCAGAAAACTAAAAATTCTAATGATTGTTGGGATTCAGAACGAACAGACACCTACTATGATATCCTTATGAGGACAGGCCAACTAACAGAAGTTGCCAGAACTGAAAAATGTAGAATAGACTGTATTTCACTATATCCTGTTGAGCTTAAGTCCAATTGTGATATCCTAGATGGACGCCTACCCAATCAAATAATGAATGCTATACTCACTTTCGGAAGATCTATCGTTGTCTTGGACAAAAATCATGTAAACAAGAATTCAATAAAGTTTCTGAGCTTACTTCCCGCAACAATAATAGGCTATACGGGTATAAATGATCATTTTGAAGTACTGTCGGTGTATGATAGAATTATACATACAGGAATTTTCAATTTATCTAAAAGGAGGCTTTACAAAACGTTGTTAGAAAACGGTATTGTAGAAGGGATAGACAAGATATACAGAAGACTCCAAACTTTAGAGCACATAAATCAGAAACTTGTATTCAACGAACTTTATAACTCAAATCCAGGATTCTTAAAGGAGGAAATAGAGTTTCTAAGGCAATTTTCTAAAGTACAGGCGGTCATGACATATAAAAAACAAATTGAAGCTTGCATTTTAGAAAGCAAGGACAATAAGATTACAGATTATTTATAGTCAATTTATTATTTATTTATCTCAATTCGTTCGGGTTAATGGCTAAGACCCAATATCTATCTTAAAACAAAGCGCCTCTTAGAATTAATTTCCTGGAGATATCAGACAAACACCAAGTAGGTGAAGGGTTATTAAAATAGGCAATACAATTTTCATTTATGTCATCATCCGAAGAATTAAGGCAAGTTGTGCGTAATTTGGCAGATACATTTAATGATCCCAAAGTAAGAGTGGTTTTCCTCCAAATCTTCCAACTAATAAGGAAGTTTTCAAACAGTTCATCTATCTCCTGTGGAAGGCATTTCCTGACATAAGAATTATCTTTGAAGATATCATAATTGAAGGAAACAAGGTAGTGTGCAGATATTATCTGACAGGCACTCATGATGGTGCTTTTGGGGATCTTCAGTCAACAGGTAAGAAATTCAAAGTGAATGGCATGACAGAGTTTTCCTTTAATAATGCAAAGATCGTAGAGCGTTGGAACTTGGTAGATATGGTATCACTGAAAGAACAGTTAATAGGATAACATTAAACATAAAAATTACTATATTAGTTACATATAGACTCGTATGAAAATCCTTACTAGCCCATAAGGCTATTTTGCTTTATTTTACCTCTTTTTCATACGATATTAATCTCCTTTCAAGTAATTCTCTGCAGTATGTTTAAGTATACTCAGAAATATGTGAAGATATGCTAGGAGATCCAATCGGAGAAATGAAAGGCAGAGTTACTTATGTGAAAGTTGCGGATATTGAGGGTCCTACAATGGAGACGAGTGTTTCCGCTAGTGGTACACTTAAGGGAGTTCAAGTGACAGAAACTCTGACATACATGGCTAGTCCGTCATCTCAGGGCGCTTTTCATGGAGTTGGTAATGGGGTAATACAAAGTTCAGACGGAGAGATTGCAACCTATACTGGAGAAGGGATAGGTAGGTATGATGCTTCAGGGATTCTAAAATGGCGTGGAGCGGTATTTTTTCAAACTAATTCAGGCGGTAAACTGGAATTTCTAAATAACATTGTCGGCGTATTTGAAGCCCAGGTAGATACACAAGGCAATTTCACAGACAAGACCTGGGAATGGAAGTAAGAATTAATTCGATAAAAAAACATTCCCTCCATGTTACCATATGTTACCATAGGTTTCTATCAAGAATTGGTAGCTTGTATTGAAAGTGAAAAGTACTATTACCGATGGCCCCCCAGACCCCGTTTTAAATTCGATTTGTTTTATTTGTTATGTAGAGTTATCTCCAGGATACCATTCAGAAAGGACGATTTTAATCCTCTACCAGATACCCCATTTGGTAAATGTACCACTTCATAATAACTCCGTTTTTGACCGTCAGCATTGATAAATAAATCATTGTCATATATATTAATATTGATATCCTCCTCAGAAACGTCTGGAAGTTCAGTTATTACCTTAATTTCTTTCGTGGTTGTTATAACTTCACAAAGAACCTTCCTTTCTAGAATACTATTAGATTTGTCCACCTGACGTTCTAACTCCTCTGTCATGCTATTTAGAATCCAAAGAACATCACTTTTGCTAACAAAGTACCCATTAGCCTTTAAAATCCTCATAATTTTCTCAGCAGCTATTTCATCATTCGTGTCCATGATCCCAATTCTTCTTTCTACTTTTACCTAAGTTCTCTCATATCATGAAACATGAAGTTGGAATAATTTGCTACTGAATTGATGATTATCTTTGCAGCATCGATGTCAATATCTAGAATAAAAGCTAACTCATCTATGCTCATTTTTAATAAACGTTCTCTATCCAGAGAGTTTTCAATCAACAACTCTATCAATCCCTGAGGCATGTCTAATGAATTAAGGTCATTTGTTACAACACTATTCACTAACATACCTATTTGTGTCCTTTATCATATATATAGAACTAGTATTATTGGTGGTTATCGAATTGCTCTGCAATCCTGAATAAAAGTGTCATGTCGTCTCAATACATACTAAAACATCAGGTGGGGATCCCCACAAATAGAAACCAAATATTGAGTGGCGAATTTTCGAAAAATTTCCCGAATCAGGTCCTCGTGATTAGACTGGTATCTTAATACAACTTCAGAACTGGCGTGCCTTTCTCTGATTCTACATTTTGCTAATTATTACTACGGAACCAATCATCTTGAAGAGTACCTATACTTGCATGATGTGGTCTGCCACTGCCTGCTTGACTTCTGAAATACCTCACGGGAGCCTAAATCGAATATTCTCTTATGATTTTGCTGCAAATACAAAATCTATTTAAAGCATCAATCATAAGTTCAAGACAAAATTCAACTGGGACCTGGCATTATCAGGATGAACAAATACGGCCAAGATCCCAGCTGTTTAGGCTAATCTATTATTGTTAGACAAATTATATATATCTTTTTAGATATTCTTAATATTTAGACCAGATTATTATATTCTCTAGATTGCATTTGTTCATTCCTTAGAGTTTTTAAGAGAATCTGACCTATCTCCCCTATTATCTAAACCATTAACCTTATGTTACTCACCATATCTTGGAATAATGTAGCCAGAATCAAAATGATATGGCAGGATGATATAAACTCCGAAAAATCGTAAAAAAGATCAGTCAATAAAGCACCTCTTTTATGACCAATATTCACATAAGATTGATTCATGTTTTAGCTTCGAATCGCTACTACTTCCAACCATGTAAGGTAGTATTTAGTTAGAACAAACTTAAGTAATGATGTAACTAAATTCAGATTAATTATAGTTTGCAGTTTAGCATGAGACTATGCGCTTTTGGAAAAATGTAAATCCCATATCAAGTATCTTGATTGCGATACTATTATCATACTGCATACTTACTTCAGTATCACAAATTTCTCTATTTCAGGTAGAAGGCCAACGTTTTGAAATAGTGATATTTCAAGATAAAAAGGACGAAATTATAGACGAGGCACACAATCTGGCAAAGAAATTAAGAGAAGTACAGGGTGAAAAAATACCGAACGATTACATTGTAGTTATGAAGGAAGACTTTTTATCATCTGTGCATTCTTTGGCTGATAAAGCTAAGAGTGAAGGAGCAACAGTAGAGCATATCTTTGATCATGTTTACCCGGGTTTTACTGTTAAAGTCCCTAATGATGAAGTGCTTGAGACAATTATGCAAAATCCAAATGTAGATTATGTTCAACCCGACGTGAAGGTAAAAGCATTCGCTCAGAGTTTCCCATCTGGTGTTAATAGAATTGACGGAGATCTCAGTTCGACTAAGTCGGGGGATGGTAGTGGTTCTGTAAATGCTGACATAGCCATTTTGGATACGGGAATTGATCTGAATCATCCGGATCTTAATGTATACAAACAAGTTACCTTTGTTCCAGGAACAAGTAACGCTAATGATGATGATGGCCATGGTACAGCTGTTGCTGGGGTGGCAGCATCCAAAGATAATTCTCAAGGCGTAGTAGGTGTCGCCCCAGGGGCAAGGTTATGGGCTATTAAGGTGCTTGATAGTAATGGCATGGGTTCCAGTTCCGATATAATTAAAGGAATCGATTATGTTACCGAGCATGCTGATGAGATAGATGTTGTGAATTTGAGCTTTGGTGCAGTTGGTAAAAACGATGCCCTTCATAATGCAATTAGTAGATCAGTTGAAGCCGGAGTAACTTATGCAGCAGCAGCTGGAAACGAAGGAATGGATGCCTCTGGTGTATTTCCTGCAAGCTACCCAGAAGTAATAGCAGTGTCTGCAATTGTTGACATAGATGGAAAATGTGGTGGTATTTCATCTATAGCTACCACAGCTGGTAAAGATGATACTTTTGCCAGTTTTAGTAACTATGGCCCTGTGGTTGATTTGGCTGCCCCAGGAGTCCTTGTTAAAACAACAACGAATGGAGATTCTTACATGTCGTTCAGCGGCACAAGTGCCGCAACAGCTCATGTTAGCGGTGCTGTAGCGCTATACAA
>JAICFW010000020.1 GCA_025923455.1 Nitrososphaeraceae archaeon | reverse complement strand
GCTCCTCAAGATCAAGATTCACAGTAATGACATTTGATACAGGAACTTTCTTTGTCAAATCTGTGAAAGTTATATTTGCTAGTATACTCTGCATTGACTTGTCAAGAAACGTTGTCTTTAGTACTTCTACTCCACCATCACCTTGTGCAGTAAAGCCACTTGGATTAGACGTGGTACGAATTAGCGATCCATTTGGAGCATACACTTTCATAACTGCATTAATCATTTCATTTTCTATTGATTCATCCTCTATAGTATACTCTATCCCCACTCTAACCTGATTTACATCAGTATTTGTTAAGGTACAAAGCTCGAGTTGCTCACAGAAATGGATATTCTCTCGCTAATCTGTGCGGATGATTGTGTAACACTAGTCAGTGAAAAGAAACTAAAAAATGGTAAAGCCAAGACAAACAAGATGATAGATTTTGGTGAATAGGACATTATTGTTATTTAATCACTAATAATTATCTCTCTAAATAAAAAATCTTTCTTATCGATAACTTGTTTATCAATCATGATTTACTTATTGTGATAGGAAATGATAATTTCATGAGTGATTATCAGAAGCAAATACCTCTACTACCTTATTCCAAGCAGTAGCCAAGTTCTCGGTATTATATCCCCCTCCTCCAAGGCCAATGATTCTGCCACCAGATCTTTCATGAGCAATTCTGTGCAATACTTTGGCAGCATATTCATGTGATTTATAAGAATATTTCAAATGTGTTAGTGGGTCTCCTGTTAAGCCATCCGCTCCACATTGGAAAATGATGAGCTCAAATTTCATAGATTCAATAAAATTTTCGATTCTTGTAAAAGCTGATAAAAAATCAAGATCAGTAGCACCTGGTTGTAGAGGTAAGTTTAACTTGGTGCCTCTGGCATCTCCTGAACCTGTTTCTGATTCAAATCCGGTCCCCGGATATAGAAATGAACCATCCTCATGAATATCAGCTATGAATAGATCAGGATCGTCTTCAAATTCGTAGAATACTCCATCTCCATGATGAGCATCAATGTCAACATACAGGATTTTCTTTAAGTTATACTTCTTCCTAGCATGCATTATTGCAATCCCTATGTCATTAAAGACACAAAAACCGCCAGCTGCATTTCTCCTCGCATGATGCAAACCTCCAATCGGATTAAATGCATGAACGATTCCATTTGTTTTATTAGCCACAGTTTCTAGCGCCAGGATTGTAGATCCCACGACATACAAAGATGCATCAAATACGTCCCTGAAAGAAGGTGTATCTCCTGAGTCAAGATACCCTGAACCAGTCATTGATGATTCCTTTACAAAATCTATATATTTTTTTTCATGAAAAGAGGAAACCGTGCTTTCATCCGATAGAGCAGGTGGCAGTAGTTTCAAATTACCTGTATGCATAGCTCCTGAATGAATAAGTGTTGACCAAAATGCTTCGAGTCTTTTAGAATTCAAAGGATGTTTCTCGCCAAAGGAATAAGCTGAAAGCTCTTTGCCTATAATGACTGCAGAGTTACACATTATTTACCTTATCAAGACATACTATTAGTAGATTTTTAGAATAATAGTTAATAAAACAAATTTTACTTCTCTCTTTGGAAAAAGATAAGCTCATCAAAATATAATCAAGTAATGATAAAATAAATACGATGTATCACGATATTTTTTTTCAAAAATGCTTTATAGTACGACTCTGTTAATATATGCTGATCAAATTGTGCTATGATTTTGAAATCCCAGAAAAGATAAAACAAAAAAGTAAATTTGCCTCATATAAAGAAGAGGAAGACAAAGAGGAATTACAACCAATTAAGGTTCCTAATTAATTCATTTTTTTTCTTTTGTTCTTTTGATTTAGAGTATTCAAGTCGATTCAATGAATGTTACTTTCAAGGTAGAATCAGGTTAGATAACGACTAGTCTACTGTATGTAAGTTTGATTAGATTTATCAAAGTCTTTGATTAATTCATACTTATTTTCAAACTTATCATAGCTTACAGATCCTAGTTGAGGAAAAATTTTCAATGGATCTTTTGCAATAACCGTTACCATGCGTTCTTCACCAAAGAATTTTTCACAAAGTTCAACACTCATTTGTCTAACTGTATGTTCATCCAAAATTCCAAAACTATGAAGATATTCATGTAAAAGTACGGTAAACAGATAAGAGTTGTATTCATCATTCGAAGCTGAATGTTTCCTTACCTGCTCCAGCAAGATGCTGTTAATGGCAATGACATTTGACCCCAATACATGATAGGCTCCAACTCTTGTCGGCATTTTGTGAAGCATCAAGCTCAAACCGGCTCGTTTCATTTCAAACACGGAATTAACAGAGTGCTTTACAAACTCAAATACTTCATTAAAATCCTTCAAACCTCGTAACTTGTCATTATTGTTGATTTTGTTCTCTACTGAAATGATTTTTGTCACTTAATCTGATTCTCATACTCGTTTTACCCCTATAAATCATAGCCTCCATATTACTCGTTATCATTAATCTGATATGGGACTAAAGGAATTCAGCATGTTAATTAGGTAAACATGTTATACCATAATACATAATTTATGGACACTAGATGGAAAGGAGATTCTGGTCTGAGGGTCAGAATGGTTTTGAGTTTCGGTATCTTGGTCATATTATATATCATATTCTTGAGCATTCTTCACTATCTTGGAGTGGGATACATCCCACTTGCAATAATTGCAGCTGTAATGATTTTAGCGCAATGGTATTTTTCCGACAAAATAGTTTTATGGAGTTCTGGTGCCAAAATCATTTCGAGAGAGGAATATCCTAAACTCCATGAAATTGTGGAAAGACTTTCCACCAACAATGGACTCCCAAAACCTAAAGTCGCAATGGTCAATTCTAATGTCCCAAATGCATTTGCAACAGGTAAGAGTCCTAAAAGCTCGCTGGTTGCAGTAACCACGGGGCTTTTGGAACTATTGGACGATGATGAGCTTGAAGCCGTAATTGGACACGAATTAACCCATGTTAGAAGCAGGGATGTTTTAGTTCTAACATTGGCAAGTGTATTTTCTACGGTAGCATGGTATCTCATCCAATTCGGATTTTATGGTGGATTGCAAACCAGAAATCGAAATTCTGCTGGATCTGGAGTAATTGTATTGCTAGTTGCAGTCGTAACCTGGGTAGTAAGTTTCCTGATTATTAGGGCAATTTCAAGGTATAGAGAATATTCTGCAGATAGGGGTGGTGCTATTATGACTGGTAAACCTGATAAATTGGCCACCGCTCTTCTCAAAATAAGTGGTAAAATCAAAGTTATTCCACCCCATGAATTGAAAAATGTTCAAAAATTGAATGCGTTCTTTATTATTCCAGCTCTTTCTGGTAGTTCAATTGCTAATCTATTCTCCAGCCATCCGCCAGTGGAAAAGCGAGTTCAAAAACTAAAGGAAATGCAGAGTGGGATAGAATAAATAAATAAATAAAATGAGTCGATGAAAACCGAAATAGTTCTCATCGCTAAAGCTAATTGATTTATCTAGTTTTTTGTTCTACGGTAATGCCTTCAGTAGTGCTATGTAGGTCCAAGTGGAACTTGTTGTTTCACCACATGTACGGTGACGATATCATCATCTTCTCTGTCAACCGTATCGCGAACTTTGAGTTTGAACTCATATGTAATTTCGCCTGATGGTACTTCTGGAGCCACAAATGATGCTTGTTTTTTATCATTGTTGTTTATCTCAAATGGTTGATTATTTACCTTGGCGCCATTTACTCGGATCAATTCCCATTCAAAGTCAACAAATTTTTTGAAAGCACCTTTGCTATCAGAACCATCTAGTTTGACCTCTTGATTTTCGAATGCTTTGAAATCATCTCCCGCGTCAGCTCTTAATCTCGGATATTTCCCAGCCTCTGCCGTGCTCCATGTTAAAAGTTGCGTTGCTGAAAATACTATTGCAAACATCAGCAAAACAGGTACGTATTTGTTCATCTTCATAAAATTCTGAACCTCCTATAAATAATCTTTTCGGTGAAAAAATTCTTTATTTTGGTGGATTCTTTTTGACTAAAAAATCACTTACTGTGAACTCGCCGCGTTAATATTTAAATGAATGTAATATTCGATACTTATCCTAAGAACATGAAGTGCAATTGCTCATAATTGCTTAATAATTTGAAATAACTTGTAGTATTTATTGAAATTCATGTAATGGTTTATCCTTGTGTAGTTCTATTTTCTTGTTAACTTCTACCTTATGTTTTTTCAAGATGTGGTCATTAGCACAATTATCATGCATTACACCAATATCACAGAATTCACAGGATGTAACAAAATCTTTATCTTTTAAAATTTTCTTGCAGGATTTACAAAGTTTTGTTTCTATATCATGAACTGATAGGGGTTTTAGCCATGAATCACGCCAAAGAACACTCACCATTAACAAACTACTTTGACTTATCTTATTTATTTTAAATTGTAATTAGAATAACCTGATTTTTGGCTATGAAGCTATTTTATGTCTTTTCCTGGGAATGAGCAGTCGATTATTTTAATTTTTTATTTATGTTGATATTTTATCAACCAACTAATCATTTTATGTTGTATAAATACCAGGGTCATCAATAAAGCTTCAGCTGGGAATGGCTCTCCCTTGGCATTTATGGCGTTACTATATCTATGGCAATCATTTAACATTTGTAAAAATAATTCCCTGTCTGCCGAACATAACATATCAGCAAAACCTTTCCATGATTCGATTTCTCGTATTAGAATGTCGTCATCTGGAAATAAGCTCATAGTCCCCACTTTTAAGTTAGATCTATTTTTGCAAATTTTATATCAGTTTAATACAATTGAAACAATTTTTTGTAATGTTGAAATACGATGGACATTAAAATAGATTGTATTCTGACAGGTCTGATACATTGACAAGATGCAGCATTATACAGACGTGCAAGTAAGAACATTTCATCAAAAATCTTCTTGTCTTCTTTTTCAAGTAAATTCCAAAATTGTTTCCATTTTCGCTCTTCAATTATACTTGAGATTCTGAATGATGAGATTGTTCTACCCATGATAGCATCTACTTGTTAGAAACTATTAGTAAGTCCCTTTTGGATATAACATATTTTCTATTAATGGTAACACAATTAGTAACATGCTTGGATTCGTTTATTTCATGGTAATTCGATCACTGGATTTGCTTTGAATAATTTCTATACTTTTATTAAACAAAGGAAGTAGAGTTTTGTAATATAAATCTGAAATAGAAAGAAGTTTATTTAATAGTATTGAAGTTATAAACAAGACATTATTTTTATGTGATAATTTAAACATTGCATCCATAATTTCTTTTATTAATAATTTAGCTTCCTTGATATCTATTTGATCTTGACTAAACATATCAAACAAATCTGGAATCAATATTAATTTAGCATTGAATTTATGAATCATCTTTGGTAAATTATAGACTATTAGATGCACAAGCTGATATAATGTAAAAACTCTTGTTACCACTACTCTTTGTAAAACTTGTGTAGTATCCAATCCATACTGTTTTGCAAACTCTACATATTGATATACATCTATACTATTGCCCGCATCTATAACTAACACATTTGAATTACGAGATTCATTGGGTATAAAACCACAAGATCTTCTGGGAAGTAAGCAACATATACCAATTCTTGTTAAAAGTATATTAGTGAGTTCTGAAATTCCAACAATACACACAATATCGTTAACTTCTAGTTCTATTGAAGATTTTAATCCTCTAATTTCAAGTTTAATATTGTTAAGGTATTCATAAGCATTTTGGAATCGTGGTTTGTAATTATTTTGATCAAATACGGTGAGATGAGACATAAGTTCTTTCTACAATCTTGGAATATTTAATAAAGGAAGCTCCTGTGAGATGGGGAGGGGGGATTTGGCAAAACAGGAATACCAATCCAGTTATCAAATAACTCGAGTACAAAAACGATAATAACGATTACAATTCATAATTATTCCAAAAATTAAAGAAATCACATGAGCGACTGGAATTTCTCCGCCGAATAACTTTATCTTCATGACAAGTTTGACTCTAACACGATAATCACGGAATATTACAATGTACAGATAAATAACTAGAAAGATATACTAACACAATATGAAAGCTCCTCCATATCAAGTATTAATAGTTACATTACTCATAATAGTATCATCAACAATCGCTCAGGGAAGTGGTGCAGAAACTGAACAAATACAAAAAATCTCAGAAAAATCGAATCTTAGTGAAACAAACAATCTCACTCAAAATGACAATGATTCAGTATATCCACAAATAAGCTCATCCTCAGATAATATATACATAGTTTGGCAGGAATCTGTAGGCAGCTATGGAACTACCAATTATGATATATTCTTTAAAAAAAGTAACGATAATGGCGATAATTTTGGCTCGCCCATAAACCTAAGTGATAACGCAGGATTTTCAGAACATCCACAAATCGCAAGTGTTGGAAATCTTATCTACGTTGTATGGGTAGACGATTCCTCAGGTGAAAGAGAAATAATGTTCTCTAAAAGCTCAGACAGTGGGAAGACATTTTCTAATAGTATTGTGATAAGTCGTAATTCAATGAGTCCATATCATGTTGAACTCGCTGCAGAAGGACAAAATGTCTACGTTGTTTGGAATAGCTTCGGAATGGAAACGAGTAATATCATATTATTAAGTAAGAGTAATGATGCAGGTAAAACATTTGGAGAATTAACGGAGATCGGGGTAGGTGACATGGAAACATATCCCAAAATAGCTGCAAATGCAGATGAATATTATATAACGTGGGATAGAAGTGAAAATAAAGCCACAGAAATCTTATTAATCAAAGGTCATAAAGATTTCAAAATGGATAATATCACTCAACTTGGTAAACTAAATAATGACGGTATAGATGGTGGAGAATCTCAAGTAGCTGTAGATGCAGACCATGTGATAGTATCTTGGGCTAGCAATATACCTGTTGATAAAAAGTATGTTTATATTAGTAGTAGTATGAACAAAGGTAACTCTTTTACGAATAACATTCCTCTATCCTCTACTAACTCATCAAATGTTGAGAATATTCTCATTGATGATAATTTATATGTTGTATGGCAAGATAATATAGATGGTAATCAAGAAATCTTCTACACCAAAAGTAATACAAATGGGACTAGCATCTATAAATCAATAAATGTTAGTAATAATATCGGTATCTCAGAATGTCCATCCATTACAGTATCAACAAGTGGGATCCACATGATATGGGAAGATGATACAACCGGTAACCATGATGTATTGTATAAAAGACTAGATAAAATGGCCTAAACTTATATTTACCATATATTAGTAACTTTAAATAATCCACATCCGTCTAACCTATCTATCTCTACCCGCTCCGAACATACTCAGAATGCTAGTTACTATCATACTAACTGTATATGAAGATTCATATTCTTGTAAAAATGGGGTGAAATGCGCAGTAAGTAGAGTTCCTAAAGCAACCATCGCTCCATACTCAGTTACCTTCTTCAATATAGTACGATGCTTGTCAAATGGTGCAAGTAGCATACCCAATATCCATATACCATACAACCAAATCATTACTTTTGATGCAATAGCAGCAGTCGCAGAGAAGGATGCTGCAAAATACATTACAGTTACTATAAAGTCACCCATCATTAGATTTGGAAATATTGAATCAGGTTTGTATATCGAACTTGTAAATGGTAAGAGATTCGTAAGTAAAGTTTAACCTAAACTTAATTAGGAGAAATTGAAGCCACTCCACCAGAAAGGTTTTCGTTCAAGTTCCTTTCTGTTATGTAATCCATCATAAAGTCGTCTTTATCTTTACAATAGTTCATGAGATCGTAATGTTCATCACATTCCATCTTCATGGCTATTACTTCATTATCACATATTTCTAACATGGACTTCGTAGTATCAGATTCTAATGGTTCAACTGACATGACCATATTCATACTGCAGCCAGAATTGATA
>JAICFW010000019.1 GCA_025923455.1 Nitrososphaeraceae archaeon | reverse complement strand
TCGCAGATGCTGATTTAAAAGTCGAATTAGTTGTTGGTGGACTAGAAATACCCACAACCATGGCGTTTTTGGGACCTAGTGACTTTATCATACTAGAAAAGGACAAAGGCACAGTATTACGTGTCATAAACGGAGTTATTTCAAGTAAACCATTGCTAGATGTCAACGTAGCAACTTCGGTTGAAAGAGGGATGTTAGGGGTCGCAGTTTCCAAGAATGCATCTAAAACCTTTGTTTTTCTCTATTTTACGGAGATACACGGCAAAGACTCTGATGATAGAAAAGGCTCACCACCCCAAGCAAATCGGATTTACAGGTATGAACTTGTCGGAAACGAACTGGTAAATCCAATTCTCCTCTTAGACTTGCCTGCCACTCCTGGACCAAGACATAATGGAGGAGCAATAGAATTAGGTCCAGATAACAACCTCTACATACCAATAGGTGACGTGGACGCTTCTTTTAAAGAACCTAAAATTAGGACAATGACGCAGAACTTTGGAGACGGGATTATTGCCGACGGAAGGAGTGGTATTCTTCGAATCACACAAGACGGCAAACCAGTCGATGATGGGATCTTAGGAAGTTCAATGCCATTAAAACACTACTTTGCCTATGGTATCAGGAACAGTTTTGGTTTAGGCTTTGATCCTGTAACTAACAATTTGTGGGAAACAGAGAACGGACCGGTTCACGGTGATGAAATAAATCTGGTATTTCCTGGATTTAATAGTGGATGGCATGAGATGTATGGATTTTCTTATTCTCAACAAAAATTTGATACTAGTAAGCTGGTTACGTTTGATGGTAAAGGTAAATATAGCGAACCTAAACTAGTTTGGGGGAGGACTGCGGGACTTACGTCTCTAATATTTCTCAATACGGACAAACTAGGTATTCAGTATAGAAACGATATGTTTGTGGCCGATGTACACAATGGACGTATATATCATTTTAACTTAAACGCTGACAGGACCGAACTTGTTCTTCCCGACGCATTTGCATCAAAGTTTTTTACAAGTTATTATGCACCGGGTGTGGAGGAAATATTATTCGGTGAGGGATTTGGAGGAATCACAGATCTTACGGTAGGTCCAGATGGTTACTTATATGTAGTATCTATTGGTCAAGGTAAAGTCTTTAGAATACTGCCTGATCCCTCTCTGACTAACAGTATAGATGATCTTCAGTCTGAGGAACAACAACAAAATAAGGGTTTGAACTTGTCTGAGGCTGAAGATATAGATAGTATTGGCAACGAGTTGTTAGTTTCAATTGTACCCCTGAAAGATCCTGTTGCAAGAGGAGATTCTCAAAGCGCTACAATAACAATCACCGATTCAGCCTCGAGACCAATTGTTAATGCCGAAATAAACGGAAATTTAGCATATCCTGGAGATAATTTTGAGAAACAATTCAGTGGTATAACGGATTCACAGGGAAAATTTGTTTATTCCTGGATTATCGGAGAAAATGGAGATGTCGGGTCCTTAGTCGTAGAAGTAAAGGTATCAAGCCCAGCATATCCATCCACGTCTGCTGAAAGTTCTTTTGAGATTGTGGATTCTTCCAATCAATCTGAATAACAGGAAGGTTGACGGAGGAATATATCAGATACGTTAAATAATGGAAAGTCAAGTATCTATCTGTCTAGAAGAATTCTATGCTTCGTCACGATTTCTCATAATATTTAATAAATACAGAACGGAACGGATAATTAATTAACACGGACTTTGGATAAAACAGACTCAGAAGATATATCTTCGAATTCGAAAAAACCTTATTCAAAAACTTCTACTGCAAAGGGCTCCTTTGGATCTCATGTAAATGAGGGATTCCGAGCAGGTCAAAGAATAGCAAAGATTTCTGTCATAACTCTAGTTGGGATAGGAATTGCAGAATTATTAACGGGGTATATCAGCGGCAGTGTTGTTGCGACGGCCGATGGAGTCGATTCAGTGTCAGACGCGATGATATCTTTTATAGTATTGATGGGTCTGAGGTTTGCGCGCAGACCTGCGGACAAAACGTTTCAATTCGGATACCATAAAGTCGAAAGTTTCGCAGCCATGATAGCAGCAATTGGAATGATTGTGATAGGTATCTTCATAGCCTACCACTCTTATGAAGGGCTCATACATCCAAGAGAAATAAATCATCCCATACCCACCATGATTGTATTGGGTATCGCTGGCGGAATATCCTTGCACAGAGCATTTCAGATGCGACAGATTGCGAATAAGTACAATTTACTTTCTCTAAAGACAGATGCGAAAAATTCTATAAAAGATGGATCAGCTTCTGTGTTAGGTTTTGTTAGCGTATTGGTAGCAACTCAGTTTGGATTTCTACAGGCTGATGCTATCGGTGGAATGATTATTGCCGGATTTATATTCTCGGTTTCCTATGTATCCCTTAAACAATCGTCTCTGATACTCGTTGATGCGTGGTATAATCCTACGAGTGTGGGCCTGATGAAAACATTAGTAGAGCAAAAGTTTGCAGGTGATGTTACCGTAAGATCGATCAAATTGCGTCAGACTGGAATGATATCGCGTGCTGAAATCCATGTTGAAATGGATGGAAATAAATCACTAAACGATGTAGAAATGGTTCTGCTTAACACTGAGAACTTGATTAAGTCCAAGATGCCTAGTATGGATGTAATTGTGGTTGTTCCTCATGCACAGCGCAAGAAGTAGAGATGCCTTTACCCCCTCTTGTTATTGCTTTGAAAAAACTGTTTATAAATTGGCATAAATCAATATAAAGATAACACAAAACCCATAAGCACAAAATATATAATCTGAATTTTTCTAGAGCCCTCGCAATAAAAACAGCGACAGTAAGTGCATGACTCCAATTTTTTTGTTACTCATGTATGCAGGTCATTCATATATCATACTTTTAAGTAAAACTGAAATCATCTAGCGTGTAATACCAATGATTAGAAAGGTGGCCGTTATTAACCACATTGATACGGTTATCAGTCCTACAGAAAGAACAAAAACTCCTATACTTAACTTTTCCACAATTTTAATATTCTTGTTACTATGATTACGTTCAATTAAGCGCTTTATTCCGGAGGACTTAAGTTTAATTGGCTCTGTCACAATCCCATGATAATACCCTTCCTTGGTATTCCATAACTGTCTCATTACCCATGAGTTCTTGTCTATAATTTCACCTGCTTCCTTTCGGTAACAGATCCACTTTTCTAATTCGTGAAAAGCTTCTGGCGTTACAAAACTGAAATATTCGTCTTCCTCTCCGGCGTAAACTGTTATTTTTGCAGCGACTACTCGACCATTTTTCGAAATGGGCTCAATATCTTTCCATCGCAAGTAATCCCATGCTCCAAGTCGGATACCTGATGACGCCATAGTAAATATTATTGACTTCATTCTTCTATCTTGATATTCAGTCATTTTGTGAATCTCTTCTATTGTAGGTGCCCTATCGTTCGCAAAACTTCTTTTGGTAACCCTCGTGTAATTTTTTTCCACGAAACTGGAATGTCTGACATTTCACAAAATAATTTGAGAGCCTTTACAAAGTTGTACAGAGTTGCTGCAGTTATTTCTTCTCTTTCGACTCGATCTTTTTGAAATTGTAGAAAATTAATTATTTTACTGAATGTCCAATGATTGTCTTTTATTGCAATAGCAGCGAAATGATTGCATCTATTTTCTATTCGTGAGTTAGGAAGTAACTCTGAAATCGAAGAAAGTTCTCAGTCTTCTAAGATAGTAATCTCGCGTTATTTGAGTTCTAATCGCATATACAAATAACGAGTAGGCATTAGTGATTCCAGTTTCCTTTTGATTTTTCATAATATTCACTTTTTATTTCAAGTGAATCCAATTAGAGAACTACTAGGGGTATGGGGCTGGTCGGATTTGAACCGACGACCTCCAGCGCCCGAGGCTGGCATCATACCAAGCTAGACGACAACCCCTCACTATTTATTTCAAAATTACCTTAATATAATATAAGGTATGGGTCTTCTATCACACTTTGTGTTAGCCTAATCATGAGTTATGAAATTTCATCTGAAAATGGAAGGTTAATTTGCTTAGGTGTACTCTTTACTATATTTTTTTGCACTAATGTTCTTGCGATATTTGCAGCAACTGGTAATGCTCCCGTGGCACCAGGGGAATTGTAATTTAATATATGTAGTGAAGAATCATCTTGTACAACCAAGCTCTCTGACGCAAACTCTCCATTTTTGTCAATTAATATTGTTCTAATTCCTGCCATACCTCTTTGTTTGAAATCGTGAGGATTCAGAGACGGCAAAAATCTCCTCACTCTATTTACCATATTTGTCTTAGAAAAAGAACTAGAGAATTCATTTGATACCAACTGGAGGAACTGTTTACTTAGAAACAATTTCAAGACACCTACTTTGCATGAAGCAAAAATTTTCGGAACGACATTCATCAAGTTATCATATGTGGAATATGCGTATGGACCGAATACAGGTACAGCATTTGGTCCTACTTCACATCTTCCGTCACTTCTAATAATCCAATGGGGATCCAAAAAAGGATACTCTGTATTACGGGGCACCGAATAAATACTCCTTTTGGTAAGGGCATTATATTTTTGTGGTGCTATCCAGTATTCTCCTCTGAAATGAAGGTCTGTGAATTCTTTAGCGAGATTTAGATTATGGGCAATATCAAGAGAATTTCCGCCAGTTGCATTAATTACATAGTCAGTAGTAATGTCTTTAACAGTACCTTTGATTGTCATTTTTCTATTTTCATTAGTATTTGTGTTGTATCGAATTGATCTAAATTTGTTTTCAAACGATGTCTTACAACCTAACTTTATGGCATCTTCCATCAGTTTTTGATTTATGAGGCCATAATCGGTTGAAGCATCTCTAACACAAACAATCCCAGCCTCGCATTTTACGTTCGGCTCGATCTGCAACATTTCATGTTTGCTCAAAAATTTTACCTCTTCGTCTCTCAATCCATTCTTGTGGGCCCATTGAATATGTTTAAGCAAAGTGTCAATCTCTCTCTCATTAGTTGCAATTTCAACTACTCCGTCTTCCTTAAACGGCAAGGTATGGAATGTACAGTAACGTTTCAGCATGTCAAATCCCTTCAATGCATAGGTAGCAGTTGATGATTTTTTCTCTGGGTTATAATAAAACGGAGCATGAACTTTTCCAGTATTTCTACTACTAGTATGCATTGCAACTTTCTTTTCTTGTTCCATCACAATAATTGTAGAATCTGTTGTAATGGAAAGAAAATAAGCAATTGCACATCCTAGTATTCCTCCACCAACAATAGAAACGTCATAACTATCTTGCAAATTGACATCACCCACCGTAGTCGATCAGTTTGTCGATGGATTTTTTATTGGGACAATTCTTCATAATATTACTCAATTAGAATATCATTTTATCTTCTCATTTTTATGATTTTGATGAAAATCTATTGATTTGTAAAAGGCAACAATCGAAGATGCGTTTAATATTTTTCCCTCAAATAGTAACTCTTTAATTTCATCAATGGTTAGAATCATAGTATCAATTATTTCCATCATCCCTAACTGTTGTTTCTTTTCATCAACTAAATCATAACCGACAAATAAATTACCTGTTTGTTCAAACATGGTATAATCTAAAGTATATGAGCCTAGGCTGATAATATTATTTGCTCTATATCCAGTTTCTTCCTTCAATTCTCTGTTAGCTGCCTCTACTGGTGTTTCGCCACTATCAATATAGCCGGAAGGAGCTTCAATTTGGTAGGAACTGACCATATGTCTGTAGCTCTTGATTACAAGAATTTCATTGTTAGAAACAAACGGTACTATGGTGGAATAGTCTTTCCTTTTTGCTCTTGTATAGATCTTTTTTTTATTCCTGATGTCTAGTACGTCCTCGTATAGCTCGATATACTTGTTGGAGTATATTTTCCGTGATGATTCAAACTTCCAATCAGACGGTAGTTTCATGATATTATTCAGAAGTCTCCCATTATTTGGTTTTTGTAAATAACTCTACTTTTACTTAAGGAATACATAGATTTTTCAATATTTCCTATTAAAAATTAGAATTAGAACTTATTCTTAAACTCAAGTATTAGTATCAGACTCCAGCAAGCTTGACGTTCCCATACAAGTATGCGCTTTTTACATCCTTAATCTCATGAGGCTTGTGTTTTCTGATTTCAACAATGTATCCACTTGTAGAATGGTAAAAAATAACCATATCAGCTGGATAGAGTGAAAGCATTGCATGATTTTCTGGATCTGATGACATGTGTCTTAGATGTATCCGTTCCCATGCGAATAACTCATCAATGTCTCCGTTAAAATGGAAATTACTACCGCATGGGCAAGCTGTATCTCTCCAATTTCCTTCGTTATTCTTAAGCCACATGTTCGCTCTTCTGGCAGACCGCAATACCTCAAGTGTATTACGCCTTCAACATATATACTATTTCTCTTGCCAAGAATTTTGGAAACGTGGTATATACCAAATAATTCTAGGGTTCTTTTTTTACCTGCCTTTGTATTAAGGCATTATCAGAATCAATTCCATTCCAAATAATCTCAAATCCGATTTTAGGAATAAGCAAAGTAATGCACTCTTCGGGAATACCATTTTTGATTAGAAAACTAAAGGCTTCCTGCAATTTGTTAATTTTATCAAGTTCTGGTAACAATTTGTTAATTTTGTCGATGGATACCATATAATTATCTACTACTATGAAATTGCTTAATCCGTTTGTTATCCCCTTTTTTGAGTGCTCATTGTTTCTTTGAAGATCCCTTACTGTTTTCAGAACTGACCCGACCGGAATGTCATATTTATCTGCAATTTGTTTAAGAAAGATAACCTTATGTTGATTGTCTTCAAGTATTCTTTCTATTTCTCCAGTAATTGTATCCTGGAATTTAGCTGTAATATCATCAATAATCCTGATATCTATTTCCTTCAAATATTTGATTATTGGACCAAACGGAATCTCATCTTTCTTATAAAAGATTAACTGTTTTTGGGCTATAAACTTTGAAAAAATTGAATCAATTCCTATCTTTTCCCCATTTTCAGAAATATAGTTATCCATGTTGGCAGCTATTAGCAAATCAATATCAGACGCAGTAACGATATTTGTACTCAAATCTTTAATTTTTTCTAATTTTCGTTTCAAGTAGTCTTGGGTCCAGAAGCCTACTATCTCAAAATACACCTTAACTCCACACTTTTCAAAAAGAAAATCTGGGATGAATGCCTTACCATCTGATAGAATCAACGGGTCTGGTTCCCTGGATAATTTCCAATTAGTAGAAAATGTATGAAACTTATCCATAAATTTCTTTTCTACATTACTATCAAAGTTATCATATGCGTTATCAAGTATTAGTCCAATATTAGAGTTAGTCGCTGAGCGAGAAAGAGAATTCAGTTTAATCTGTGATGCATCAAATATGGGAAGATTCTCATCCCCATTTGAGAGCCTAAAGTTATAGGTTTTCTTTGTTCCAGACATCGACTTTCTTAATATTGTTGCGTTAATGGACCAACTTTCAGTAAATATTATTAGAGAAATAAGCTTAGCGATTGCCAAACCATATCTATCCGTTAGTCTCAATATGCTAAGCGGACCATCTACTATGCACATGATTTTCTTATCGTTATCATTCCCAAATAAAATACTCTGATTGTTTGTTTGATTATCTGTTGTTGATTTAGGATTGGTTTCACCGAGCAGAAAGTACATCAGTCCAAGTTGTTTTATTTTACGCAAAATTTTCTTCCAGTTATAACCACCATAAACACTGAATTCTAATTTGACGCAATTAAGTAATAGAGTTTGCAAAATTGAAATGTTATACCATGCAACCAATTGTAGTGAAGTCAATGATTCAAAGTTTTTCAAATATTTGTTCTTATCAAGATCATTCCACATGGCCAGCTCCAGTTCTTCTATATTCAGATTATTTTTTAAAGCAGTTTTTTGGAGTATATTCCTTCTCTCAATTTCGGTTACTGGATAACCACTCCGAGAAGATTCTTCAAAAATATCTCTTCTTAGATATATGGCATTAATTGTACTATCGTTATCATTACCGGTAATTGTAGCATTAGGTAGTACATATGACGAGTATACACATCTTTGTTCTAAAAGATGACAAATACCTCTGATAAATTTGTAGTCGGTGTGTTTGTCCTCTATTTTTGAGATATTTTCATCCACAATTGTTTTAGACATCTTTTTCTCAGCCATTTCCTCATACATTTTGATTATTTTTGAGGTCAAAGAAAGCTCTTTCTCATGATTACAGAATACAGGCTTCACATGATTCATCTTGCTTGATATGTTTACTCTCAATAACTCGATTGGCAACATTTACAATTATTACCTCATATGGTGATACATGTAGATCTTGATGGTTTCCACCTAAATAATTTTTATTCCGATAAGAGTTTGAATTTAATTAATGGGTTAATTTTAATCATATTTTGATTCTAAATTGCAGAATTTACAATGACCCACCCACTCCCCTATCAGTGTCTCAAGCCTTAAATGCAATACGCCTACATGATGTATAGAATGAGAACTAAAAAATCAACTTATTCAAATTCTCACATACAGGAAGAAAAAAAAGACGAGTCTGAAAATACTACCGAAAATTATGCTGATGATACTGTAAATAATCATGACCAATCAGGAAAAGAAGATAATGATAATATCGTCATGAATGCCGAAATATCGCTAACTACATTATCAGAACAATCTCCGATTAATGATCTTACAAATCTTGAAATTCAAGACATTGAAGGAATAGGCCCTACAACTTCAAAAAAACTTAGAGAAGCAGGAATTTTTTCAGTTATGGACCTTGCTGTGGCAGGAGTTGAAGATCTAGCGGTAGATATTAATGCATCCAAAGAAAGCGCCGCTTCATTCATAATGGCAGCACAAAAACTATTAAGAGATTCAGATGTTCTTGATAAGGAATTCATTACTGCTGATACTGCACTTAAGAAAAGAAGATTATTGTTACGATGTTCTACTGGTTCAAGTATGCTAGACGATTTATTCTTGGGAGGTATAGAAACGCAGGCAGTTACTGAACTTTATGGCGAATTTGGTTCGGGTAAATCACAGATATGCCATACCATGTGCATTACTGCAGGACAACCAATAGAATCAGGTGGATTAAACAGTGGTGTTATCTATATTGATACTGAAGGGACATTTAGACCTGAAAGACTGGAGCAAATATCTAGTAGTAGAAACATAGACCCAGTAAATGCATTACAAAATGTAGCAGTATGTAAAGTCTACAATAGCGCACATTTAGAGTTAATAGTTAAAAATCTAGGAAAATATATAGATGATTACAAAGCAAAACTGGTTGTAGTCGATAGTATTATTTCATTGCACAGAGCAGAATTCTCTGGCAGAGGAACACTTGCTGATAGACAACAAAGACTTAATTCTATTATGCACAAACTTCTCCGAATATCAGAAATTTATAACATTGCAATAATAGTTACAAATCAGGTGCAATCTACTCCAGATACATTCTTTGGTGATCCAACAAAGCCGACCGGTGGAAATGTAATCGGCCATGCTTCAACCTATAGAGTGTATTTAAGAAAATCTGGTGAAAACAGGGTAGCAAAAATGATCGATTCTCCATATCATCCATACAGTGAAGTAAGGTTTACCGTCAATGAAAAAGGAGCAGATAACGTAGATGAGGGCAAAAAATCTAAGAAAGAATAAACCAATTTTCATTTTTTCTAATTAATCTGAGAGTTAAGCTAATGGTTTAGAGGCAATGTATTCCAGACAGAATCATTAGTGCAACACTCAACTATATTCAGGTTTGTGTTTCTCTTTATAGTGTTCTAAATATTCAGATTCATTTTCAAATGCTTTATTGCATTTACTACACATGACAGGTTCATCGTTGTCATTTTCCATTTCCAAATCCATCCAATACTATCATTTGTTGGTTTAAGAATTTAGGGGCGGTGTTTGGGCTATGCGATTATCATATTCACAACACCATGGGATTTTACAAAGCTTGCAAATGCAATGCTAGTCTACGGCGAAGGATATTTTTACACAGGTTCGATAGTTTGTTATTTTTCCTGATGTCGGGTCTACACGGGCAGTCATATCAACAACTTCAATTCCATGGATTCCATGTAAGGTCTTCTTTGCTTCATCTACGGCAACTTGAGCTGCATCTTCCCATCCCTTATCTGAGCTACCTATTATTTCGATTATCTTTGCAATATGATGTGTCATAACGAAATATACACTGCATATGTTATAAGAATTGTGATAAAATTGGACCAAGCGAGAAATGCATGGATAAATGACAGTAATTAACGAAAAGCAACAATTAAAAATAATGTTTACTACATTTTAGCATGATTCAATACAAAAATAGGATTACAAGAATTCCAGAATTTCCTATTTTACTCCTCATTATTGTTACGTTGTTAATAATTCCATCAACTCAACTAATCCCTGAATTGAAGGTTTATGCATATAATCCTAACCAGATTGATAAGGTATTATCTGAAGGTGGACAGATATGCCCACTAGAAACTGAATGTGATAAAAAGAAGGAAAATCAGACAGATGCTCACAATATGACTCTGAACGTTCCAGGTGCGGGAATAACAAACAATGAACAGGATTCTATAGGTAACACGACAACAAATAATTCAAACAGTTCCCAAAATGAAACCAGTATTGCTAACGATAGCTCGCCTGCTGGCCAAACCAAGAATTCAAATGAAGAAATGTTAGATATTGAGTCTGATAAGCAGATATACAACGCAGGGGAATTGGTGAGTATCTTGATAACGAATAAAGGATCAGGAGAATTGACATTTCCAAATTCTGCATTGGGACTTACAATAAAAAACTTGGCATCAAATGAATTATACCCAATTCTATCATCACAGGTAATTACAATTCTAGGGCCAGGTGATTCGAAATCTCTCAGGTGGGATCAAATAGGTGTAAATGGAAATCAGGCACCCCCTGGAAATTATTCGGCTTCAGTAGATTCAAATGTTGGTACAGCTCAAACAACTTTTTCAATTAGGTAATCGTACTTTTATTTTAACAAATATTTGTAAATTCAGCAATTTTATATGAACTGTAAATAATATTACTTTGCAAATTTCTAAAGATGTCAAGCATGTCGCATTCGTTCATGGGCCCGGAGGGCTTCGATCCCTCGATCTGTGGTTCCGAAGACCACCGCGATATCCTGGCTACGCTACGGACCCTTCTGTCTAACTTTAAAATTAAATTCAAGGTTCTATATCAATTGAGCTAATTGCTTATCTGATTCTGATTGAAATGAGCAATTCAATTAATGACGATCAATTTATTATCTCAAATATTTCTCAGTAATTGTAATTAATTGAAGGTATCTGACAGAATATCCAATGTAGAATATGCCATCAGAGACATAACAGTACATGCAAGACAATATGAAAAAACTGGTAAAAAAATAATCTACCTGAATATTGGTGATCCAGTAAAATATGACTTTCCAACTCCTGATCACATAAAAAAGGCGTTAATAGACGCAGTTTCAAACAACTTCAATTACTATGCTGATTCAGAAGGTATCTTAGAATTAAGGGAAGCAATAGTAAAGAAAGAATCGCAAAAGGGCCTACCCATAACTGTTGACGATGTTCTTGTAACAAATGGTATTTCTGAAGGACTAGATATGATAGCAGCCTCGATAGTAGAACCTAACACCGAGATCTTGATGCCAGGACCATATTACCCTCCTTATTCCTCATACGTAAAATTTTACGGAGGTAAACCAATTGAATTTAAACTAACAGAAGATGGAGTACCTGATCTTGATGATATCAAATCAAAGATTACTCCCAAGACAAGGGCTATTTGCATAATAAATCCAAATAATCCAACAGGTGAGGTGTTTAGCAGCAAGAGCCTTAAACAGTTAATTGACATAGCTGTCGAGCATGATATGTACATTATTTGCGATGAAATCTATGACAAACTAGTATTTGATAAGGAGTTTACTGGTATAGGTAAAGTGGCAAAAGACGCACCGGTTATATTACTTAATGGTTTTTCAAAAGTTTATCTCATGACAGGTTGGCGCTGCGGATATATCTGCATGAATAGTGATTGTCAAAAATTAGAAAATATCAGAAAAAATATTCCAAAACTGGCTAGAGTCCGTATTGCTACGAATCTTCCAGTACAAAAGGCGGCAGTAGCCGCCTTGCAAGGACCACAGGACTATATTGCTGAAACTGTATCTAAATTAAGAAAAAGAAGAGATTTGGTAGTAAAGCGCCTTAACGAAATAGATGGAATTTCATGTAAATTGCCAAACGGGGCGTTTTACACATTCCCAAAAATTCTGGATAATCGTTGGAAGGATGACAAAGACTTTGTCCTAAAACTATTGAACAAAACTGGTATACTTACAGTACATGGTTCTGGTTTTGGAGAATTGGGAAGAGGACACTTTAGAATAGTTTATCTTCCAAATGAACAAGTGCTTGAAGACGCCATGGACAAGCTCCGTGATTTTGTCAAAAAGTGAAAATTGAAATAAGCGCTTTTTTCATTCAAACACAAGGCTAAACCATAATTTTTAAGCATTGTGAGCAATGTGAGCATTGTGCAATCCTGAGCATTGTGCAATATGAGCATTGTGGGTACTGTTGTATTACTTAATCACTATTTCTGAATTTACCCCAATATAGTAATATTCCGCCACCAATCAACATTGCTATTACAAATTTTTCATTGGTAACAGAATTGTTCGTATAACTATCAAGATAGAAACCAACCGACAAATGTGTTGTATAGAGATAAAAGTTCCTTAATGCAATAACTGTCGCCATCACAATAACAACCAATCCCATACCGGACATCCAATTTTTGCCATGCTTGCCACTAACATTTCCCTCTTGAAAAGGATTCAAATAAGCTTGATTCCCGGGTGCTTCAACTTGTTCTTTTTGGACGCATTCAGTAACATGGGAGTTAATGCCTCCGCTTGATAACTGATGGACAATGAGCCAAGGTAAAGCGGTCTGAGGCCCTTTATTTCACCTATCAACTGATTTAGTTTCGTTACCGCGTCCTGGTCATCACCGCAAACAAACGTGTCAGAATCAAGGCTTTCTTTGATATTCTTCAATTTCACTTCGGATATTGTATGGAATGCAGAAACAACTTTCTTGCTTGGTAGGTTTTCTGCCAAAAGATGGGCTGCAGATTTCATACTTTTTTCAAATGGGATATACGTAAAGCCTGCATCATTTCTTTCCATAGGAACAATTGGAGAAACTACTATGCAATCATTTCCTATTTTGTTTGAAATTGAATCACAAGTTAATTTAATCGATTCATAGGGGATTGAAAGTATCAAGATATCTGAATCAGTTGCAGAAGAAACGTAATCAGCGCCTTTGATAGTTCCTTTTAGGCTATTCCCATAAGATGATAATGCCGTATTCATATATTGTTCTGCTGAATTTTTTGCTTTTTCAGCATCACGAGATCCTATGGTTATGTCATGATTTACAACCCATCTGAGAGCAAATCCTTCTCCCATTCCACCCGTGCCACCAATAATTGAAATCTTCATAAATTATCTGTCATAAAGTGTTGGAATGTCCTAATTAAGGTTATAATCGGAATTTCAGATTGAATAAATTTATCGTAATTGAGTACATCAGTTGATGTTAACAACGGACGATGAATATTCTGGTGGAGGAATCTCAAAACATACGCGGAAAACAAATTTAAGACTTGATTTGTAATTTTCAATTGTTTTGCCGCTTATAGCTTTTGTACGCCATGGAGAAGCAGACAATAATGTAAAAAGATTGCTTGTGGGACGACACATAGAATCACATCTTACGGAACGTGGAATACAGCAGGTCAAAGATACAGGACAGCATTTAAGAAAACTGAAAATTGATAGAGTGTATGTGAGTCCAGTAACGAGAGCCATTGAAACTGCCAAAATAATTTGTGAAATAAATGCTTTGCAATACCATACAGATGAGAGATTGTACGAAATTGAATTGGGTGACTTGGTGGGTATGAATTATGA
>JAICFW010000018.1 GCA_025923455.1 Nitrososphaeraceae archaeon | reverse complement strand
CTGTATATGACAAATGACTATGAACTGTCATCATTTACAAAGGAGCATCTGATATATACTCCTTCACAGTTGGGTATCAAGCCAAAGTATGATGGTGATGTAGAATTGAAGATAGGGAAAAGGGGTGCTGATCATGGTTGATGCATATTTCGTTGGAGTGGCGATCCTCACAATAGGAACTTCTATCGTTGCACTAGAGAGTAAAGAGCTGATTTATGGAGCTATAGCACTTGCAATTTCAATGTTGGGAATTGCGGGGTTCTTCCTATTGTTGGATGCGCAGTTTGTAGCCATGTTTCAAATTACTGTATATGTCGGTGCCGTAGCAGTGCTAGTTATATTTACAGTCATGCTTGTAAGAACTCAAGACTTATTTTCTGCTAAAGACGACAAAGCTAGGAAAGTGGGTGGTATTATTTTGGCTCTTGTGACTATGGGTGGAATTGGTGCTATATTCATTGTATCGGGAATAAGCAATCCTATGTTTGGTAATCTAGAATCAACTCCAATTGATGTGAAGGAAATTGGCAAGTCCATGCTAACATATTATTCACCTGCACTTATAGTACTGGGACTTACATTAGCAGGTGCTGTTATTGGTGCTTTGGCACTGGCAAGAAGAGAGGGATTGTTAAAAGAAAATGAATCAACTAATTGACTTTGTAATAATTTCAATCGCACTGTTTTCGATTGGTATATATGGTCTTGTGGTCAAGCGAAACGCGATACGCATGATATTTTCTATTGAGATTATTGCAAATGCCGCTAATCTAAATCTAGTCGCTTTCTCAAGGCATGTTCATAATGTAGAAGGGCAAGTTTTTGCGTTATTTTCTATTGCAATTGCGGCGGCAGAAGTTGCTGTAGCACTGGGAATCATAATCATTGCATATCGCTTGTATAAACAAATAGACGTTCATGAATTTAGGAGTTTAAAGGGATAATAAATTTTTAAGTGATAAATTCCATGATTGAGTCATATTACCTTTTAATAGCAACATTCCTGCCATTACTTGTTTCACCCATAGCTTATATACTAGGCAAAAAGAAGGGAAGCGATGCAACAACATGGTTCTCGTTTGGAATACTTGCTATTTCTACGATGTTACTATTCATAGCTTCGTCAAACCTTCAGGGGGGTAGAAGCGCTTACGTAGAATCTTATGCGTGGAGTCAATTTGGAAATTTTGGATTAAGAATTGATGGGTTAAGTTTACCTTTTGCAATTATAATAAACATCTTATGTACCGTTCTTACCCTTTATTCAAAACCTTATATGCTCCATAAAATCAAAGAATCCTTCGAAGAGAACTCTGGTAAAAGAGAAAGTGCCTCAGATTCGAATGAATATAGATCAAATTCCGGAGGAAACGAAATAAAGACATTAACTGTATCGAAATCAGATGAAGAACAATATGTTAATCATCATATGGGACTTTACTTTGCTCTTTACTTGACTTTCTCAATGGGTATGCTAGGTACGGTTCTAGCAACTAATTTGATAGAATTTTATGTATTTTTCGAGCTGATGCTCGTTCCGTCATTCTTTCTCCTAGCATTTTACGGATACGGTGAGAGAAAGAGGATAGCTTTAATGTTCTTTTTCTGGACTCACGTGGGAGCAGTAGTTTTGCTGTTGGGTCTACTTGCTATAGGATTTTTCGCTGGAGGTTTTGATTACGACACTGTGATGCAGAATGTCGACAAGATTCCCGATCAATGGATTGTACTCATTGTCTTTGCTTTGGTAATAGGCCTTGGTGTCAAACTGGCTGCATTTGCCTTACACATTTGGTTGCCCTATGCTCACTCAGAGGCTCCGACTCCGATTTCAGCCTTATTGTCACCTGCAATGATCGGTATTGGGGCATATGGATTACTAAGGCTGTGGCTAGAATTGCTCGTGGGTGACTATTCCCAATACAGTATTTACATAAATCTCTGGGGATTGGCTACGATGATTTATGGTGGTGCCATGGCTATGATGCAAGATGACATCAAGAGACTTTTGGCATACTCGAGTATTAGCCAGATGGGTTACATTCTATTTGGTATTGGTTCAGAGAGTGTTCTCGGAATTACTGGTGCAACTTTCATGTATGTTACTCATGGTTTAGGAAAAGCTATACTCTTCATGATGGCTGGATCAATTATCCTCCAAACAGGAACAAGAAGCATGTCAAAACTAGGTGGTCTTGCTGGAAGGATGCCATACACTGCTGTAATTGCTATGATAGGCGCACTCACAATTATGGGGATTCCTCCAACAAGTGGTTTTATGGGAGAATGGATATTGTTTAATGGAGTATTGCAGTCAGGCTTGGAAAATTCTGATACTTTAAGAATCGTGGCATTTGGTCTCGGAATACTAGCAACTGTACTATCTGCCGCTTATATTTTGTGGATGTACAAGCGAATATTTTTTGGTAAAATTCCAGAGCAATATGCAAGAGTCAAGGACTCTAATAGATATGTAATTGTCACAATGGCGGCACTTGCTGCGATTACACTGTTCCTAGGTGTCTATCCAAATCCAATGCTAAATCCAATTACTGATTATGTTCAGGAAATGTTTTCTGGTGACAATACTGTACTGCAATTTAGTACCGCGAATCCTGTCAATGTTACATCATCGTATATGAATAGTAGTAACGGTCATGTGACCGTTGCCGGAGGCGATTCATGATAATGTATCTGTGTATGAATGATATCCTAAACAAGTATACTTTAACAATTACAATCCGATCTTATTTGAACCAGGATGTTTATGTCGGTATGAAAGGGGAGGATAAATAGAATGGTAGATCTTCACGCAATTATTGGATTTGAAGGAATAGGGATTAATGCCTGGATGGTCTGGATTCTCCCATTTGTAGGTGCTGCATTAATCCCTGTAATTGCAAAGGTAGGAAACCATGCGAGAAATTATGCGGCAGTAGGCTTTGCGCTTGCTAGTGCGTTATCTGCAGCAACACTGTTACCAGTAGCCCTCGATGGAGGTCAAATTCATAGTCAGATAAACTGGATACCAATTTTAAATATTCATGCTGGTACTCTGGCAGATTCATTGTCTATTATCATGACAAATATCGTTGCATGGATCTCATTTCTAATTTTCATATACTCATTAGGATACATGCATGGCGACAAGAATCTTACTAGATATTGGTTCTTTATGTTGTTCTTCATTGGTTCAATGCAATTGATAGTTCTTTCCGATAATCTATTAATGGTATTCTTTGGATGGGAAGGTGTTGGACTTGCCTCATTTGCTCTTATCAGTTTCTGGTATCATGATAAGAAGAGAGACTTTGTAGGAACGCCTGGACACTATGCGGGTGGAATCCAAATGTGGGCGTCACCATCTCATGCAGGATTAAAGGCATTTCTCATGACAAAAGCAGGTGATATCATGATGTTATCTGGAATGTTTCTAATTTTTGGATACGCTGGTACATTTGGATTTACTGAGTTACTACAGGATCAATCATGGGCAACAGAAATGGCAAAGAATAATCTACTTGTTCCAGCCGCAGTATTGATTTTTGGAGGGGCAATTGGCAAATCTGCACAGTTTCCATTAAATGAATGGTTACTTGAAGCAATGACTGGTCCAACTCCTGTTTCAGCGCTAATTCACGCTGCTACTATGGTAAAAGCTGGAGTATTTCTTGTGGCAAGAATTGGACCACTCTTCTTTGCAGTATCTGCCCTGAATTCCTCTCAATTCTTTGAGGTTATTGCATGGGTGGGCGCAATAACTGCATTCTTGTTAGCGACACAGGCGTTGGTTAATCCTGAAATAAAAAAGGTACTAGCCTATTCCACCGGATCTCAGATAGGACTCATGATGATGGGATTAGGAATTGCTGGACTTTCTTCTTCCTTTGTAGACGGATATACATCAGGATTCTTCCACCTGATGAGTCATGCTATGTTTAAGGCTTCGTTGTTCATGGGCGCTGGCGCCGTACTACATGCTGTTGGCTCCAGATTTATGACTGATATGGGCGGGCTCATGGGTAAAATGAAAAAGACGTTCCTCTTTATGATGATGGCCGGACTCTCATTAGCAGCAGCTCCGTTCATTACTTCCGGTTTTTGGAGTAAGGATGCGATTCTAGCCTCCGTTCTTGAATCAGGTTATCAATATTCATGGGTTCTGTTTGCAATTGCAGTAATGGTCTCATTTATGACCGCCTTCTACACATTTAGGATGCTTGGTATGACCTTCTTTGGAAACAAAAGTAAATTCATTCAACAAAACGAAGGGAGTCACCATGTTCATGAAGTTAGCGCTGTAATGTGGGTACCGTTTGCCATACTTGCAGTTGCCAGCATTGCGGTAGGTTTAATTGGATTTACATTTGAACATCAGCTCCACGAAATGTTTACTTCATATCTTGCTGGTACATTTGGTATTCATAGTGAATTATCTGAGGGCCATGAAGTTCCAACCGAGAGTGGATCTGGCTTTTTGGGACTCGAAGAACTTAATCCTGTAGCAGTTACTGCTTCGATTGGTGCATTTGCTCTGGGTGCAATACTGGGAGGACTTGTATATATGAAAAGAATCATTGACCCTGAGATAGTTTCGAGAAGTATCATATCTAGGGCAGTATGGAAGTTCTTCTTTAATAGATGGTATCTCAATACTGCATTATATTGGGGAGCAGTAGTAGGACCGTTGGCCATATACCGCATCATTTGGAGATATTTTGAAAGTACCATAATTGACGGAATTAATCCCGGTCTCCAGGGATCTATGACATATTTCTCAAAAGTTATCAAGGCTGGACAAACAGGCATAGCACAGACATATCTTTTTGTTTTCGCTGCAGGTCTAATGATAATAATCATGTTGTTATTCTTGTAGGAATGAAATAGAAATGGATTTCTTGTCTACTCCTCTGTTAGTAACTGTAATACTGGGTTCGGTTGGTCTTGCTATTCCAATTATTGATTCTCTCAGGAAAGAACGAGGCGCTGGAAATAAGTTATATTGCGGCATTTCAGTTGGAGCTATAATACTAATTATCGGTATCATTATCATTAGGATACTTTCAGGGGAACCGATCCCTACCATAGAATTTGGCAAGGGTATGCTAGCTGATGATATGTTTGGCGCATTCTTTGCAATATCGTTATTGATTGTATCAATAATGGTAACTGCTTCGTCTTGGAATTACATGAAAAACAAGACCAACCCTGCGGCATATTACTCATTGATACTCTTGTCCAGTATAGGCATGATACTGATAGCATATTCTACAGATTTGGTAATGCTTCTCGTTGCATGGGAGCTCATGTCAATACCGACATACGCCCTGGCAGCATTTTCAAAGCGTGATCCGATATCCAATGAAGCCGCGATAAAGTACTTCCTGTTTGGCGCCCTCTCATCAGCAATTCTTGTAGTGGCTATTGGTTTAGTATATGGAGTTACTGGAACCACAAATATTGGTCAGGCAATAATATCTATGATTAATGTTCAACAGGATCTAGTTCCAATCACAATTCTTGCCCTAGCATTATTTATAGCCGGATTTGGATTTAAGATGGGTCTTGTTCCATTCCACATGTGGTTACCGGACGCATATGAGGGAGCGCCTACCCCAATTGGCGCGTTACTCGCGGCAGGTACAAAAAAAGCGGGATTTGCTGCTGCCATTCGTGTAATTGTTCTAGCTGTCTTTGTGTTGCATTTGGATTGGTCCATGACATTGGCAATAATAGCTGTATTTACAATGACATTGGGGAACTTGGGCGCATTGGTTCAAAAGAGCGTTCCGAGAATTCTTGCCTACTCAAGTATTGCTCAAGCAGGATACATTATGATCGGTCTTGCTCTTGCTCCTTATAGTGACCAAGCTCTTGGTGGTTCACTATTTCATATTATTAATCATGCAGTAATGAAATCTGCCGCCTTCATTGCGGTTGCTGCAGTGGCTATCACCCTTGCTAGCTACAGCATTGAAAAGTATAGAGGTCTAGCTAAAAAAATGCCCCTCACTGCCATTGCATTGTCAATATCTCTATTGGCATTGGCAGGCGTCCCACCATTGAATGGATTTTGGAGTAAACTAGTATTATTTAACTCGGCAATTGTTACAGGACCTGAAGTTTGGTGGGGACCTTATTTGGCAATTGCTGGAGTTTTGAACAGTGCACTTTCGCTTGGATATTATGCTTGGATAATGAGAAAAATGTACATGGAAGATTCGCCTGAGACATCTAGAGTCAAGGAGCCAAGGGCAATATCGGCAGTACTTATTTTCGCAATGATCTTCATGGTAGGTTTTGGAATATGGCATGCGCCAATTTTGGAGTTTGCCACAAATTCAGTTCCAAATCTATCTCAGCTTGTGTCGGTATTGCCCTCTGTTCCGCTGAAATAGTAAACTATCGATATAAATGACGCAATAGCAGCATGGTAAAAAAGCTAATACTAAATATATAGTATAATATGTGTTCCTATTTTGGGTTCATTTCCTTCATGATCTTTACTACTTTATCGTCAGTTATCTCTTCAAAATTGTCATAGAATTGAGCAACTGAGGTAAAATTACTAGTTGGTGGTATCAATATTGTCACTACCTGATCCACTTCATTTTTTAAGAGCTCCACAGTTTCGTTAGGCGCGACTGGGATAGCAATGATTATCCTTTTTGGATTCATCTTTCTAATCCATCTGGCTGAAACCACAAGTGTAGCTCCCGTGGCTGCACCATCATCAACAAGAATAATCGTTTTGTTCTTAATATTATATTCATTCTGTTTTGGTCTATACAGTAAGCTCCGGCGACTAATTTCTTGGATTTGTGATTCCTTTTCTGTCTCAATGTAATCTTGTGATACTCTCAATGCTTTTACAACATACTCATTTAGATAGACAGTATCCTTGTCGATTATCGCGCCTATGCCAAGTTCTTTGTTGTTAGGGGCTCCCAGTTTACGTGGTATTACAATATCAAAATAATTCGCAGATCTGTTCTTGTAAATTGTATAAGCTAATATCACTCCTCCACGTGGAATTCCAAAAACAACTACGTCTTTTGCAATTTCGTCTTTAATCTCATTGTTTAGCTTGCTTATGAGAAGCTCTGCAGCATGTTCTCTATCCTTGAATTTTTTGACGGAATTATTTTCTGTTGGCATGTGAAAAGATATTATATAAACTATCTATTTTGCTTTAAGTCTTTTCAATAAAATACTTGTAGATTTAACACTTCAAAAGTTATGAATTATTTTTATACTAAAATCCTATATCAAGTAACATATTGAAATATAAGGAACATATTGTACATATTACTCAGAAGTGCGAATAAATTCAATAAAGTACAAATTGAATTATAACCCAGCAAAGTATGATTACAAGTCTATGATGTACGTGAAGGAGAACATCACTTATGATAATTTCACCAAAGCACGTGAACATCAATGGCAGTGTGATAAATGCAAATGTACATATTCAAATTACCCTGCTCTTAAAGAACACAAGACTGAAAAACATTCCTACTAGAACGTAGTATTTTTCGCAATTTAGTCTAATTATACTGAGGCTGCAATGATTGTTCACTAATCTTGCTCTCAAGTCAATTCCTTTCAGTGTGCAAGATTTATCTATTCTCTGCTGGACATTGGTTTGTTCTGAGTTAACAAATTGATAGCTTGAATATTTTGATAACAATCTCATATATCATTCTTCGATATGTATATTAGATCCGAAGTGAATGAATGTTCCAAGCCTTGATCAGTGTTATCATCACATTACTGATTATTTCACTTTTGATTTTTACTTCAATTACGCACTTTTATTCAGTTAGATCTCAAGAGGAATTTGCTGATACAGAGTTTGAGGAAGAAGGAAAACCAAAGCTCCTTGATACAAACCTCAAAATTTCTACGATTGTTGAGGGCTTAAGTACTCCTACCAGTATGGTTTTTTTAGGCCCTGGTGATATTTTGGTTCTTGAAAAAGATACTGGTATGGTCAAAAGGATAGTCGACGGAAAAGTTCTTGCAAAACCAGTTCTTGATGTTAATGTTGCCAATTCAATTGAGCGATGCCTGTGTGGAATAGCGGCATCCAAAGACAGTTCTACGACATATGTTTTTCTTTACTACACTGAAATTGATGGAAAAGATGGAGACGACAAGGCCGGGAAGCAACCAATTGGTAATAGGGTCTACAGATACGAACTTTCGGGAGATGCACTAATTAATCCATTACTTTTGATGGACTTACCCGCCAATCCGGGGCCTAGACACAATGGTGGTGACATAATAATCGGCCCGGACAATAATCTCTATGTAACAATTGGCGACGTAGATGGTTCTTTTAAGGGACCAACTACAGAAACCAAGACCCAGAATTACAAGGACGGTGTTGATCCTGACGGAAGGGGAGGTATTTTGAGGATATCGCAGGACGGGCAACCTACCGATGGTATACTTGGTGATTCCATTCCATTGAGAATATACTACGCATATGGAATAAGAAATAGCTTTGGGATGGACTTTGATCCTGTTTCTGGTAATTTATGGAATACAGAAAATGGACCAGGAAACAGTGATGAAATAAATTTAGTCCTCCCTGGTTTCAATAGTGGATGGCAAGAAGTACAGGGTATGGCTTCAATGGAAGATTCATTCAGCGAATCTGATTTGCAAGACTTTGAAGGGAAGGGGCATTATAGCGATCCTGAACTTGTTTGGATAAATACAGCTGGGCCAACCTCTGTAAAATTTTTGGAATCAACTGAGCTTGGAACTGCTTATGAGAACGATATGTTTGTAGGTGACGTGCATAACGGCAGGATTTATCATTTTGATCTCACTCCTGATAGGAAAGACCTGGTTCTTCCACAAGCTCTCTCATCAAGAATTATAGAAAAACCATCATCTCCTGGAGTTAGTAGTATTATGTTTGGCGAAGGGTTTGGAGGTATCACTGACTTGGAAATGGGTCCCGATGGTAATCTATACGTCGTATCAATAGGACTCGGTAGTATATTTCAAATAAGTCATATATCGTAAGACAACTCTGTTGTAATTTCTCTAGACTAATATCTCATAATCAATATTAGATTAATAACATGATATTTCAGATTCGAAAATCCAAAAGGAAATTAATCTCCTTTATTTTAGTAACAAAAAGGATATAGGTAAAAAAAGATATTGACAGCGTCTTATAGGTGTATTAGTCCACCCTGTTGTCCGACATGGGGTGATTGCCCAACTGATCTCCTTCTAAAGTGTCCTGAAGGTCTCTTAGAGAGCAACTCAATAAACCAGGCCTCATGTTCAACTTCTTCTTGCATGATTCTTTGAGCAATATCATAAGTACGAGGATCTTTCCCAGCAGTCATGTCACATACCTCTCCCCATGAACGTATAGCACATTGTTCTGCACCAAGTAGTATTTCTATTATGGAAGTTAGATTTTCCCAGTTCTCTGGAAGGTATGCATCAGGACAACCTGCCTGATCGGCAAATTTTCTAATATCTCTTGGTAATGACCCTCCAAGTTCATACAATCTTGGTACCATGGCTTCAAAATGATTTCTATCTTCGATCCTTGCTTCTTCTACGATTTCCTTAATTCCTTCTCCATCAAGACCAGTGCAATGCATTCTTAAAATTGTATAATAATAATATGTAGTAAATTCAGCACCTACGCCCTTGGTTATCAATTCTTTTAATTTTTCGACATCAACGCCATTCTTCTTTATAACCTCTATTGCAACTATATTTGGAACCTTACCTTTTGTATCACTCATAACGAAAAAAATAGGTAATATTCTATAAAAGTCTTGTTATGAGGTTAGTATTTCACTATGTTTGAATTAGATTGCAAAAAATCATTTATTATTCGAAATCTAATAATTGAAGGTAATTTTTATATCTGAAGTTATTGTTAGGTTGCTATGAGTTTTATTGACAGTGATGGAAATATCATAGTACCAAAAACAGTAAGGCCTCTTATAGAATACGAATCGACCGTGCTGGGAGAAAAAATGGGCTCATTAAAACAATACAGACATGGAAATTTACACATCCGTGAATATGATGCCTATTATACTGTTCATTATGATAAAATTGATCCTAGGAATGATCCTTTTGGACACATTATAATGGATGCTTCAAAGTATCTTCCTGGTGTTATGATGCTTTCTTTATTTTCAAATTATCTTATAGATAAGGAAAAATGACACGAAATGAACTTTGACATATCTCCACTAATTCTTTTGTTTTTCCAACGTTACCCAATTGCTTTTTGCAAATTAACTCTAAAAGAGTGAAAAATGCCGTTGTTAGAAGATAGCGAGGAGGTATTGGACGCAGTCATAGAAAGCGACAGAGAAGAACCTACATTTGTATTCAAAAAACCGTCTATTTGGCTGATATTCAAGACCGTACTAAAGCTAATTCCTGTCATAGTGTATCTTAGGAAGGACAGAAGAGAATGGGTGAAAAAAGAAGGCAAAAATGTAAATGAAAACAAGTTCAGAAAGCACGCGGAAAGGGCATTAAAGACTTTTGTCACCCTTGGACCATCGTACATAAAACTTGGACAATGGTTATCCTCAAGGGCAGATCTTCTACCCCAACCTTATCTGGATGTATTGGAAAAACTTCAAGATAATGTACTACCTGAACCATTTTTAGATGTCAAACCAATTCTTGAAAGGGAGCTAGGTTCGCTAGAAAATATTTTTGAGTCTTTTGATCCTTCGGCAATTTCTGGAGCCAGTTTAGGTCAAGTCTATAGGGCAAGATACAAAGAAAAAGATGTAGTAGTAAAGATAAGTAGACCAAATATTGAAGAAACAATTGGACAGAATATCTACATTTTAAGAAAATTGTTACCCTTGGCCACTCGGTTTATTGATGAAAATCTTCGGTTTTCAGCAGAAGGAATGCTCTCCCAATTTATTGAAACAGTACATGAAGAAATGGATTACAGAATCGAAGCAAAAAATTTGATACAGATAAGAAATAATCTAAAGGAGGATAAATCAGTTATTATCCCAAGAGTTTACCGAGATAGAACTTCACGGCACGTGATTACAATGGAGTATTTACCCGGTACCAAGATAACTGATATAAAGACACTAAATCAAAATAACATCGATAGAGCAAAATTAGTGTATCGCATACATAGATTATTTTTTAAAATGTTATTGCGTCACAGTATTTTCCATGCAGATCCTCATCCAGGTAACATTTCGATTACGAATGAAGGAACAATAATACTTTATGATTTTGGAATGGTTGGAAGACTTGATGATGAAACAAGAAGAAGATTGGTAAGGCTATATCTGGGACTTGTAGATAAAGATCCAGTAAGGACTACTGATGTGTTATTAGAACTAGGAACCCTTGAACCCTCTGTTGATAGAAGATTAGTGGAAAAGGGACTCGAATTGAGTATACAATCATTGCACGGTAGAAAAGTTGATAGAATGGAAGTTAAAGCACTTCAAGATTTGGCAAATAAGACACTAAGTAGGTTTCCATTTAGATTGCCCAAAAATCTTGCGCTGTATATGAGAATGGCCTCAATTCTTGAAGGCATTTACCATTACCATAATGTAAAATTTCAATTTGTTCGCGTACTGGTAAGTTTGCTTGAAGAGGAAGGTTTGATTAAAGAAGCTTACATAGAAGAATTTAAGAGATATGTAAACAGATTTGTAAATGGTATAGAGATCTCAAGTGAACTTGCACCTATGTTAAAGCAATATTTGGCTGATCAGAATTCAGAAAATAAGACTAAGGCGAATTCAAATGTTCTTCCAATGAGTATTATATCATCGGCAATTTTTATTGGATCAACCTTTATCTTTCCCTATGAACGGAATTTCTCATATTTTGGATTTGCACTATCTGCCGCTATGTTAGTCGGTACTCTTGTCTATAATAAGCTAAGTAGAAGGTAAAGAACAACATCCCAATATAAGGTGAGCATGGCATTGAAGTTGTTCTAATTGCTATTGTATTCTGGTTTCGAACAATACATCTCAATAAGCGTACAGATGTTCATCTTACCTAACATTTCTATGTCTCATCATTCAGCGTTATCTAATCGTAAATATTACAGAATCTATATACACAATAATTTTAGGATATGATCCATCCAAGTTCATATAAACTAAAACTTGTCTATGAGAACGATGAATCTCAGTTCAAGGACCGTACTCCTCCCTTCATTAGTTCTGCTGATTGGTGCTATATTTGGTACTACAGCAACGAGTGCATTCGCAGCAGATGATCCTTTTAAGAATAAGGGAGAAATTGACACCGATGTGGATAACAAAAATACATGTGATGAATCTGGTGAGGGATTTAATCAAGGACTCTGTGTTGTCACTGATAATTTAGAAACAGGCACCTTTACTATGCAAGGCGAGAAGAACAAGATTTCAATTGACGTAGAGGGAGAAAACCACAACGACTGTGATGAAAAAGGAGACGGAGACAATGAAAGTGAATGTATAATTACATCGAACAGGGGAATTGGAGAAATAAATATCCTCGACGAATTGCCGTGATAAAAAATTAACCGAC
>JAICFW010000017.1 GCA_025923455.1 Nitrososphaeraceae archaeon | reverse complement strand
AAATGATATGGTCAGTTACCCTAGTACTTTCATCATCTAAGTAATCAGTAAAGAGTAATCTTCATCCCATTATAACTACTTGAAAAAATAAACTAATAACATTATCTTTGATTTAAAATTCTTGATAATGGGTAATCAGTTCGATTACACCGCAATTTAAATAAAAAAAATTTGATAATTTTTCATGTCTTCAGAAGAGTTAGTTTTAGAGAAGATACTTTCAACAGGTACAAACGGAATGAAGAAATCTGATTTAAAGAAGGAATTTACTGCATTTGATTTAGACAAGACTTTGGAAAATTTAGTTAATGATGGAAAGGTCTGTATTGATAAAAAAGGGGCAGCTTACTATTGCTGGACCTCGGAAGTCTATCTCACACATCTGAACAATGTTGATCCAAAATTTAGGATTCTAATTGAACGCATGAGGCTTATTGAGAGAAAATTGGACATTCACTCAAATAGCATCAAAGATGCGCTAAATAGTTTAATTGATCTCTTAAAGACAGAAGGTGCAGAATCTAAAGCACTAGTCAATTTAGATAATTTCAAAATTGAGTTTGATACCATTCTATCAAGATCTACCAGCTCAATAGGTTGGATTGAGCTTGGACAAGTTAGAAATGAGCTAAGTCAAAAATTCGAACTAAGCAAAAACGAATTTTACGAACTGGTTGAACAACTCGTCAGCGCCTATCACAATGAATATGAGCTTTCTACCGGTGGAAGCGAAGGCGTGATACTGAGAGGTCTACTCCACGGATATGTGAGGGGAATATGAGAATGTATCCATATGGACTAAAATTAAACCCATACCCAAGTAGCCCTACACCTTCATATATTGACAGCCAAATTCTTGGAGGAAAGACACACAAGGATGCAAAACAGGCCATAGTAACCTGCATTTCTGATCTATTCTCAAAGCTCGAAGGAACAAACCCCACTGATAGAGATTTTAGACTGATAACTATGATCCAAGATGTGGGTTCAGGAAAGACCCATCTTGCGTTTCACATTAAGGGACTTCCTGAACTAATTGAAAAGGTGGTAACATCCTACGTTGATCTCTCTCAAGTTTCTCCCAGGGATATTCACAATATTTATGATTCAATATTAGGGGGATTTAGTCATGATGACATTGAAAGCTTGAGAAGGAACGTACTTTATTTCTTGTGCAAAAAAGCTGATTATCATGGAAACTCAGTAAGGAAGGCGTTTAACTATGGATTTTTGGATAATTTGAGCGGCAATAAACATCTTAAACAAAGAGCTGACGAGATTCTAAAGGGCAAATATAAATTAAATTTTGAACATGTATCAGGAATACTTGGCACTGAATTTTCAGAAATACAAATTGAAATCATGAAGTCGTTACTAGAGGATAGATTAAGATCAGATGTTGAGAAAATTAGGTCACTTGAAGGAGTAATAAAAAGTCTTAGTGCAATAGCTGATATGAATTTAAAACTTCTCAATAAAATAACAATATTTCAATTTGATGAATTTGATTCAAAGAAAGAATCATTGGAATTCATAAAGGCAATAATCAACGCACACATTCCATCTTCAATTCTTATGTTGATTCTCACTCCTTCCTCATATGATGAAATTAAGAAAGAGAATTCTTCAGTCTTTGATAGATTGGAAAAGGCAAATTATAAGATTGATCTCGCAGGATCAAACACTCTAGGTGAATTAAAGGACATTATATTTGAATATATAAAGCACTATGATAATAACGGCAATTTTGGTTCTGAACAAGAAAATGATCTTGAATCGAAAATAAGATTAGTCTATGATGAATTCCCTGACTTTAGGAATGTAAGGTCAATGTTGAATATATTTTACCATACTACAGAACAAGCTTCGAAAAAAGGTTCCTTTTTTCTAGATGAGTCAATAATTGATGACGCCATAAAATCTATCTATCCCGGGTCTAAAATAAGGGGAAGTTTGATGAATGTGCCATTATCGGACTTTATTCAGATAAAAAGAGGAGTAGATGACATTGAAACGATTGAGCCTAACATTCGTGAAGCAATTCGTAATCTTTTGACAATAACAAATTATGAAGGTTATGTTAATGAGCTCAATTTTGACAACCAGGTGGGTGAGGGAATAGATGTTACATACAACGATAGTTACGGATCAAAAATTGCCGTATCAGTTGTAATCAAGAATGAACCAATAAAAACACAGGCCCAAATTTCAAACGCATCAAAGTCACTTAGTATTGTGGACAAACTCGTAGTGCTAACAGGAAATTCAAGTCGCCCTCTGGGGGGAATTTCCAGAAATGGAAATGACGTTACAACAATTGTCAATATGGACAATACCAAAATTGTAGATTTAATATACTTTAATAAAAAGTATAAAAAACAAGAAATTTTAAATGATGATTTAGAAAGAGCTATAACTTTGGCCCGCTCTATAAAATTATGTTGAGTTTTGGACTGTATGGACAATCGTGTAGACTAGACATAACATTACCTCATCATGGAAGCGTTTCAATAGTACCAAATATTGGAAAATGATCACTGTATCCAGTATTTGGCTTTCTGTGCTTTGGAATTCGCCCGTTAGTTCTGAAGTACTCGAAGTCATTGGAATTCCCCTTTGTGCAGGATGAAATTTTTCTGGGTTCATTGGAACAAAATAATCATTAGAAAGATTCTCGCCAATAGTTAGTCCTTCATTGAACACCCTGACTTTTTCTAGATTCATCTTTAATTTCTGAACTCCTAACAATAAACCTCTTGAGATCATAAACTGATCAAAAAGGTTTGTTGAATTATTTCTCCAATGGTAATAGGAAAATCCAGAAAGATTATACATGCAATTATGAAGATGGGGAGTGCATTCAAGGTAATGCTGTTTATCGGTTTTATCTCTATCGGTATTTCTAAAGATTTCCAATGATTCATTTAATTCGACGAATACCTCCTTGTCATTTTTGGCACGGAGAAATTTTGAAATACTTTTATCAAATGGATCATCATTAAAATCGCCCATCAAAAGTACGTTCTTGTTCCACCTGGTATTTATCCTATCAATATAGCTCTTATCAGAAAGAATTTCATGTGGCAAATACTTGATCTCCTCGAAAGGAATTTTTAATAAATCATCAATAATTCTTCCGCAATTCTCTGCAACCATGCATCTTGAGAATTCTGTATCATGTTGGTCAAATCCATCTTTTTTTCCTCTCCTCGAAGGCCAATGGTTAACCAAAACCAACAATTCAGCATTATTCTCCTTTATTCGCAAACTTGCTAAAAATATGTCTCTAGTTGGGTATCGAAAGTTTATCCGAAACGATTTAGTTTCAATACAATCGAATATGCCCTTTGAATAAACCAGACAGGTATCAATACCCGTAATATCCGATCCATCTATGAACGTGGTAATCTCTTAGTAGCCCGGGCGAACTCTTTCGCACAAGTCTCTGGTAAGTTTTTCTGATTCGATTTCACAAAAACCAACTAAATCTGGAGGATTGCCATTATTCATAATCCTTAGAGGTTTGCTCAAATTCTCTATCTTTTTACTGAGAACCTCCGTGGTCCATCCCTTTTCAGGAATAAATTCTAGATCAGTTGCTATTTCACTTGAATTTACATCGAAAAGATTTTGTAAATTCCAAAACGCAACACTAAATTTCATCATGTATATTTTATATTGTGACATAAATTAGCATTTGTCTTACACTTGTCTCTCAGTCAGCTAATTCTGCTGTGTCTGGAATATATTACAAGATTTCATCGTTATTCATTCATAATAATTATTTGGTTTAGCTAAAAATTATGTCATATGATATTGACGGTTGAATACTGATATCTATTTATAATATGAATTACATCCCAGTTAATTGACTTTGAAGTACAGCACGAGTTTTTTGACGTTATTGCCCATTTTGGCCTTGGGCTTTTTAATGGCGTTTGTGTCTGTTATTTCAAATGAGCATGCGTTTGCATCAGGATTACCTGCTAAATCCACCGAGAGCAAACGAACCGTAGATAAAGTCGTAATTTTTATTTTCTCCGATGGTCTAAAAAGCCAATTTACTAATGCAAAACCAATCCTTGACAAATATGGATTCAAGGGAACTTTTGGTGTAGTGTGCAATTATGTAGATACTAAAAATGGTTACATGGACTGGGACGATATAAAGGAATTACATAATGAAGGTCATGACATCAGCTCGCATAGCATGACGCATGTGCGTCTTACAGACATTTCAAAGGAATCCATAGAGTATGAAGTTGGAGAATCAAGAAAATGTCTCGATGACTATGGGATAAAACCTACAAGCTTTGAGTACCCATTCAGCACAGGATCTGAGGATAAGAATATTGTCGATATTGTAGCTAAACATTATGAGTTTGCAACTAGAGGAAACGATCCGCTAATGTTTCTAAATTGTAATGGTCTCAAGCAATATGGTCAGGATGATTGTAAGACATTTACAGACAATGGTACTCCTACTTATGCCAACAAATATTCTATAAGAAATTGGAGCCATGATTTTGAGATTGTAGAAAATTCTTATAGCGAATCTGAAGCATTAGATAGATTCATTGAAGTTGTAAACAGTCAATCACAATATAATAAAGATGGGACTATAAACGCGATACCAATTATCATGTATCATGATATTGGTCATGATAACGAAGACGCAATAACTAATGTGGATTTGTTTGAAAAGGAAATGAAATATCTTCATGACAATAATTTTCATGTGATAACTATTTCGGATCTCTCTTACGATGAAAATAATGATTATTTATATGTAAAGGAAGTTGCACTAGAACCAGAATTATCTAGTGAAAACGTTACTGCTCCTATTGTTAAACCTGCAGAGAGTGTCACAGCTAATGTTACTGCCCCAGTTGAAGTGCCAGAAATAAACGCTACTGCCAATGTTACTGCCCCAGTTGAAGTGCCAGAAATAAACGCTACTGCCAATGTTACTGCCCCAGTTGAAGTGCCAGAAATAAACGCTACTGCCAATGTTACTGCCCCAGTTGAAGTGCCAGAAATAAACGCTACT
>JAICFW010000016.1 GCA_025923455.1 Nitrososphaeraceae archaeon | reverse complement strand
AAAATTTGGAACAGAAGAACTCCCAGTAATTTTAGATTTACTGTAAAGTTCCCAAAAATCATAACCCATGAAAAGAGGTTCAAGAACGTGGAAAAAGAACTATCACTATTTTATGAAAATATGGAGCCACTAAAGGATAAGATTTTAGCATTACTTATTCAGCTACCGCCCTCTTATGAACTTCAGGAAGGACTGGACACTTTTAGAAATTATGATTTTTTCTTTGATGACACATTTAGGTATGCAATAGAAGTGAGACATTCATCATGGTTTAATGAATTGGCTTATAATATGTTTAGAAATAATAACATATCATTAGTCTGGAGTCAGATGGATAGATTACAAACACCTCCAGTTATTACAACAGATTTTTTTTACCTGAGATTAATTGGTGACAGAAGTATACAAGAAAGCAATTTTGGTAAATTGCAACGAGATCGAAGTTTGGAAATGAAAGGTTGGGCGGATAATATCACTCGATTAAAGGAGGATGAAAAAAGTCTCAAAATTGGAATAGTTGCCGCTAACAATCATTACGGTGGTTTTGGTCCAGGCACCGTCAACATGTTCCGGCAAATGCTAAATTTGGAACCTAAATGTGTAGACCATATTGACCTAAAAGAGGTTGGCAATCAACTAGAGTTAGAAAAGAATTTTGGTAATGATTTGATCAAAAGTAAAAAAGATAAACTATCTACAATATCGGATTTTGTATGAAATTTTTTGAAAGTCAAAGGAATAGAAATATCCAAACTCAATTCAATATCTTAATGTCAATTTAATAAATTTGATAGAATATGAATCAAATTAATGAACAACTCGTCGAAAATCCTAGAGTGTGAAAATGGAACTTTTTAATATAAATTAGATTCTAATCATTAAATAGTCATCATCTTAGTTATAATGATAGACATTCAAATATGAATCTCATGACAAATCCGGATCGGAGGATCATTTTAATTCTACCTACAATCCTCATACTGCTAATATCAGCTCCACTAAATCTATATCCAGATCTAACTATTCAGAATCCACACATTAACGGGCAGGAAAATGATGATGACTTGTTTACCCAAGGCGCCACAAATATCATCTCTTCTGATTCTACTACTAATTATTCTGGAATTGTTACTCAAGACGTCATCCAAAGTTTTACAATTTCATGTACTGACTTTATGAAATTATTTGACACAATTTCAGCGCTGGATATTGGCGATCAAGTTTCAGAGAAGAAGGTAAATGAGACCGCACTAGATCAAATTGAGCGTATCTTTAATTCATATGCAGGAAATTGTTCTCTGCTTGACGAATATGAATTTGAATAGATTTCCTTTCAGGCGTTTCAAGTTCCACATTCGTATGAAAACAAGTATTTTATGTGATGTTCTTATTTTTTTTCAATTTTTTTAACACTATCAATGAGCCTACAGAACCCGCAGCAGTCGCGATGATTATCGGAAGTGCCAAATTGGCCATTTCAACCGAAAGGGCTTCTGAAACACGGATTGGGAAATCAAAGGTCAACATCCTATTTGAGTCATTAGAATCTCCCGATAGAGGACTTTCCAGAATGTCAATACTTAACAGAAACAAGCCAGATTTGTGAAAATTGTAACTATATGAGTAATGGCCGCTTGATAATAATATTGGTTGTGACCTTGCCAATTCTTCTCTTTCATTTGATATTCTTATAGTAATGGGGGTATCTGTTATGGGGATGTTACTAACTGTAGACATCATGATGTTTATTTGTGTGTCCTGTCCTGATATTGGAACCATTGGTATAGTGTTGATCCGGACATCGTAGTCTCCAATGCGCTGTTGCAATGAATTGCTTAGCAAATCCGCAGCTACAGTTTGAACAGGTGATACTAAACTTGTCATGATGGTAACTAATAGAATTAAAAGTACTACTTTCAAATTACTACATCAAAATCTCTTTTACTCTTAAAGTTCTGGTTAGACACATCTTTATTCATTCTGATTACTGATGTTGAGATCTTATTTTTACTATTGATTATCATAATACTCGCAGGTCTTTGATGCCCTGAAATGAACATTTCCACTATCTGAAACGTAAATATTTCCAGAGGAATCTATCGCAATATCATGAGGAATAAGGAACTGATCATCTCCGCATCCGAGTGATCCCCATTTCGTAACAAACTCCCCTTCACTATTGAATTTCTGAATACGTACATTTCTGGTATCGACAACGTATACATTACCTTCTTTGTCAGTAACTATGCCATGGTTTTCAACAAAGTGACTGTTCCCATAACCGTAACCTCCCCATTTTTTTGTAAAAGTGCCTTGGTCATCAAATTTCACAACGAAAGAATTATTTCTACCGTCAGTAACATAAACTGAATCATGCGAATCTACTGTAATATCATGTAAATGCACGAATAACATTCCTGGAGAATAAGAATTCCATTTAGTCAAGAACTTTCCATCATTGGTGAATTTTTGAACTTCTGGATTATCTTGATCACTTGTGTACACATTATCATTAGAATCAACAGCAACTCCCCATGGCTTTATGAATTGACCATCCGCTCTACCCTTGGAGCCCCACATGGTAATGAAGTTTCCCTCACCGTCAAATTTCTGAATTGCCTGATTAGCGTAATCGGCCACAAAAATATTGCCTTTTGAATCTACTGCCATGCTCTCAGGTTGCAAGAATTGTCCTTGCCCCTTACCTTTAGTACCCCAGGCTTTGATGAAGTTTCCCTCACTGTCAAATTTCTGAATGTTGCATTTTTCTGCATCACTAACGTATACAAATCCATTAGAATCAACTGCAATTCCATGGGCATGTAAAAATTGTCCTGGTCCTGTCCCTTTAACACCCCAAGCAGATATCAATGTGCCATTGCTATCGAATTTTTTAACATAATGAAATCCCGGAAGATCATTAGTGACGGGCCCAACTCCGGCAGTACCGTTTACTACCGAAACATTACTAACATATTGAGATTGATCTTTGTTATCCTTACAATTGAGACTCTTCGGATCTTCTGATGTTTGAGAATATATTGACTGAGAACTCAGTATAGACAAACCAGACAAGATAAATCCTAAAGACACCAGAGTTGCAACGAGCTTTAATCCAATATTCAACTTTTCTAATTTTGGAATTTTCATAGAACCGTTATCACCATGCTGCGGTCTCAACAGAGGACATCATTATCAGTTTCAAGTCATCAAATATAAATTTAAAACTAAAAAAATTCGGGGCGTTGAGCTACATGAAAAAAATTTCGCAGAATTAGATCTGTTTCCGCAATGGCAGGAGATTTCATTATCTAATCATGAATTATTTTCATTTTCAGCATGTTCTTCTTCTGCTCCTCCTTCAGCATGTTCTTCTTCTGCTCCTCCTTCAGCATGTTCTTCTTCTGCTCCTCCTTCAGCATGTTCTGCCTCTTCTAAGAGATTCAAATCATAAACGCTGTTAAGCAACGAAGTTATCTTATCATCGACAATTGCATCAATTTCATCAAATGGTGCCTTGCTGTCTATTTTTTCTTTAACTGAATTTAATGAATGAGCCAATTCAATCGAATTTGTGTCAGAATCTTCCTTGATTTCGTCAAAGTTTTGAATTGCTTGCGTTATAGTTGCTTGAGCTGTCTGGTAGTTTGCTTCATCAACAATACTTGAAGTTTCATTACTGCTAATATCAGTAGAGTGTTCGGCAGATGTCATATTTTCATTATGTTCACTTTCATGCTCACCCTCTTCCTTACCTAGAGCCACTCCATAATGTTTCAAAGTTTCACCTATTAAATCATTAACTACCAATGCCTTCATGGTGGCATTTTCTTGTTGCTCTTGATCAATCCTAGAGTTAACAACATCAGCAATTATGTCATTTATGCTAGTAACCTTGTCTGAAATCTCTGTTTGTGATTGAGTTCCAGATTCAAAAGCGTTACTAAAATTA
>JAICFW010000015.1 GCA_025923455.1 Nitrososphaeraceae archaeon | reverse complement strand
TGGTTTAACATCTTGGTAAGTTTGTATCTCTTCACAGAATCCCACTTTTTCTTGTGGGTGTCTTGACTCATTTCTAATAATATGTCATTTTCAGGTCAATATAATATAATGTTAAGCCAGTCTTCGTCATGCCGGCTTTCTTGATGACGTACTATTACTATAAAAATATGAGGGATAAGTATGTATCCTATTTTTACTTAGAAATTCTAAATTAAAAGAAAATAGTGTATGGTTACTTTTTCTTCCAGGTGGTAATTTGTTTGTGAGCTTCGTTAGTTTGTAGGTATTGTGTTTGCTTTGCATCAAATTCTCCTAGTTTCGTCCTGGATCCGAATTTGCAGCATTCATCAAATTGTGTCATGGTATACGATAGTATGACAATGATATATACTGTATTATACCACGTTATACTTACATAGCCATACTTAAGTATAATAAAGTATGACTCGAAAAACAGTGACTAGAATAAAGTTTGTTTCAACGATAAGCAAAATGGGAGATAAAAGAATAATCGTAATTCCAAAAGACTATCATAAGGACCTTGAGGAATTAACGCCAAGACAAATAAAAGTAACGGTAGATGATGAATTATGAGTGAATTCGCATTCTTTCGTTTTGTAAGTGCCAAGATGTTAACTCCAGAAGAGGAACAAAATAAACAAGAGATTATCAGTTTAACAGAACAGGTTCTTGATGCTAGAGGTTTAGAATGTGACGCTAGAATTGCAAAGGTCTCTGAGGAGGAACTTAAAAAAATACTAGAGGAAGTCAGGAGGTTAAGACTGGTAAAGAAGAAGAAAAAGATTTCGAACGAAAAGATTGAAGATGAATCTGAACAAAGAGATGAGGTAATGTATACGAATTGAAAATCCGTAATTAAGATTAATCTTTCACGGTAAATTTATTTTCATACGTCTATAACCCAAAAAACTTTCAAGAGGCTCAAATATTTGTATGTGTGGCAACCTCAGATATGTTTAAGGAATTTGATTCCTACAGAGTTGTTTATGGTAGTTTTAGAGGCACTATGGAAGGTCGTCCAGACATCGAAACATCCAGGTTTTATTCAAGTATCGAATGTCTTAAGGCTGAGCAGATTGTAGCGGTCATACACTTTCAAGACAGTGCAAAAATTAACCTAAATTACTATGACCCTGACCAGGATTTAATGGTCATATACTTCCATATTTCAAGTTTCTATGATATAATTAACATTCTTCAAAATGAGAAACCGCTTGCGGTTGGTCTAAATGCCGACTTGGTGGGATACATTAACACCACTGGTGAACCGATAGGAAAACAAGAACAGTCTCATTGATTAAACGCTTATGTGTTAAAGAATAATCCTAACGTTATCAGATCCATGTCTATCTATTTCCCTTTGAATATCTGAATCTTCTAATTCTTCGCGGAAGTTATTTAACAAAATCGGAAATAGTTGTTTGTCTCCCCTTCCTGCTGGGTTTTCTTTCACTAAGGTTAATCCTGGTTTCTAGTTGTAATTCTCGGGTTATTTTTTCAATGTCTGCATTTTCAAAAGATAAAGTTTCCAAATCCATATTCCTTCGAAAAATATCAACAGTCCCTGGTCCATAACCGCCATAATGGTTGTTTGCAGCCACTATTCCTATTTTGATATCTTTTTCATTTTTACTTACTTCTTTCATTTTATTGGCCCAATTTCTGATCTCTTCTGTTCTATCAATTTGTATTTTACCAAATTGATCGTCAGACAATCTTCGATCTCCTATTAATCTAAGATAGACAAAATCAGATGTTACTATTGGAGGAGTTTGTAGTCTATCCATTTGACTCCAGACCATTGCTATATTATTATTTTTAAAAAAGTTGTATGCTAAATCACTGAACCACGATGAATGTCTTACCTCTACAGCATATCTAAAATCCCCTTCAAAGAAAAAATCATGACTTCGGAAATCTTCCAATCCTTCTTTAAGTTTGTAAGAGGGAGGTAACTGTATTAGTAACGCCAATAATTTATCTTTAAGCGGTTCCATTCTTTTGTAGAATAATTCTAAATCCTTTTCTACATTCTTGAATTTTTTATAATTTGTTATTATTTTAGTAAATTTCGCTGTAAACCTAAAATTGTCGGGAGTCCGCTTATTCCAGTTTTTTACCATTAACTCACTAGGTATACTGTAAAAGGTGGAATCGATTTCAACATAGTCGAAAATTTGAGAATAATAAGGGAGCCATGCACTATTCTCTATATTATGAGGATAGAATGGACCCTGCCAGGACGAATAACTCCAACCCGAGCAACCTGTATAGAGTTGCAATAGGCATATTGCAATATTTTTTCAAATATAAAGAAAGATTTTAGTTGAATCTTAACATATCTAGTCACGACACAGAATTTTAAAGGAAATAACCATCGCAAAATTTAAAACTGATGGGAATGTGGTTGTGATGAACAAGATCCAACCAGTCCCACCAGGCGTGTTTAAGGCGCTACTACTGATGGGATGTATTATTTAAGAAATTTGATAAAAAATAATAGAAAAACTTGTTTAATCTTAATTTAATTCCATTTGTCTAGGTCTTTCTTACCTCAGCCTTCAATCCTTATACTAACATTAAGACACGTATTACATTAAATGCTTAAGTAATGATCGATCGGAAATATATCTACAATGCCAAAATACCTAGACGCCCATAAAATGAGTGGGTTTGACGAAGCAAGTTTGAGACGAGCAAAAGATTCTCCGAAAGATGAATTTGGAGTTACACATAACGACATACTGTACAATAAGGAAGAGGATAAATTGTATTGCATATTAGATGCCCCTGACAAAGAATCTGTTGAGAAACATCATCACAAATTTGGCATTAAATGCGATTGGATTACTGAAGTCAAAAGTGTATCGTGATATTCAATCCTTTCTTTTTAATTTGATTTATCCAAGTCTTTCATGTTGTCATGAATTTCCGGCGGCTGTCTTCCTTTCTTCACGCTTCATTGCCCAATACATGGCAGGATATGCTACTGCGTATCCCGCTGGCAAAATGATCCCCAAACCTAACCAAAACAAGGCCTCTGTAGGAAATGTATGCATAAATCCAGGTATTGCAAATGCTAATGAATTCTCTATAGTTTCCATTGCTGCAATGCTGGCAGTATCACCGATAACGGTAACTTTTGCTGCTTGCTTAAGTGGCATTGTCTTTAACATTGGTATCATAGTAAAAAGATATCCTATAATGAATGCTAACGTGACAGCCACCACTATTGTTTGAGTCATATCCCATCCAAACA
>JAICFW010000014.1 GCA_025923455.1 Nitrososphaeraceae archaeon | reverse complement strand
ATTTCTTGTTGTGGTCACCATAGAAAACAAAGAACAAGTAGGAGATCCGGAAGGAGAAACTATAAAGAAGGATCTCATTCTTAGAAGTGGATATTCAAAAGTTGAATCAGTTAAATCTGCCAAATGCTACAATATTGTAATCAATACCAACTCAGAAGAAGAAGCGAAGAAGGATGTAACTAAATTGTGTGAGGAACTCAGAATTTACAATCCAGTCGTAAGCAACTGTACAATTGGACCAATTAACAAAGTCAGCTAGTTATTAGAAGAAGGTGTTTAACTAACTAACCAGCAAATGTCACATTCTCTCAAGAGGGGTAATACCTACAAAGGAAATAAAGATTTTCAAGATTTTTCGTATAGCTTCAACCAGTGAAATCCTAGCTTGAGATAGTTCAGTATCCCTCTCTTTCAATATTGGGAGTTTTTCGTAAAATAAGTTAAACATTGTGGCTAGCTCGTATGCATATACCGCAATGAGCTTCGGTTCCATATTTTTGATAGTATCCTCTATTGATATAGCGTATTTTGAAAGATGCTTTATCAGACGATATTCAATTGGATCTGATAAGATAGATGCATCCCCAGAAAATGAATTAATATTTGACTTCTCGATAAGACGGCAACATCTAGCATATGCATACTGTAAGTATGGACCGGAATTTCCGTCGAGACTCAATGAATCGATCATATCAAATTTTAATTCCTTTTCTAAATCATTCTTGATTAAACTGTATCTCATTGCAGAAATTGCTATTTCTTCTGAAGTCCTTTCAAGATCTTTTCCAGCAATTTCTGGGTTCCGCTTGATTGTTTCTTCCTTAGCTTTTCTATATAGAGTATCAAGCACAAAGTCCGCATCGACAAATATTCCCTTTCGACCAGACATTTGTACTGACTTTTGATCCTCGGATTCCATACCCAAATCTTTTGCAGTTCTATTTGAAAGTAGGACTGGACCATACGCCAAATGCATATACCTATTTGAGTTTGATTCAAATTTATTTAAAATTTCCTTGATTATCCTTTGTAATCTTGTTTGTCTATTGTCTATAACAGTAATAGAATCTTCTGCGGGGAAGAAGTTTAGTTGATTTGCCTCGTTCAAATCATCAGTTGTACTTCTCCACAAAGTTGTATTGTCCCATTGTTTCAAGAAAGCCAGATATTTGAATTGGTCTTCAAGAGTTCCTACCTTTAGTAATGCGTAAGGGATATCTTTAGCAATATAAGTTGCAGTTCCATCACTTCTTACTATAATTTTGGTTCCCTCTACATCAGAACCAAAGACCCAGCATCCAGCATTTTCACCTTCAGTTTCCTTGATTATTATGTTTTCATTTCTCAATCTCTCAAATGTTTTTGCCCATAACTTGGATATTATAATGTGCGATTCGAAATTCAATAAATCATAGCGAGCCTTCATCCTCCAACATGTTCTTAGCTGATCCTTTAGAACCTTCGATGTAATTTCAGAGGCAAATGAGATTATTTCTGGATCACCTTGTTCTAACTTCTTCAGCAATAACTTTCTTTTTTCAACCAACTCTGGATCCTTTTCATACAACTCATTTACTTTCACATAGATCTCGTTACCGCAATATGTATCAAACTTGATATTATTGTTAAGTGGTGTTACTGGAAATTTCAGGAATAAGAACCCGACCAGAATATCAGCAACTTGTAGACCAGAATCATCTACATAGTTTAGAACTCTAACGTCGTGGTTGGTGTCTCTCAATATTCTGTATATGGTATCGCCTATCGCTACGTTTCTCAAATGACCCACATGCAATGATTTATTTGGATTGACACTAGTATGCTCAATAATCACTTTTTTCCCTTTACCTATATCCATCCTTAAATGGTCATTTTTCAAGATATGAGAAATTACCTCCTCGCCTATTAGGGCTAGATTTGCTTGAAAATTGATGTATCCACTATCATGTGCAACAACAGATGAAATGTACGATTGCGAATTAGAATCTGTCTTACGGAATTGATGATATTGTTCAACCAGCATTGATGCTATCATTTGTGGCGATTTTTGTAATTGCTTTGTCAGCAAGAAAGCAACATTACAACTCAAGTCTCCAAACTCGTCTCTGGTCGGCTCTGTGAGATTAAATGTTTCATTCTTGATCTCCAGTTTTTTAAGCGAGAATTTCACTGCCTCATTGGCTTCACTGATAAATTTTTCAAAACTCATTTCTTATCTCAAATAGTTTAAACTGACATAATCAATAGCGTCGCACAATCCTACTCCTTCTTTACCATTTACAACATGATTTGCATGAACCTTAACTTCATCATCAGAATGACCTAATGCAATACTGAGCCCACAGTTTCCAAAAACAGGAATGTCAGTTTCACTGTCTCCAATTGCTACTACTTCTTTTGGTTCAATTCTTAGGAACTCTAATGCAAGATTTAGACCTCTAGCCTTATTCACACCCAGCTCATTGATATGAAATGCATATTTGCTATCAACTATATCCAATTTCAATCCCTTTTCTTTCAGTATATTCTTGCCCTCCTCCATATCAAAGGTCCTTTGCAATACAACTTCAGATAACCTGGGGAATACGGGTTTGATATCTACATTAGAGAGTGATTGTTTCAATATTTCATAACCCTTCAAACATAAATCCTTATTTCCAAGAATCGTATGATCTGAAGGTCCTTTAGAAACAACTCCTCCATTCTCTCCTACTGCTACCCTAGTTATGCCAAGGAATACTGACAAAACATAGGCTTCCACTGAAGAACGACCCGTAACAAAGAATACTCGATATCCAATCTTTTCAAGAAACCTCATTTTTGAAACCGCTGGCAGGTAGATCATTCCATTTCCATTTTCCGTTAAGGTACCATCGATATCTACTGCAAATGCTTTGATGTTCAAGTCATTCCTCGACAAGGGCTATATGGATTATTGTGTTGAGATTTGTCCATCATTAACTTTTCTAAATCAACATGAGAAAACATCCTACAATCACGACATTGGATAGTGATTTCGAATATTTCCGCGAAGAAAATCCATTTACGATTAAATATTTCTATATTTCAATATTCAATGGGTCCGTGGCCCAGCCAGGATAGGGTGCTGATTTTCAAGCATAAGCCTCCGGAGCCAGAGTTCGTGGGATCGAAGCCCATCGGACCCGTATTAATGTTAGTCCTCTAAATGGACTCAATCAATGAAAGACTGATTTGAATCCGACCAATGTTTTTAGTAACCTTTCATAGGTAATACTGACTTGCCTCAAAAGTTGGAAATCTAAATCTGTACTACTAGTTTATAACTAATAACCTCCTTACATGATTAGAGAAGATTCTAATTGTTAGAAAAAACACTAAAAAGTATTGAACCCTTTACCTCAAACGTAGAAAAAAATTCAAGATTCTGTATAGGATGCGGAGAACCTGCGACAAAGTTAGTCAAATATAGTACTGAAGGAGCTATTATAATCGAGAAGTATTGTGAAAAATGTGCCAATGCAATCGAAGCTAGTTCGTCACTTAAGGATAGAAACTAATTCAAGGTATCACTATAAGCGGTACTGAAAATATACCTAAAGTCTAAAAGAGTAAATTGCAGGATTTTAGGTTATATCTCATCCTTCCCGACTTGTTCCCTGGAGAGGAGTAACGAACCGGGTAGGACTTTAATAACTAGATCTGTTCCCCAAATGAGTGACTTGTGCCTTGGCCATACTCCAGACTTTTTTTAGCCAATCATTGCTAAGTTAGTCGGATATTTATTTTACATATATATTTCTCAAGTTTGAGAAACAATAAATTGCTTAAATAAATGCAATGAAATTGACTTCATCCTTCCTTTGACTTATGAGGTGAAGAAAAAACTTCGCTGTTTAATTGTTGAAATTGCGTGGGAATATGGATATTTGTCATGGGGTTCCTATTAAGATACCTATCTACAAAATCATCTTGCTACCAAGTTATGTATATGTCCAGTGTGTACTGTGTGTCTATGCTCGCATTCTGTTCCTTCAGGTGGATTTAATTCATCGCTAGAGACGCAAGCAAAGAACAAATCTCCTTTTTGAATCGGGCCAATTTCAGGGATCTCGTCATATACGAAAGGAATAATTAAGGTATTATGATCAGATTGTTTTAGTAACTTTTCTACATCCAGAGTCTTCGTGTTAAATTCACCTCTAATCATGGTAACCACTTTGAGTTCCTTTACGTCCTTTCTATCTGACAATGGAACGGAGATTTGCAGAGTCGGATTGTTTATAGTTGCATTTTCTCCACCATTTGAAGGCTGGAAGGACCCGGTGGACAAGGTTTTTTCACTACCTGACCCAATGTTAACTTTATTTTTTCCACCAGTACTCCCTATATTACCCTCGACGCAAGAATACGACTTCATTTCATTTGTTTGGGCATTTAGGTCATATGCACACACAAAAAATTCGTCCCTATCACCTACTTTAACAACATCATTCTTCTGATTGAATCTAAATGAAACAGTAGTGCTCTTTGATTTCAAGTCTTTACCTGTTACGTTCTTAACCTGAGTATCACCATTGGCAGAGGCTACAACCTTCATTTTAGCAGGATCATTTAATTTTTGTAAATTTATTTTGGCCTCGATCTCAAAATCACTCGCTGCAAATACTGAATTATAGGAGATAATAACTGAAAGTGACAAAATCATAATACCCAAAATACATAGCGACAATGCTAACAGTATTTTCCCATTGATTTGTAATTTGTTCATTGTTTTTTAACTTGTGCAAAACGACATATATAATACTAATTGAGATTAATCGATTCAAAAATCAAGTGGTTATCAAAATTCTTGTCGGTTTTCATGCGTATTTATGACCCATAACCCTTGTATGAAAGTACATTGATCGAACAACCAGTAATAATTCACCCATTGGTTCCGCCGTTTTAGGCGTTCTATGAAAATTAATTGGAAATCCTTATATGAGTAAAAAAATGATTCGATTAATATAATATGAGCAGTGAACTGGTGGTTCTACGTGATTATAATAACCAATTAATGAATAGGAGAGAGCTCCAGGTTATTTTTAGAAACGTATCAGGAAATATAAAAAAGAAGGATGCAGTTGAATCAATATCCAAAGCAAACAATGTGGATTTAAAGACAATTATACCAATGGAAATCAAATGTAATAAAGGGAGTACCGATGTTAACGCTTTGTTTCACATTTATAAGGATGAGAAAAGCGCGCAGGATATTCTACCAAAGTTCATATCAATGAGACTAATAGATAAAGCGGAAAGAAAGAAAATATTCGATGAAGCGAAAGCTCAAAAATTGAAAGAAAAGCAGCAAAGTTCAGAAAAGGGTAAATCAAAGAAATAGAGGAATATTAACATGGCTGATAAAAAGAAAGATTCGAAATCACAAATATGCACATTCTACGATATTTCTGGTGACAAAGCAACTAGGAAGAAGAGGGATTGCCCTAGGTGCGGGAAGGGAGTATTTATGGCAGAGCATAAAGATAGAAACACCTGTGGTAAATGTGGCTTTACTGAATTCAAGCAAAAATCAAAGTAGTCGAGGATACCTTTCTGTTTTTACGATACAACATTTTTAGTTTAGCGAATCTTCTTCGTTCAGAATATCCAAAATATCAAATTTATTACAATGGCATTTCCTTCCCAGTATTTGTCGTAAAGTTGGAGAAATATCAACACCATCTCCCTCAATAAATTTTCTAATTGGAAGTCCATTGTCACATGTTATGGTCAATTCCAATTTTCTTTGAGTCTTGACTTTGATATCCATTTGATAGATTAATTTCCAGTTTTTGC
>JAICFW010000013.1 GCA_025923455.1 Nitrososphaeraceae archaeon | reverse complement strand
TTGGCCTCATCTGATTTGTATCCACAAGCATTCAGATTTGGTAAATCTATAGGAATATTGTTTCATCTAGAAGTAACATCCCAGATGATTCATGATTGGGCGATAGAGTATGGATCTGAAATGAAAGAAGTTGGGATAAGTCGAGATGATATTTTAGATGGAAAAAATTCTGAATTTGAAAGTCTAGCAAATTACTGCAAAGTAGTGTATGGAAATTTCTCCGAAATCATAAATGCCTATAGGAATTCGCTCGTTTGATATGGGCTCATTGTAGGATCAAGCTGTAGAATATGAGTCTGTTACGGACAGGTAATTAGTATGAGAGTGCATTGAGACGGTTATCTCAAAATTATTAATAGGTTAATCATAAAAAATACATAATAATTCAATATTTTTAATAATTATCATAGCAAATAAGTGGTTTATTGTATTTTCAAGCTTCAATTATCTTTCATAATAAGTTTTTTATATTCATTCGTATTCTCTATGTGAAGGTGCCATCCAGTGATTATAGATGATAATGATCAAATCACAAGAAATGAAATTCATCATATTACTCCTAGCAAGACATTACCCTGGTGGTATGAGTATTATAAAAGAATTAGATTATTTCCCTGGTGGACTCGATATAATATCGGTCTAACAAAAGAGGCGTCCCATAAAGACAAAATTTTGGAATTGGCTGTAAAAATGAATTTTGATAAAAGGGCAACATCAAAAATTATTAGGCATGCAGTATCTGAATTTTCTAAACATGGGTTAGGATCGGATTATCCTGGTTATCACACTATCAATCATAATCTTGAAGTTGCTTTTATTTCATTATTGTCAGCAGGAAACCAAAAATTAGAAAATAAAATTCCCGATAAAGACATCAAGAATCTTTTTGTGGCGGCTCTCTTTCATGATTTTGATCCAAGAAAGGAATTTGAAAAGCCAAATGAGGATAATATTGAACTCTTTATTAGGAACGATAAAAAACTAGGTAAGCTTATCCACTCGTTTGGTATTGATCTGAACATAGTCATTGCATTAATACATAGAACAACATACCCTTTTGCCGGAGCACAGAAGGAACATGCATTAAAAAGAATGCACGAGCTATTTTCCTTGGCAAGAATTCAACAAGATGATGCTAACACAAGACATCATTATGAAAAGCTCGGGTTATACTTGTCTATTTGTGATCGAATCGCGGGATATTGTTTAGGTGATTTTAGCTATGCTAAGGAACTGGCAAGACGTAATGCTCGAGGCATTGGATGGCACTCACAGGTCATTAATGAAAAGTCCGTTGAATTCTTTAGTGGGCTTAAACAAAAAGATGATAGAGATACCTTTGAGAGAGTAATACAAAGCCTACCGATTACATTTAGGAAAAATTTCTTTGATAACGTTGAGGGTTTTAGAGAAGCTTGGGAAAAAGAACTCGAGATAAAGGCATCGTTACGTAAGAATGAAATCAATTTGGTAACGTCTTTGGAAAATATTATTGATGTGAAGAATAAGATAACTAAGGATATGTGTGATATGATTATGAAAATCCGTTATGAATATTGCTCTCCTACAAATTTTTACGATAAAGACTTTCGAAGATCACTTTATGATTCAAGTACTATACTGATTACACTTAGAATCAATAGTAAAATGGGAGAAATCGTTGGGTATGTAAAAGGTGGTCCCTTGGAAAAGCACAAACCCAAATATGGTTTGTACGAGGAAAATTTGGGTAAAATGAATTCAGTGCATATGGAGTCCCTTAGACGTGGTACCAACGATCAAAATTTGGGTAAAATGAATACAATTTTTATGGAATGGATTGCAATTAGAACTGGATACCTAGGAGAAAAGGGAGGGCACATGCTTAGATCGGAATTTCTAAAAGAAGCTAGAAGACGCGGTTACTCCTATGTTACAAGCTACTCTCAAAGGGGACTAATTAGCAATAGAAAGAATAAGGGAGAACCAATTGAGATAGTTCAACAGTACGACGCAGCTATGATTGATTATTATAGAATCGACTTGTCCCAATTAGTTGAATCAATTCCAATAAATTAAATTGGCAAATAATCAAATAAATATTCTGTGGATCTATTTTAGTAACAAATTCTTCTGATTACTTACAATATGATGGAATTAGAAATGAGTTCCAAGAGCTAATTAGATCTCTATTGTGGATATCCATAGATGTCATCGCTTCGGTATAGATCTTTATGTTCTCTTTTGAAATATCAATTGAATTAAGGGTAATTTGATTCCAAATATCAAAGGTTTTGATAATGTTTTCTGTTAGCATAGTGAATTGATTTCTAATTTGGTCGGTGTATAATGTAGATCTATTATCATAGTTAATCGAACTAAATTTGAGAAGGGTACTCTGAAAATTAGTAAAGGTTTGAATTACCATTTTAGTTGCTTCAAGACATTCAGCTTGATAATTTGAAACTGATTGAGCATATCTCGGCTGAACTTTTGCGATTTCATTTGTAATATCAAATAAACTGATTTGCATGGTCTCAATTATGCCTTGAATGTTCGAAGTATCGTTACTGATAGTCCTCAGTGTTTTTGATGGAATTTGAGTTGTTGATTTTCTCCCAACCATTTTTGACCATTTAGTGGTATTCTATGGATAGTTTATAAACATTTAATCGAGCTCTAGTTTCGCTGAAATCAGAAATCAATAACACCTGTAAAACAAAATCATTGTATTTTGAACGGATCCATTTTAATAACTTGAATGATATTACAAGTATGTGTCTTTTCCGAGTGATATCTTTGCAAGAATGTTTACCGATAAGAATACACAGCTGCTATATCCTAAAGAAGAGGTTCCAAGCCATGATGTAGAAGACATCGTGCAAACAAACCTCTTCAACGTTATGCTCAATAGAAGATCGCAGAGAAAATTTGAAAATAGAGATGTTGAAGAATGGAAGCTTGAAATGATTTTTGCAGCTGCAGACACGGCTCCCACAGCAGGTGGATTCCAAGGTTTTGAGATATATCATGTAAAGAATCAAGAAGTCAAGAAAAAGTTAGTGCAGGCTGCTAACAATCAACCTTATGTAAATGCTCCAGTAGTACTTGTATTTTGTATGAACCCTGATAGGGTAAAATTGAATTTTCCCCCAGACACTATCAGAAAATTCTCTCAACAGGACGCCACGCTTGCAGCTGCATATTCGCAATTGGCTGCACATGCTTTGGGTTTAAGCTCAATTTGGATAGGCATGTTGGATGAAAATAGGATTAGGGAAGTACTGGGTACGGACCTTTTTCCATCTTCGATTCTTTGTGTGGGATATCCAATAAAGATGCTGGTACCAAAACCAAAGAGGAATCTCAAAGATCTAATCCATGAAATCTAATTTCAATCCCTATTTTGGTTCCAATAATTTACGAATTTAGATTCTAATAGACAGTCTTAAAGATTGCAATGTGGTAGAAAAACATTTATTAGAACTTCCAATCGTATTTTTGAATGTTATTTATCTTGTGCAATAAAACTAGGATCATAAATTAGTAAAAGATATGGATACAGACTGCTGATAAATTTATTTGGCAGAATCATCATTCTGTTCTATCTCCTTGCGAAATCTTGTAAGGAATTCTTGAACTCTTCTTAATTGAAGATTTATAGAAATTATGAAACTCTCAAGATCATCATCATTTTGTTGTTTACCATCCATCATTACTGTTTCGCTTAGATTTAAGAATGCTTCAATATACGACAGAAAATCCAATCTCAACTTATTATCACTTAGTTTGTCTCCCAGTTGTCTGGTGGCATCCTCTATTTCATGAATCCTGTACTTGGCTATGGGCATAAAATTCTGCTTTATAAAATATTGCAACTGTTCGCTTGTCGTATCTCCAGAGATATAATCAGTCAGATATTCTTTTAATTCGAGTTCTTTTTTCTGAATATACTCTAAATGATCAATGATTCTTTTACATTCGAATGCTTTTTTCGATTGCTCATCCACTCTTCTTTGTTCTAATAATGAATCTACTCTAGATGTCATGAATGAAATTCTCGAAAGGAGCTCTTCGGCTAATTTTGAAGTTCTGGCTTGAAGTTTATACACCGCAATAGCAATTCCAATGCCTATTCCTAATTCAATGATTATAGACACCCAGTTAGGTATGTCAAAAGCCAATTCAGATAAAAGAACTTTGTTTATGAATTTATATTTTCCAATACTATTTTGAATATACTATTTTATGCATTAGTTGCTTCGAATTAGAATTCTGCGTATTCCTACGAAATATTAGAAACCCAGTTTCGAAGTCTGATTCTGATCTAGTTTAATAAACTACATACTGGTTGAATTTATTATGAGAAGAGTTTATCTTTACTATTCTTTAGTAGGAGTAATATTCATTGCAGCACTGATTTTTCTTATCGTAAAGGAACAATCTCGAGTTCCATATGCACTAGAGGTGGATGCTACAAAAGATACAACAGACATAGCTGGTACATACTACAGAATAAGGATCAATAATATAGGACTCAATTCGCTCTCAAACATTAGTGTATATCTGGGCATAAACGACGTCCAATACTTAGACCGTCTTGCACCTGGCCAATCATTTTTCTTTTATCCAAAACCAGAAACAAAATTAGAAAAGATCATCATATCTACTAAAGAAGGAGTTAATGTAACTACGGATTATCGTACTCCATTAAAGGGAATCGGTTTACCAGGTAGTGGTAGATAATTTTAACTCATTGATTGAATACCATGCTTGATAATCCCCCAAAAAAATAGTAAAATAGGTATTGACCTACTAATATTTATAGCACAATAGGAAATCCAATGAATTTTACCAGTTTATGACATCGATCGCTTTTAAATTTTATCTACGTAATTTGGTATCACTATGCCTGAAAGTGTTGCTTTATGACCATGTATAAAAGCATTTTAGAATTCTTTTATATTCAGTTTTTCTTAATAGAATTCCGAACAAATTTGCATAAACTAATGATCATCCTGGCTATCGCAGCATCTGTTGGAATAATTGGTAATTACTTAGTCGAGTCAGTGGATGCCTGGCACGTCGAATTCTCAAGTAAAAAGGAATGTAGAGAAGCCTTCATGGAAGTAAGTGGTAAAGACACCGAAGAAGCAAACAGAATTTGCGAAAGACTAATTCCCCATTATAGTGACTAACTCGTTGAATTTTCTTATAATTTGTTGTTCATAACAATATAACGCAAACGAACAGATGGAACCATTATCCGCCGATCGGGGCTTGAATGTATCTCTAGTCCCAACCCCATCGGTGAATATTATTATAATTCAAAGTGCATTGTACTGTTACTGTATAAGTAGTCATTCAGGTGGGATTTATCTTTGGACCTGATAAATTCCCGCCTCTATCTATTATAAAAAACTAAATTCATTAGTGCGTTCTAGACAGGGTCAATTCAATTATTTTGTTCCTTATCATTTATCGAATTTAACTTTCTTTAAATTATATTTGAATACCCTGAAGAAGCCTTGAAGTGACTCGGGAATCAACGGAAGGTGAACTTCTACCGACTTGACTAAATCATCCCTTGATTTAGGATCCTTTACAAAGAATTTCATAACTCTCTCATCAGGATAATACTCGAAATCGATCTTGTCCCTCTTATAATCGCCCATGTCTTTTGCAGCAGTTTCTATGGACATAGTCCAATGTTCAAGGTCATCAGGATTTTGGACAATTTTATCGAGAGTTTTAAGAATCTCTTCAAGAGTCCTGTCCTTAATCCTGTCGTTAATCCCAAATACCATGTTGAATAATAGCGTGACTAAATGAAAAGTTTTTCATCTACATCGTTTTTAATGTCTAGGTTCTTTGCATAATTTCTTTTCGTTTTGTCTTCGTTAGGACATATTTCAAAAGAACCATTTGGTCAGTGAATCCGTTCTTTTTCCAAACTAGTATATAGACAACAAGCGATATCAGATACCACATTATAGAGTTAACAATTATTGCCACAGCGAAACCTAAGAAGTGATTCATTATTACTCCAGTTATTGTACCACCTATTAGAAACGGAATTTGTCGTTTAATAGCGGACACTACTTCATGATTCATACTTTAATAACTAATACACAACAAGTCTTAATAGGAAGATTTCAGATTAACGTTCGTTAATTTCTAACTTTTCCTAAATCTTCAATCTTTACAATGAATTTATTCTGACAATCAGGACAAATAAAAAAGGCCGTTGCGTAAGCCCCCATAGCATGATATTCAAAGTCGATTACTGTTGCCGTCATTGGACTTCCATCATTACAATAAATACATAGGTAATCCATCGCTTTGATACGCTCCATTATCTCTTCTTTTGTGCCAGCAAAATGAGAATTACTTAACTTGCTTGCCACTATTTGTATATAGCCTGATCTTGTATAAATTCTGGATACCTTCTCTCATTAATTTAGATCAGTTACTTTTATTGTTTCAAAAGCCTTCCTGGCATAGCAAAAGACCGGATTTACGGAAATAATGTCATAAAAGTCCGGTTCTAGTCATCACCTACTTAACACCAACCACATTTGGGCTTTGAGTCTTATTTAGTAGAGTTAGTAAAGAATCTTGAATTTGGTATAATTTAACAGGTTTTAGTAAAACATCTATATTCTTGTCAGTAAAAATATCATGTTTTACTATTTCTTGATCTAAAAGTTCAACTCCGGTAATAAAGACGATACATGCTGAAGGAAACTTCTTTAAGATTTCAATTGCAACCTCAATTCCATTCATGTTGCCAAGCAACCTATAATCTATAATGTAAAGGTCTGGAAACTCAATATCGATATCATCTAATATGGTATCGGCGTTAACATAAGTCTTAAGTACTCTGTGACCCCTGCTTGAAAGATAGTCGCTGTATAGGTTTAGAATATCCTCTTCGTCATCAAGTATCATTATAGTGTACGTTTTTGCAGTTGTTACCATGTTTTTTCACCCACCGATCAATTGTTGAGTTGATTAACAGGTAATAATTATACACCAACATAGTATATACACGTTGGTAAGTTGATTCTAAATACTAGAATCGTATAACATATTTACAATACCTTTCTCACTTATTAAATCTCTATCTATCTTTTGATTTTGTCGGAACCTTTTAGATCTGGGTTTATCTTTACCATTCTTTCTTTGGGTTGCTCTGCTATCTGTGCTTAGAAATGTAGATTCATTGTCAAAGGGGTTAGATGTTGTTTCCACTGAATCTTTTATCTTGTAACGGTTTCATTTAACATGGAATGACAGATCATCTCGGCCAGTATTTTATTATCCAGTGTTAAATTTTTGATGAAATCTGCTGCCGTTTGATTTAATATTAAAGTCTCATTTCCTATGGTTATATTTCCATTAGTGCAAATTCCATTGTCAGTTAGCACGCCGTAAACATGAGACGGAAAAAATATTATAATCGCTAGAGAGAAATAGACAAGAGTTGACGCCTTCAAAGGGTAATACCCACTGAGCATTAACTTTTTTATAATTTAATGAACAATGATTGTATAACTAAACACCAATGACACCTTTTCCAATCTGACGGGTCCGCTAGTGATAATCTAATGCAAGTCCAATCATGTTCACAAAATTTTCTTTTTCCGAGTCACTAAAACCTTAACTAGACGATGGTCTTAGTTATTTAAGACTGTAAGTGGTTTGGAGTATAACGATTGCTTAACAACAAGAAAATTGTTAGCATAGTAGATGATGACATCCATATTGCCAAACTCTTTCATGAGGCTATACGCCAAAATATTGATGGAATTTTAGTGTTTTCTTTCAACGATCCAGTCATGGCACTTGAGCACTTTACGGAGAACAAAGAGAACTTTGCCTTAATTATTTCTGATTTAAGAATGCCAAGTCTAAATGGTTTAGAATTACTTAAAAAAATAAAGACTTTGAATCCTAAAGTAAGAACAATATTGATGAGTGCTTATAATTTTGAGGAAGAAGAATTGTACCAGCAATATATGAAAGAAGAAGTCATAAACTCCACTATTGAAAAACCTGTCACGATGAACAGACTATATCAAACAGTGGAAGATGAATTGAATGCGTATCAAATTCTTCACGGCTGAACCAGTCATCTATTGTATTATGTGAACGTTATCAGAACCATGTTTATCTATCTCTGCTTGAATGTCAGGATCTTCATTGTTATATTTCCTGTTTTTCCTTCTATCAATTCCTTTCTTTCTCCACTGTTCTCTCCTTGTTTCCCCACTTAGAAATGTAGATTCATTGTCAAAGGGGTTAGATGTTGTTTCCACTGAATCTTTTATCTTACTATCAAAATGTGTTTCATGTATTCCGAAGGTTTTACCGCAAGAATAACATGATAAGAATTGTTCATCATCCGGCGCTCTAGGTTCATCTTTCTTTTTTATTTTAGGGCGTAGTTTATTGTGAATTTCATACTCTAAACAGTGTGGACATTCTCGGATTCTAAGACCATCATCATCTGCATTAAAATCCACAAATGCAAAGAATTTACCTTCATTATCTCTTAATTCTGAAGTGTAACCAACTAAGTCCAGGTTATCATCAAAGTATGGATATCTAGTTTCTTCAAGGTCTAGGCCGTCTTCGCTACCATCTTCTATTGTAAGAAAGTGTTTTTCTTTTATCATTTTATATCACTTTTTTCAAAACAAGCAGGACAAGTAAAAGGGATTATACCACGATTGTTTATTACCTCATTTACCGTAATGAGACAAATTAATGAGTACAAGTTATTGGTAGGTATCAGATAATTCAATCTTTATGGAATCCCATTGATATGCCTCTTTGTTACCACTTTCCGGACTTATCAGTTGACCAAATTTGTCTCTTAACTTACCATCTTTATCTCTCCAAATTCCAGGCGTTTTAGAACCTCCACCCTGGAAAGATAACTTTCTTAACTCTTCTATACTATAGTTTACGAAATCGTCATATGAGAATGTGGAATCTCTTCTTGCCAATTCATCATGACTCTTGAAGTAGTACTTTATTTCTTCTGGGAAGTTTTCTCCTATTATTCAAGTCTTTCACGTTTCTTGACGGAAATATTTTGATGTTTGTGTTTTTTATCCATAAATCTGTGAATTTACTTTCTAGTCGTATTAATGGGAATCTTTTACGGAATAGATCTTCCATCTTAATCTTAACATCATTAGCGTGGCGTACATGGGTACCTGAAATAATAAATATATTCTTGTACTCTAAATCATCATTAACTAATATCTTCCAGGTTAGATATCTTAAGAGAAGAGTAGTAGCGCCAATTCCAGAGGCCTTTTTAATCCAGATATTACGATTATTCTCTATTTTTGAAACAACATCTAATTCATAATCATAAATAGCATGTTCTATATTATTTTTCTCCGGTAGCCAATAATATCATTAAACTCTAAGAATGATTTACCTTTGAAGATATCTAACTGATTAGCATCTTCAAGTAATGGATTGTTACTCTTGTGAAAAGGATATGGTTTCTTAGAGTTCAATTTGCTTAGTTTGTTGTTTCTGTGCTGCTTGCTGCATTACATATCTAGTACTATCGTAGTATGATGATAAGTATAGTTGATTATCTTCTATCTTTTCTAATATCTGTACTTTCTTGAAAGGGTTCTTTTCTAAGTGATAGTTGGCTCACATTTCCTTTAAGATAGTTCTAAGAGTGTCTATTCTTTCTAGATGTTGACTAAGGAACTCTTTAGATGCTATTAGATTAAGACGTTCTTGTGATGATTCTTTGACTTCATTTTTTAATCTGTAAAATTCGGCCCTGGATATATCAAAACCATTATCATCTAAATACTTTAATGCTTGATTCTCGTGTAGGTTCATGGCCATACAATCTATAAGGTATGGCTCGATTCCTGTGGTTTTAGTCTTTTTTCTATTCATTTTTACGCACCCTTACTTGACTTTTTGTCTCTTTTAGTTCCCTACTAAGTAACCAATTCCCGTTTAATCGCATAGTTCCATATCGTAATCAAATTGTAAGCCTCTAGTCTTTTGTGCTGCTGACACAAACTCATCATCCTTACTGTATTTTTTTATTATGATTCTGTGTACTTTAGACAATCCATATTGTAACATCGCTTTTTCATCAGGAAAATCCCTTATGCCGGTGTACTTGTCGTCATAATCGCTGCTTCTATGTATCTTTACCTTTACCTTTTGTTTAGTATCTGTCTTTTTCATTTTAACCGGATTATCTATTATTGAGTGTTCTTTCCTTAAGGACTTTTTGATTCTTCTTTCTGCAACTACCGGATTATTCCCTGATGAATCCAATAATACTACCACTTTCCTAGTATGAACTCCTTGCATCTCCGACAAACCCATGTACTTTCTTCCCTAAGGAACCAAACATAACCTAATTCTCCACAGATAGAGCAATTTGGGGGCCTATTTTGAAATTCCATGCTAATTATCTCCATTATTTGAAATAGTCACCCTAGTCAACCAAAAGGGGTATTTTGAAGTTGTCTGGGAAAAATTATTTTTATATTTTATTTTTGAAATAATATTTTCCCTAGTGAGATTGAAAATGGCAAAAAGGCTTACTAGGGTAACTATGCCATTTTTGAGCACGAATTTAGCCAATTTTTCATGAATTTTTACGCTTAAAACCCAAATAGTCACCCTGCCTTTTTTACAGAAATTTATCGTTACTAATAAAGGATAGGGTTTTTTATGTCCAAAAAACCTAGGGTGACTATCGCTAGTGATATTACTAGTCAAGCCTTTCTTGTCCCTCCTGTTCTAACTCTTTAGCCTTAGCCTTGGCCTTCGCTTCTAATAATTCACGGTTAAACTCTTCTGTTAGTGTTATTCCAGACCAGCAACGCCACATTATAAACGTTGTTGTATTGTTGTAAAAATATAAATACCCCATGATATACTTATAACTTAAATGTCATTTGTTGAAATTGTGGGAGACCAGATTCAGACTTCTGTTAGATTACCCAAAGAATTGTTAAAGAGAGCCAAAAAATACGCTATTGATAATGATACATCATTGGCAGCAATACTAATTGAAGCATTAGAGTCGTACCTTGACAGTAAGAAATGAAACGAAATTAGATTTCTAAAAACTACCTTTAGTAGTGTAGTGTAATGCAGAAACAAGTCCAGATACTGAAACAACAAGAATATGTAGAGGAGGTGGATGAGGAAGAACTTAGCGAACGAGAGAAATTAAAGCGATGGTTGGGACGTTTGAAAAAACTTGGCATAGTTATAACATATTCTTATCACTGTAATAGGTGCAATCATGTTTGGTTCCCTAGAGACTTTGACGCTACCTTTAGTAGTTCAATTACGATTGGCCCAGATATAGCCCAATATCCGCGACCAAAAGCATGTGCTAGATGTAAATCCAGATACTGGAATTTACCACCGAAGAGGAGGACAGTATACACTACAAACAAACCAGGAAGATTTACGCAGAAAGAACTAGACTATAGGGATATGATTCGAAGTATTAATCCTGATAAAATGAATATTTTTGGTCATGATATGTTAACTGTAAAAAGACAAAAATCAATGATAAGAAAAACGATTCAGGCTCAGAAGGCTATGACTAACATAGAAAGAATTAATGAAGATACTCGATTAAATGGGTATGACGAAAAAAGAGCAAACGAGTTGCTCTATAATATTAAAAGATTAGATCCACGATCCCAGAGAATTATACTAAAAAAATATGGTATTGACTTGGATAAAAAGTAATTTTATTTCCTTCGCTTCATAACCTCATTTCTTAACTTGTCAAAGTCTTCTTTCAGTGTTGCAAGTTGTGATTTTTCTATTTCTAGTGTTTCGACCTTTCGTTTAAGTCTATTTTCTTCGTTGATTGTTAGGAGATTAACTGCTTTCAAATATTCCTTTAACATGTCTTGCACAGTTGGTTTGTAGTATGCTGATGCCAGACCGATTTTATGGCCTAATAACATCTCTCGTATCTCTGGATTTAATTTTGAGTCAACTAACTGTTTAGTAAAGAACTTGCGGAAGCCGTGAAATATTGCTATTTCTTTTCTCTTATGTCTGTTATGATTCCTATCTCTGGGAATACATTTTTCTAATGTTTGCCATAATGACATTCCTTTAAACGGTTTACCTTTTTGCATGGTAAGATTGCTAAATTTTTTAACAAGCAGATAGGAATCCAGGTTTATTATTTCACCTCTAGTTTCTCTATATTCTAGATAATTATCAATTGTTTTAGCACATTCAGGAGTACAAAATGTAAAGTATTCTTCTTTATCTCCTGAGTAGACAGTAACTTTATACAGATTATCAATTCTTTCTAAATCGCCTATCTTCATTGAAGGTAAAGCACCGATCCTAATACCGGTAGACGCTAATAGAGTAAACGCACATTTGGCACGTTCATCCGCATACTCTAATATTTGTTGAATCTCTTTATGAGTATAAGGTCTATCCTTACCATTTATTGCGTTGTCTGTTTTCTCACGTTTATTGAATTTCTTTATTTTTGCCCAGTTTAATAAAACATCATTCATTTCGCAAGCGTGTTTTATGACACATAATATCTGATTTTTATACTGAAATGATATTCTTAACTCAGAAATGTATTTTATAACTAGGTTTGTTATCTTCTGTGGTTCTAATTTTAGCATAGATTCTAGGTCTGAATCACAGTAGAGTAAAAACCGATCAAGACATTGTTCGTAAATCTGTCTGGTTAAATCTGAATTTAATGAATCTCTAAAATTAGACCAGTTTTCCTCATTTACCGATATTTGCATACGTCATTATTCAGAAAACCAAGATATTAGGAACTATATTGTACTAGTTTTATTGGTAGATTAATAGGTATTATTATAATCTAAAATCATGTGGCTGATAACTCAGATATGGGGTTGTATACCGGAACTATCTCCAAATTGCTTGGACATGACAAACGCGTCCAGTACTTATTTGGGAGTCTTAATTGGAGCAATGATAGGCGTAATTATTAGTTGGTTGATTTTCAATACACAAAAGAAGACTTCTGACAAGCAAGATTATACGTTGAATCGAATAGAACATTTAGAAAAATATAATGAAAAATTGCTTGAAAAGATAAAGCAGGCTGAAGAACGGCATGAAAAATTGCTTGAAAAAGATCTTGGAATTGAATAGAAAGATTGATTCTTTGTTTGAAGATAAATGAATTAGTAGGAATGTTGCATTAAATATCATTTTTAAAAATTTTCCTTTTAATAATCAGAGCTGTGTACATCAAAAAAAATGATGATGTTATTTATTGTAGCAATATATTATTACACAAGTGAACAAAACTAGGATTTGGAAACGAAAATTATTTAGATTCAGCTTCTGTCTTATCTTCTATTAGTCTGTGCCTTTTTAGGAACTTATAAGCAATATATACAATCAATGCGATTATGACAAAATCAATTATATTGGCAATAAGGTCTCCGTATTTGAACTCTGAAGTGCCTCCGGAAAGAGTGGTAACATTAGCAGACATTTTTTCTAGAGACGCTGGAAGAAATAGACCTACTGTTGGATTAACAATATCTTGAACTAGTGAAGTTACTAGTCTAGATGCTGCTAAACCTATGACAAATGCAATAGCTAGTCCAATAATACCAAAAGTTTTAAGAAATCCAAAAAATTCTTGTGTAAAAGATTTTGAATTGTTGTTACTCATAAACACATACCTTCCTGAACTAATATATGAATGCTAGGAAGTTAATAAATACTCCCATTCTTAATGTATCAAAAAGAAAAAAATTTAGGAGATTCCCAAATTAGGGAATGACGATACGGCGATGTTTAATTCACCCTGAATTTTCCTAATCTTGTTTGCATACTCTGTCATTTTGGTATCATCGCTTTGTACTTTTGCGATTCGATACCCTTTCCAAGCTTTTCTCAAAGCTCCCCAACTTTGTCCAACAGTAAAACCCTGGTTACTTACGCTTGCGTGAACTTGATTTACTGGTTGACTTGTTGTCATTTCGTTTTCTTGAATTGAGGCTAATGCCATGCATTTAAGAGAACAGAAATATACTTACAACAAATAGTCAGTTTTTTGAAATCATCTAGTAAAAAAAATTAGAACATTAGTCGACCTCAATCATAGTGTTAGAACGTTGAAATATAGAATGTAGAGTCAGCCAAATAATCGAATATTTTGTATTTTATTGAACTGCCAATTAAATTTTTTTGTATAAATTATAAATTCCATGAATAATTTAATAAATCTTCAATTTTTTCGTTAAACCTATAAATAAGTTTATAGAATTAGTAGACAGTTTTTCGATGGCGATAACGATATCCCAGAAAACAAAAGTTTCCATGACAGCGATACTTGTGCATTATGTGGTAAAATACTAAAAAATGAAGCATCAATTGAAGAAACAGTCGATGGAGATAGATACCTTTTTGATTCTCAGCATTGTATCACCATTTTCAAGAAGCTGGCAAACCTGTATGACCAAGATGAATCTGACATTAACATCATGAATCTTGATGTATCCTCAAGAATTAAGGCCTCCTTTTTACTAGTTAATAGAAAATTTCTCTTGCTTGTTGGATTGAAAGATGATACTAAAAGAACCTCATATGAAGCGATAGGTGTATGAATGTTTTCTTCTATAAGATCAACCGTTATTTCTTTTGTTACCATATTTGAAATAATTTGGAGGCAACAGGAGCTATACCAGCAGTTATCTAAATTCCATCAGCGGATAGAAACAATGAATTAATTAATAAGCAATTAAATGGGATATGTTTACAATTTAATAAGTTAGAATTTCTAAATTAAAGACGTTTTATAAGTACCATTTTACCGCCAGATAACCACAAGAACTAATAAAAATAACTTAATGTTATTCCCTATACGTGGATTTAGATACTGACTTGTGCAATTGTGGCCATCGCAGATCGGATCATCAACATTTGATAAGTAAACTTCGGCTATATCCTTGTCAAGAATGTACATGTGTTGATTTTAGAAAAAAATAGTTATTTATGTAATTTCACAGTTTCCGGTTGCTCTATAGTCTATAAAAGCTAAGTGCAGGTATAAGGGTAGGTTCATGGGATTATTTGAAATGGAAACATATTATTCCTATATTTAGAAATGATATCCTAGTTGCAGCAAAAATAATTCTAAAGAATACTAAAATCAACAACAGGGAATATTATTCTTTTATTACACCAGAGGCCTATCATGCAGTAAAAGATTGGATGGACTTTCGGAAATTACATGGCGAGGCAATTACTGGTGAATCTTGGCTTATGCGAGACACCTGGCAAAAAAATAGACAGGGATCACAGTCATATGATAGGATTGGCTAAATACCCAAATATGTTTAGGCGTACTGCAATTGGAAATATGATTGGTGAAGCATGGAGAGTTTAAGGAGTATGGGATCTCCTAGATCGGACCAAGGAAGTAAAGAGATATGAATTCAAATCGACTCACTCTTTTAGAAAGTATTTTGAAACTAAATGCCAATTAAAGATGAATCATAATAACATTAAACTATTGATGGATGATTCGTTAGGTGAATCGCAAAACTACCATGGGCCTACAGAACAAGAATTGCATGAGGATTATCTGAATGTTGTCGATCTGCTAATGATAAATGATGAGTTGAAAAGGAAAATCGAGGTTTTAGAAGTTGATAAATCAAAACTCGAAAATATAGCAAAGGATGTTGCTTTATTAAAAAGGAAATATAATAAATTAAAATGATCGGTTATTTTATTCCGGAAGATAATGCACATAGGTAGTATAGTTTAATATAGAATGTTGTTGACCAAGATCCATGAGTAATACTGAAGCTTCGGAGGACAGTATTAAATCTCCTTCTACATACGGGAATGACGGCTACCGAGAGTATAGAAAGAAGGAAAAGATGAAAAAGAAAGAGGTCCCAGTATCTACAGCAGAACATCAGATGAAAAACGTAAATGAAAATGCCGGATTAGATGAAAATGATAATTTTATTCACAGAATGCAAAACCAAGAGTATAGAAAGAAGGTAAACGTGGAAAATAAAAATGATCCTGAAGAAGGCCATAATAGAGATACCAGTTACAGTAAATATGCAGTAGGCGGAGAATCTAAAGAAGTTCCAGCATCAGAATTAGATGAAAATGATAATTTTATTCACAGAAGAGAACAGAATCAGCCAAAACAAAAGAAGAGTATAAAGCAGAAGTAAAGACGCCTTAGTTGGTCTCAATACGTAACGATGCATTCGTGGGTTTCTGAAAGTCGTAACACAGACTCATTACCTATTATCGACAGGTGCTAATTGGATTTCATTTTCTAGCGCTTTAATCTTGGCGTTAAGATACAAACAAAACGCTGCTTCCAGGCATTCGGCTGTATAACATTAGAAGCTTGCAAATGCGAATGATATAAGCATGTTTGGATTCCACGAAAGTATCAAAATAAGAACCCGATAATATGTCCTAAATGCAAGAATCCGTATTGGAACTTACCAAAGAAGTGAAGGTGAAATATAACTTAAGGGCATTATACTATGTTGTCCTAAGTTGAGTAAGAGAGTTCTAATAATATGAAGTTTCGAAGTATTATTTTGTTGGCTGCCGTAGTTACGCTGGCCTATAGT
>JAICFW010000012.1 GCA_025923455.1 Nitrososphaeraceae archaeon | reverse complement strand
TACCATGAATTTTCATATTTTTCCCACAAAAACACCTGTCCGCTATTGATACTAATTTCAGGATTAAATCTAGAATCTAACAGCATTTGTAAATTTTATTCAACATTATTCTTATCAGGCATTAATAATTCTCTAGTTTTCTCCAAATCTGTCTCCAGAGCTTCAATTATCTTGGGAATTTCTTTTAGAGAACACTCCAAACATATATTCTGCAATGATAGAGGATATGTAAAATATTTTTCTTGCATCTGGATATCTTTTTTACAACTTATGCATTTTTTTATTTTATAGGGATCTGTATTTTTTATTATCATATAGAAATCAATCCTTCATGATGATTAAAGATATATTAAATTTTTAATGGTTTATTGGTTTGGTTGATTTGCAAAATTACTCTCCAATGCAATCTTCAATTGTCTAAAATATTTGTTTGTAGTTATCTCTCCGTCATCTCCTACTGAAATTAAATTAAAGTTTGGAGTGTCTAAGGAAACAAAGTCCCATTTCCAGTATGCTAGCCCCCAAATACCAAGATCCTTAAACGTCTTTACAAACTGATTTGCTTCCTGTTGATTTATGTCACTTTCAAAAGGATTTATCTCATAAACCGATGCCCCTTCTTCGTTGACAATCTGCTCTCGTAGTACATTGTTCCATTCACCTACGTATATTGGAACTCCAGTGATGTTTGAAGCTCTAAGAAAGGTATCCAATCTGTCAGCCTGATATGAGCCTACTGTTGGTAACCCGTAAATACTTATTTTAAAAACAATGTTGGTGCTGTTTTGTGGCTTCATTTTTGCCAAATTTTCTGGTATTAAAGTTATGGGACTCTTTAGATCCACAGGAATGTTCATACTGTAAACAAGTTCTTTGCTTGTTAATTTCCTTAATTCATTAACGATAAAAGTATTAAACTTTCCAATTTTTTCCCATTGATCGACACTGTGAACCTGTGGCTCACTGAGAATTTCGTAACCTAAAGTGCTTTTATGGCTGTTAAGAGTGCCTACTATTTTTTTCAAAAATTCAGCTTGTAGAGTCCAACCGTCAGTACCATTAGTGTCTTTCACAGCTCGATTCCACCAATCTGTCCACCATGCTTTTGCAGGTGCATATTTGGGTCCACCGCCATTTCCAGCAGGATAAGACGGATTATCTTGAAATAGGAAAGAAGGAAATCCTGTTCCTCTTTGTGGATTAAACCAGGAAGAAGTATGGAACTGGTGATTATCATAAATGACATTAATATTATACTTATCTGCGGCTTGTGCAACAGATTGTAGCTCAAGCATAAAATTAGTTGGATCTCTTTCATAAGATTCCCAATAAAATACGAACCTTACATGATTCATCCCAGCCTCCGAAATTAGTCTAAAACTATCATCAAAATAGTTGGCCGGCATAATACTTCCAATAGTTCTGCTCTGTGGCATACTTGTATGATACCCTTTCATATTTACGCCAAAGAATATTTGATCTGACTGCTGAGCATGAGAATAGAGTACAAATGAATTAGTTAACAACAAGGAGGAAATTACAACTGACAAAACTAATTTAGAACTAATAACGTCTCTTGTTAAACCAATGCTACGCATTTGATCTAGGGTAAATACTAACATTATAAAATAGTTTCCAGGCAATCACTTATGCTAAATTGATTCTGATTGAGATTCTAGCTCATTTTCTTAATTTACTTCCACAATCTGGCCATTATCTGGAGCTATTGCATCAAAACCATATTTTTCCTTGATTTCAGAAGCAAATTTTGTACATGACATATCATCACCGTGAACAGTAAGAACTCTTGGATTACCTTTGATTTTGTTAAGTATCTCAAATAGTTCTGTTCTACTACTATGCCCGGAAAATTCATAATGTTTTACTTCTGCGAGACTTTTCTTTGTCTTTCCATTATAAGATACAAGTCCTTTTTCAAGGAGTAGTCGACCTGGAGTACCTTTACCCTGATACGATACCAATGCAATACCATTACTGGGATTCTTCGCTATTTCCTGCAAATAGAACAATGCTGTTCCACCTACGAGCATTCCTGCAGGTGAGATTATTACTCCTGGTTCTTTTACCAAATGTTTTCTTCTTTGCCATCCTTTAACCCATTCAATTTCCGTTATTATTTTCTTAAATCCCTCAGGATCTCTTAGAAATGACGGGTTTCTTAGCATTATTTCATTAGCTTTTAGTGCCATCCCATCCATGGATATTCTATGTTTGAAATTGTTAACTTTCAAAACACATGCTATCTCTTGTGCTCTTTCTACCGAAAAGGCGGGTATGAAGAGTGTTCCCCCTCTTTCAACCACATCATGAGCAAATTGTACCAGATTTTTTTCTGATTCTTCCCTTGGTGCCTGTTCTGTTTGAGAATAGGTACTTTCAATAATTAGGATATCAACTTCGGGTAATTCTAAATCTGCAGGTCTCAGTAATTTTGAACCTCTTTTATTAATATCACCTGTGTAAAAAATACGCTTTCCTTCAACTCCTACGAGTATTGAGGAACCCCCGATAATGTGTCCAGATTCGTACAAAGTAATTTCCATGTCATTAACCAAATGTTTTTCCTTATACTGTAAGGTCTTTGAATGACTCATCATATTGTTCAAATCTGCATATTCAAAGGGTAAATAAAATCCAGATATTTTGAGCATATCTTCAATAAGTAAATCAGAAAGTTCGAATGTTGGGTTTGTTCCCAAGACTGAGATATTAGAACCGGACAAAAACAGTGATGGGATATGTCCCGAATGATCCAAATGCGCGTGCGTAAGAACTACCGTGCTGATATCTTTTGGCCGCACGTGAATTGGAAAAGATGGTTCTCTCTTTAACATCACGCCATAATCTAACAAAATATTAGTATTGTTGGATGTTACCAGAAATCCTGAACGTCCGACTTCTTTGCCGGAACCTAAAATGGTTATTTTCATATAATAATCTCTTGTTTAAATAGACGGGTTTTAAGTCTTTCATTTTTCTCCTTCAATAGTAATCAAATTATAAACGACAGAATAAATTAGAGTTACTGTAATTATAAAATTTGTCAAGAATCGTTATTACGGGCAATCCGGGTGTGGGAAAACGTACTATTAGCAAATTGTTATCAAAAAGGTTAGGATTCAAATTAATCAATCTAAATGAATTTGTAATAAAAAATAAGCTAGTTTATCCCGATAAAACTTTAGGTGTATATGATGTGCACATAAAAAAAGCATCACTACTGCTAAGAAAGAAAATTAAGCTATGTGATGATGTGATTATTTCAGGACACCTTGCTCCGTATTTGCTGATGCCCAATCACGCTGATTTGGTCGTGGTCCTACGACGTTCGCCGCGATATCTTTTACAGACATTTAAGGAAAGAGAATATACAATATCTAAAATAAGACAGAATATAACAAGCGAGATTCTAGGTATAACGTTGTATGACAGCATAAAAAAATTTGGAAAGCAAAAAATCATTGAATTTGACACGACAAAAACATCTAGCAAAGAGATTATCAAACGCCTAATTGAGGCATTAAATGATGATTCAAAAAGGAGAATGGAGAATATTGATTGGATGCCTATATTAAAACATCAACAGGACATTTTGAACCTGATATCATACTAACTGCAAAACAACAATCTCAATTGCAAATACTAGGACCTTTTACCCTTAATCACCCAATCTAACAGGATTTAAATAATAAATGATGATGAGAAAAAACATCATCCGGTTTTCATGATGCATAGAGTAAGAATTGGCGTTGATGTTGGGGGTACGTTTACCAAATCAGTAGCAATAGATATGGACACTGGTAGGATAATCGGAAAGGCTACGGTTCCAACCTCTCATTTCTCACAAGAGGGCGTATCAACCGGTATTGTAGAATCACTAATCAAACTTATACGCAAGGAAGGCATCAATGAATCAAATATTGAATTAATTTCTCACAGTACAACACAGGCTGTAAATGCATTATTAGAAGGCGACACGACAAAGGTAGGAATTATTGGGATGGGAGTAAGTTTGGAAAAAAATGATATCATGAAAAGAACAAACCTGGGTAATGTTAAGTTGGGACCTAACAAATATTTGAAAACATGCTATAGATTTTTGGATACTTCAAAGTTCTTGGATGAAAAAGAAATTTCACAAGTAATAAAGGAATTGAAGGATGAGGGAGCAACAGTTCTTATTGTTAGTGAAGCATATGGTGTTGATGATCCTAGTAATGAACTATATGTTATGAAAAAATCAAATTTACCAGCAACTGCAGGTCATGAACTTACAGGAATATACGGTCTGGAAATAAGGACACTAACTGCCGCAATAAATGCTAGTATCTTATTAAAGGCCATTGGTACCGCAAATTATGTTGAAAAAGCTGTTCGTCAACAAGAAATTTCCGCTCCACTCACAATAATGAAGGGGGATGGTGGTCTAACTGATATGAATACTTTTAAGACTAAACCAATTTTGACAGTTTTATCGGGACCCGCTGCAAGCGTCGCAGGGGCTCTATTACATTTAAGAATACTTAATGGGATTTTCATAGAGGTTGGTGGAACATCAACAAATATTTGTGTTATAAAAAATGGTAAACCTGAGATCAAATACGTTACCATAATGGAGCATCCAACTTGTATAAAATCATTAGATGTTAGAGTTGTCGGAATAGCTGGTGGTTCTCTTGTGAGATGGTCGGGGAAAAAAATAACCGATGTAGGACCTAGGTCTGCACATATTTCCGGTTTAAAGTATTCGTGTTTCGCTGAACCTCAAGAATTAGAAGGAGGACAAATAGTAACATTCATGCCTAGAGAAGGGGACCCGATTGATTATATTGGAATAGAAGCTGGTGCTGGCAAGAGGTTTGCGATAACCACCACTTGTGCTGCTAATGCTTTGGGAATAATCCCTGATAATGATTACGCAAAAGGGGATAAAGAATCTGCACAACTAGCGTTGTCAATCTTGGGACAGAGATTAGGTATGAATATGGAAGAAGTAGCAAACAAAATTCTAGATATTTCAACCAAAAAGATACTTCAGACTATTAGAACTTTAATCAGGGAATACAAATTAAAAGATGATAAATTTGTATTAATAGGTGGTGGCGGTGGTGCATCGGTCCTTGTTCCACTCATTGCACAGAAATTAGAGTGTCAGTTTAGAATAGCTGACAATTCAGAAGTCATATCCTCTATTGGTGTTTGTACTGCATCAATTCGAGAAGAAAGGGAAAAGATAATAGATAAACCCAAACCTGATGACATATCTCTCTTTATTCAGGAAGTTGAAAAAATTGCTATTTCCAAAGGTGCGCTTCCTGAATCGATATCTAGTCAATCTGAATATATAAGTGAGAAGTCTCTTTTACGTGTTACTGTTTATGGTAATATGAAGTTAGATGTCAGTGTTAATGATGCAAAAGAAATTGATGATGAGGAAGCGGAAGTATTGGCGTGTGAGCTCTTTGGTATCAATGAAGGTGTACATAGAATATTTAATATGAAAGATTATTACATTTTTGCATGTGAAATACATAAAAAGAAATTGTTTTTGAAATCAAGGAAACAGCCTGTTTTGGTATTAGATAAATTTGGTCATGTGAGAGTATCTATTGAAAATGCTGATATCTACAGTGGCAGTCCTCATGAAATGAAAGAAAAAATTGAATCATTAATTGATAAACATGGTTTCTCAAAAGACGAACTCGCGCCACAAATACACATTGTTGATGGAAAAAGAATTTTGGATTTTTCTAGCTTGTCGTCCACTGCACATGTCATCAAAGCAGTAACAGACGAGTTAGATAGAACCGTAAACAATCAGATAACAATAATTATTAAGGTATAAAGAGAGATATTATGTAAAACAAAGTTAATGATCTGAGAAATAATGCGATATAACACTGCTTAAATCAACTTTAGCAAATTCATTGGGAATTGAATTTGTAGATATTATCTCCTTTATTCCGGCCTTGAGCAATTTTTCTTTCGCATCATTAAGTAAGAGTGCATGAGTACTGATGACATATATATTACCAATATTATTTTTTTTCAGAATTTCAGTAGCTTTTATGATACTATTACCGGTGCTTATCATATCATCCACAACAATAGCATCTCTATTCTCCAATGGCTGTTGTTCGCTAAGTGAAATCGATACGTCTCCGGTGAATCTATCTCGTGTTTTGATTAACGACAGCATATCTATACCAATAACTCCTGCGAATTTCTTTGCTCTTTCTATTCCACCTTCATCAGGGGAAATCACTATCGGATTGTTCAAAGTAATATTTTTTTTAACATAACTAGCTAGAGAGGGGATAGCACTTAGATCCACTGTTTCAAAAGAATAATTCAGTGATCCTGGACTATGGCTATCAATAGTTACTAACTTTGTAGCTCCTAGCGACGCTAAAATTCGTCCAATTAGATGGAGGGTTACTATCTCTCCGTCAACAAATACCTTATCTTGTCTTGCGTATGCCAAGTACGGATTAACTACACAAATATCGCTGGCGCCGTCTTCTTTGCATTTGTGGATAATCATGAACAATTGCATGAGATGCTGATCAGTAGGAGGGTATGTGGAATGAATGATGATGCAATTCTTCTTGGCTACATTATCGAGTCTGATTTTGCTTTCTCCGTCTGCAAATACACGTAATTCGGTATTTTTATACGGCACATCCAGATCTATTGAAATCTTTTTTGCAAGAGAAGAATTTCGGTTATCTGAAATAATTAAAGTGTTGTTTTTTTGCAATGTAAGAATATGAAAATATTTTTTGAACAACTATTTAAAAGTGTTAAATTAGCTTCATGAATTCGTTATTCTGTGTATGGAATGTAAAATGTTTTCATATCTTCAGCCAAATCTACATTCCTGTGAATGGTTCTTGCTTCGTCCAAGAGAAGATTTGGATCATCATACCTTGAACTGAAATGGGTGAGAATTAACTTGCTACAACGAGATTCCTTGGCGAGTAGCGCAGCCTCAGTAGAAGTTGAATGAAATGTCTCTATTGCTTTAGTCTGGTAATCATGACTATAAGTTGATTCGAAAATTAAGATATCGCATGAATTAAAAAAATCTCTAAGTTCAGGAGACGGTCTGGTATCCCCAGATACACCTATTTTACGACCCTTTCTATTGGGCCCAACGACTTCATTTGATTTTATTATTTTTCCCTCAACAAGTACGTCTTCACCACGCTGTAGCCTTCTATACAAATCTCCTTTAGGAATGGAAAGCTTGGAAGCATTCTCAACATTAAATACTCCTGGTCTGGGGTCTTCAGTGATGCAGAAGGAATATGCAGGTATTGAGTGGTGAGCTTTACAACAGCTAATCTGATAATCATCTTCCGATGCGATTACCCCTTCCTTATCAATAATGTGAATAACTATTTCAAACGCTAATCCAATATTGATAATTCGAAAATTTTCGTGGATAAATTCTCCCAATCTGGGCTCACCATAAATGTCAATTTTTTTTGTGCGCCCTAAAAGAGACATAGTTTGGAAAAATCCTATTAATCCTAAACAATGATCAATATGCATATGAGTGATGAAAATTTTCATTTTCTTATTTAACCCTAATTTTGCTTGAAGGAAGTTCTTTTGCATTCCTTCACCTGCATCAAATATCAGCAATTCCCCTCCTCTTTTAACCACAATAGATGACAAGCACCTTTTTTCAGTTGGAATGGCTGCGGATGTTCCAAGAAAAACAATCTTCATGTCGACCATAAATAATACTTCATTAAGTGATCTGGTAAATTATAAGCGTTTGTTTGAACAGTAACATCATGAAAAATCATCAAGATTGATGTCTATTGGTCCTTAAATATCATCTAATCGAAATTAGCCAGAATATTGAAAAAATCTTTTAGGAGTAGTTTTTGGTTTTGAGACAGAATATCATAGGATTCAATAAATTCCTTTTCTATAGAAATCTGTTCTTTTAAGACGGAACGAAACTTATCAATAGTTATAGGTGTAATGGTATCAATTTCACCGGTAGTGTAAGCATAAATATATGCACTAATAATTTTTATTACAAATGATGGTATTGTTTTTAATAAAAGTAAAATACTTTTTTTCATGACGTCATTACCAGAAATATTGCTATTCATATTATTGAAGTAAGACTCGAGTATTGTCATTCTGATATTTCCCAGCTCTTCAATGGACGATGCAACTAAAATTCCTGTTTCTGTTAATTCATAGAACGGAACTCCCTCTAACTGGAGTGCTTTTGGTCCACGCCTAAGTGGCAGCCGACCTGCTTCTTTAACCACACCTGAGGGTATCAAAACTTCATCGAGATCTTTGAATATTCCGGAATAGATATTCTGCCAAAGAATACCATTATTCTTTGCAATTGCGTGTGCAATGGCCGTTCGAGTCTTTAGTTCAGGATTTTTTTCCACTGCCAGATGAGTAATAATGCCCCTTTGTCTTTTAGCCTCTCCTGTGAACTTATCTTTCTTTGTTTTAAAAGTATCAAAGATAGCAATATGAGGTGTTTTATTTCTCAAAGAGTACTTTCACCAGCTATTAGGAACATATTTTCCAATTATCAATCAAGTCTTTTATATTCTAATTGTATGATTTCTGATTATTATTTCAGTACTTTGGTATAAATATCAAAAAATTCAAATTCTATGAGTTTTTATGTCAAAATCATAATTTTTAGATATTACTATTAACAAGAAATTTCGATAACTGCCGACCAATTTGCAGCTAAATGAAATCAACAATTGTATGTTGATCCTTTACATCCTCTTTAAACAATAAATGTAGTTCCGCTTTCAGAGTGTCTATTCTACTCGTTAGATATTCGTTTATCTTAAATTCTGAGCAAATGTTTAGTGCGGTTTTTACATATTTCTCTACGGAACCTCGTGATACTGTCTGTGATAATTCATTATGGCACTCCAGGCACTTACCAACTAATGGCATCCTTCTGTATTTTTGTCCACATTTAGTACACCTAAATGACTGTGATGAATAGGCTCTCAAATTTCCCATGATATCAGGTAAGATGTGAGTCGTTAAGACCATGGCCATTACCTCGTCGGCATCAACGGCATTGATCAATTTGGCAGTAGTTATTTGCATCTTTAGCTTTTCTTCCATCGTGTTCAAAGTTGAATACAAACTCTGTGATTGATCCAGCACAATATTGTCAGTGGGATGAGTGAATTTATAATCAAAGAATTGATTTGCCTGTCCCAGTCGATATTTGACGAGATCAATGTTATCGATTACGCTGGTCTTTTCCATATTCCAAGAAGATCTATAGAAATTCAGTGGATATTTTTCATCAACATCGATGTTGTGGGCTTGCCTCTGAACTTCATGTGGAAAAACTAAAGGTTGGATAAGTAATGGGGCGTCCATTAATCCACCAATTCTATCAGGGAGGTATTCCTTCGAAAAATTTAGAAAAATATCCATTAGTAGCATTATAGAATCTGCGTCGCCATCACAATCTCTTCGTTTAGCAGAATGCCAGATTGGTGAACCAAGACAGACTTGGGAATTGACAAATCCTATGACTCTACCAATTATTCCTACCGAAGTATGTGGTGCTAGACCAACAATTAAGTGCCCAATCAGGTCATTTATTGAATTTATGTTGTAAAATGCTTCAAGCCCATAAAATCGAATCAGTTCTTCATCTACAAACTGAGCGATTTTTACGAGATGTTCTGCGGCATGAATTGGTATTATTACATCTTGTATGAATAATTCAACTAGTTGTTCTGATGATTCCAATTCATTGCCTTGATGATCCTTTAGATATCCGAGGGACCTTAGCCTTGTAATATCTGATTTGATCCACTTTGGCTTAAAGTGAGTTAGAGGTTCATTCGTTGCGTCAAAACGTATGGTTCCATCTTTGAATGTATAGAGGTTGTGTTTCTGTCTAAGAATTCCCTTTTCTAGAGGTTCTGCGCACCTATTTTTACCCATCAAGGCCTTAACGCCTTTTAATGGCTCAACTGGTTGTGCGTTAAGATTCTTTTTTGCTTTTTCAACTGCAAGTTTAAGAGGATAACTTGTTGGCGAATGAGTTTTTAAACGATTTCCGCAAACAGGGCAAACTTCCACTGATTCATCATCGTTAACTTCATACTTACAGCTGGAACACATTATTCTGATTGGAGTAGTAGAGCTACAATCTTGACAGCAAACAGAAATTGATGGTGATTTACAATTGGTGCAAACTCTATTTGCAATTTCAATATAAAGTGGTTTTTGCATTGCTTTCAGAATATCTCTAGTTGGGCCGCCATTGGTTCCTATGGGGAATAGGACATGAACTGGAGGTTTCATTTTTCTATCCGCTGCTTTTTCTGGTCGTCCCACACGAACGGCAATTGAGGAAGAGAATTTTTCTTTTATACTAATTTTTAGTAACTTAGAAACACGATCTAGAATATGCATTTTAATATCATTCGGATCAAAGTCGGACGGAATCTTTGATCTTAAGAATTTATCAAGGTCCGGTCCATATTCCAGGCACCTCTCTATCAACACGGTTAGAATGTATAGTTGATCGGGATCATCTATTCTTATTTTGCTGTTGTCAAAACGAAGCGAGTGTGATATCCCAAGTTTTTCAAAAATTTCCTTTAGTATTGGATCATTAGTAAAGAGCTTTTCATTAGTGTTTTTTATTTGCTCTTTGTCGTCTACTAACTTGATGATTAGATTATTAAATTCGTCCTCTGTTAATACACTCCAATAAAAAACATATCCAGGATAAAATGGAATATCAAAATGTTGGCTGATTTTGAATGCTTCGGTAACGGATGGTCTTTTTTCCAATGGATAATGTGTTAATTCAATCAATCTTTGACTCTCAAAACTTTTCAAATATGAGTTTGGGTCTGTTTTGCTTAGCTTTTCATTTAGTTCTAGAGCCCAGATTTCCTCTACGTATGATGAAGGAAGTAATTGAGTGTTGTTTTCGAGAAAATCTCCATAGCTTATCAGAATATCTCCAAGATAAAGAATTTTTATAATCTTATTGGCTACGGATTTTGCTTCGTCAATCGTTTTTATCTTCTTCACACCCCCATCGCTTAGTTTTACTATCGGTGGTTCGATACTGTCTACCAAGGCGATAGTAGAAGCCTTACCTGGTGCATCAATTTTTATTTGTGTACCAACTGCAATTGCATAATTTAATAAAATCGGAATTGTTGGATGAATTCCAATGGTAGAAAATCCTGTATTACAGCTTCTTCCATAACGCAATCTAAAACCGCCGATTTTTTTCTGCATTGAAAGTACAGGTCTTCCAGTTATGACTTCAGTCATTCTGTGAGATACTGTATCATCTTCTGAAGTTTGAATAGCTCCTTCGAGATTCTTAAGCCAATCCCAGCCTTCCAATTTTAGAGTCTCAACAATCTTCAATAGCTTTCGGCTTCTACCTATCAAACCATCATTCATTACTCTCAGTGCACCACCGCGCACTCGATTGGTAGCAACTCTCTGTAGATTTCTATGACCTATTACCTCTACAGGATCCGTGTCCACACCATCAATTTCTACTGGAAGAGAATCTATGCAATGGATAACGTCCTTATCAGAAACCTTGAATTGGAAGTTGCCAACCTCCCTTTCATAAATCCTTAATTCTTCAACATATCTACTAATTTCATCATCAAATGAATTTGCCATATACTTGTCTAATCCAATAACTTTCCTGACATGATCTGCAATGAGCATTGTTACTGCAGCCTCGGTTCCTCCTGCAGATCTTATTGGTCCTGCAAAAGAAACGGACAAATATTGAGTTCTATTGGCATTTGTCTTTATCTTGACATCATATATCCCCTGCAACGGTGCCACTGTAACACCTTCTGTGACAACAGACAGTCCTACTCTTACTGCATTGTTTAGTTTCTCCTCAATAGTTGTTCCTCCATATTTCCCGAGGACTATTTCTTCAGATATCTTTAATGCTGTTAGTTCCTTTCCCAGTTTAGGAAGAAGTGTTCTTAACCTATCTGAAATATCGATTTCATGTATTTTTGCTATTCTGTCTGATAAATCGTATCCAATTTGGGATTCTACCTTTTCGGATATATCAAGGCCGTGTTTTTTAGCCAATTGTGCGGTAGAGATTGAATCTTCAATGTATTGTGAAATATTCTTGTGATATTGTAAATAACTTGAAGGAATTTTTGCGGCAATACTTTCCTTGGTATTGGTACTCAATTTCTTATTGCTTTCATAATATTAACAAATTCTGATTCCCAATTTTTTTCTCTTTCAATCATAGTGCCAATAACAATAATGTCAGCACCCGCATCTGATATTTTTTTAGCCGTCTCAGCTGAATTGATTCCTCCACCAACTATCAAAATCCCCTTGTAGTATTTTCTTACAATGCTCACCATCTCCGGTGGAATATTCTGTGACGCTCCTGAACCTGCTTCGAGATATAAAAAACGCATACCCATGTATAGTGCTGCCAACGCGTACATGACAGCAATATTTGCCTTGCTGAAAGGAATCGACCTGGCCTGACCTATGAACCACGCAGTGGACCCCTCACCGATGATAAGGTAGCCAGTTGGAATGGCTTCGATATTATACTTGTTAATGACCAAGGCCCCTTGTGCCTGGGCGCCTGTGATATAATAAGGATTTTCAGAGTTAAGTAATGAGCTGAACAAAATTGCATCTGCCGCCGGTGATATTCCCGTGATATTTCCTGGAAACAAGATGATGGGGATCTTGACATTGCTCTTTAACTCTGTCACAAAATTTGATAATTCAATTTGATCCGATGTTGATGAGCCACCGACTAGTATTGCTGAAGCTCCAAGTTGTTCCAATCTCTTAGCAAGATCTATGGTCTTAGAAGTGTTTTCGGAATCGATAAGTGGAAAGCATAAGGTTTTTTGTTTCTTGATTTCGTCCAGAATGTATGTTTCAATGCTTGGTATTTCCATCATTTCTCACAAGGTAAATACTCGTATAATAATAATCTCATTGGAGATTTTAGACAATTAATGAAGAGGATTTGAATACAATAAGTTAATAATATCGTACCATACAAATTTGTATAGTAAATGGAAAATAGCAATTTGAATTATACATCTATTTTGAATCACTTTGTTGTAAATTCTATATTAACTGAAAAGCAAACATCAATCATTTATAACAAAATTATGAAATCGAAACCCAGTAAAAAGATGACTTCAGGAGCGTATTATCGACAATTAGGGCAGTGTAGGATGAAGATAAGAAAGATTGTTTATACATTATTGCTACTGCGCCTGTTCAGTGTTTTAGATGTTGGAACATTCTCTGTGTTGGATCAGCTAAATAATCAATTGAATGTGATGTTGAACAAACCAAGTGATGAAATTGATACAAACACATTGATCAATGTGATTTCATTAGTTGATGATGTGATAGCAAAACTGATATTGATATAGAAAAATTAATAAATATACCACTAATCACATGATATCACATGAACGTGTTTGATTTTAATTTGCAATATACGTTATCAGATGTCATGATCTCAATCACACTATTCGTATTATCATTTGTGGCCTTTTTCTATTTTGGTTATTTCAGGGATTCGAAAGATCATGAAGAGGAGAATCACAAATTCAAAGATATGTTGATAGAGGGATATTTTCATAAATTTGATGAATATAACCAGATTATTTCAGATTTAAGATCTAAATTAGATTTGGTGGAAATCAAAATAAATTCA
>JAICFW010000011.1 GCA_025923455.1 Nitrososphaeraceae archaeon | reverse complement strand
TCAGCCTTTGTTAGATACAATCCTGTTGTTGCGGCACAAATGTACTCTCCTTATTTTGGTAAAATGCCCGGATGGGCCAACCCGTCATTTTGGAACTATCAAAATTCTACACTTGATAAAATAACACAAAGTATTGAGTATTCAAATTTTACTACCCGGGAGGAACGCAATGAATTATTGAGACAGGCAGTGAGTTCTGGAATTCAGGAATCCGTAAGAATTTTTGCAGCTCAAAATATAGATCCATACGTAGCCTCCTCTTCAATTAAGGGGCTGATTAATGACTTTGGCGCGGGTATCTCAACAAGCAAATCTCTCATAAACGCAAGATCAGATAAGAATGCTACCACGATTAATATCGGTGTAAAACAGATATATCAAGGAGCATGGAACAGCGTGGGAGGTTGTAATGACATTTATTGCACGAATATCAATTCATTAGTAACAGATCCATCTGCATCTAGAAATCCATATACTGGAGAAGTGGTTCCATTGAGAACTCAATGGACTAATGTTACTACCATGGGACCGGAAAAAAGACTCGCCGTAGACAGTGATGCCTTAAAATGGAATCCAAGAAATCAAATCTGGGAAAAGATTGGAGAGAATACTTCCAAGAGTAAGGTTACCTATCATATGATATATTCAAACTGGCATAATGGTCAGCCAATGGACAAAGCGGACCTACTCTATCCTCTTTACTTTCTTTATGAGTGGTCATCTAAAACTAATTCAACTGATGTTACATTCGATCCAGAGTATGCTGCTCGGGCCATAATTGCCTTACAATATCTTCGCGGTACTAAATTTCTAGACGATAGCAATGCAATTTCATTTGTTGATTACTGGCATTTTGATAGCAAAGAAATAGCAGATTTCGCGACACTTTGGGCAACCTCGCCTTGGGAAGTTAACGCAGCAATTGAAAGATTAGTAAAAAATGGAAATTTTGCATATACCAGATCAGAGGCAACAGTCAAAAACATTGAATGGTTATCATTAATAATACCAAGTCATGCCCAGGCAATAAAACTAGAATTAGAAAAAATGAAATCAGAGCGTTTCGTACCTGCTGCACTAAAGGATTCTGTTATTGTTGACGATGCCATAAAGCGATATGACGCAAGTATAAACTGGATAGCCGAACATAACCATGCTATTATTGGTAACGGGCCATACAAAATCAAGAATTATAATCCAACAGGTAAAGTAATAACCCTAACTGCATTTAGAGACAGTACTTATCCATTTGCCAAAGGATACTGGTCTAACTTCGAAACGCCAAAACTTGCGAAATTTGAAAAAGTTCAACAACCAAAAGTCGTAACAAGCGGTTTACCATTAACTATAACGGGGAATATCACCATTGGGGGTAACTATGATAGCAATGCCTCATTGACCTATTTTATTTCTGACAAGAATAACCGTCTTGTGATTCAGGGGGAAGGAGAATGGATTGATAATAAAGGAAATTTCATGATTACGATTAACGGCAATGCTACTAAAGCAATGTCTATTGGTCCAAACGCGTTTGAATTATTCGTCAAGAGCAATTATGCGCTTAGACCTGATATACACAGCGGTGTTCTAATTACTGTCCCAAACACCATGATCAATAACTAGTCATTGAACTTTAGCATAAATCAACGTGTTATCAGGCACTGGTTATTTCATCGCCAACTAGTTTGAGATAAGTTGATGCATATTAAATTATACAAATCATCTATATGATCTTGTATCAAATTAGAATTTCTAACACATATATTATACAAGTTGTACTAACTCCAGTAATGAGACTTCTGATTGTCTTATTGATTACATCTGCGTTTATCTTTTCGAACATGCCAACTGCAACTGTTTCTGCTAATATATCTGACGATTATTGTTTCGATCATGATCTGGAAGATTCCCTTTGTTATGAAAACAAAAATACATGCGAAAAAGAACGAAAAAATGACCTAATGGCAGAAAGTAAATGTTATAAGGCCATAGACTAGGAAGATTCTTTCTAGTAAAATTCTAATACCACTATCCAAGTTTTTTTATGATCAAAATTGATTGGTGCCTTCGGTAAAGCAAAGCACCAACCATATTTTCAGGTGGTGAGATGCATAGATACATTTCATACAATATTTATTTAAAAACCCGTCTAACTGTTTATTACTTTTCATAATTGATTTGCAAGTAAAAAGTTAATTTCCTACAAAATATCGGATGATATGAAACCAATATCAAAAACTATAGTTCTCATGTTTTGATCTGGCTAAATATGAGAACTAAGTATTAAAGACCATCTAAATCGTATCTATTAAATTATATTGATAACATAATTAACTAGGAGCAATTGGGACTAGGAAGAACCTTACTATTTCGTTCTATTAACATGTTTTTGGTCCTGTTTTCGACCATTTTAATTACTGTCATACTACTTGGTCCGACGCTTGATAAACTACTTGTAGATGCGATACGTAACCAAGTTATAGATGAAGTAAATCAAGGGACACTGAAATTTCAAAATCCAGATGAAAGATCAGCTTATATAAATAATCAAATTCAGTTCAAATCTAAGACGCTTGGTTTGGACCAGGATTCCTTTAATCCTCAAAAAGTAGTTTATCGGGTTGTTAGCGTAATGACCTTAGATTTGGGAAAATCTCATTTCTTTACCTCTGATTATGGTTCATCCAATGTTCGAGATATTATAGTGGAAAAAGTTCCAAAGACTTTGCTGCTATTTACAACTGCTACAATATTGGTTACTATTATTGGTATTTTTCTTGGTACATATGTTGCAGGTAAGGAAGGCTCCTGGTTGGATAAATTAAATTCGATCAATGCAATATTTAGTAACAGCTTCCCAACATGGTGGGTAGCAATGATCATGATCCTTGTATTTGCGTTTACCTTGCACATATTTCCTGCAAGGGCCACCCCTCTTTCTTCGCCCTCTGATGCTAATTATGTTTTTGATCTACTTTATCACATGACCCTTCCACTCATCACACTGGTCCTTGTTACTTTTGGTTCATGGGCCTATATTGTGCGATACTTTTTGATAAATATCTTGAATGAAGACTTTATTTATGCAAAAAAAACTATGGGTATTTCCCGACGAAAAATTCTATATTCTCATGCACTAAGAAACGCAGGACCTCCTATTGCAACTTCTGTAGGCTTGGGTTTAGCAAGTTCATTTGGAGGATCTATCATTACAGAAGCTGTATTTGATTGGCCCGGCATGGGAAAACTGTTCTATGATGCTATAGGACTGCTCGATATTCCTATCATAATTGGACTTACTTATATTGGCACGTTGATCTTTTTAGTAACTATATTCATAACCGATATTGCTTACACTCTGTTGGACCCTAGAGTAAAAGGTAGCTAATCCATTGCAAAAGAAATTATTCATAGGACTAGTAAAATCTCGCCGTGGAATAATTGGAGTATCAATTCTTGGTTTCTTGTTGTCATTAACCGCGGTAGCAGTACTAGTCATACCCTTTGATTCTTATAGGCTATGGAATGACCCTGACTATTGGATTAATAATCCAAAAACTGGGGCCCCCTTTTGGACTAGTTATTTTGGTTCCAAGGATTTTGAACATGTCTCATTAGATAAAAACAATGCGATAAGAACATCCGAAATATCAGAAGGGATAAGAGTAGACAACTTTAGATTCGAAATCAATATTGGGGCAGATGATTTTCCTGATGACTTTATGTTCCTCCACTCAGTCCATTATGATGAAATACCTCCAGTATTGCAAATTGATATTACCAGACCTGATAACAATACCTTTACCGTTTATTATTCATCCTTACCTACCACAAGTAGTGCAAATAACACTTTCACAGACAGAATCTTTTCTACAAACAATAACATTAAGGAATCACTAAATCCGTATCAAAGTTTCTTTAATTTTCCAGTATCTGGTATTGAACCACAAGTTCTGCTGTTCTCTGATACTAGTAAGCTTCAAGTTCTGCATGGAGCATATCATATATCCCAAAAATTCTTCCTGTTTGATAATTCCAGTAGTATAGAAAATGTTGGTGTTATTCTTGGCGGTAAAGTATTCGGCATTATGGGAACTGACGATCTGAGAAGAGACCTGTTTGTTGGAATCATATGGGGAATCCCAATAGCTTTATTCATAGGCTTAACCGTATCTATATTTTCAATATCTATCGGACTTATCTATGGGGTGGTATCAGGTTACAAAGGAAAGAAAATTGATGAAGGGATGATGCGTATCAATGACATTTTTTATGCCTTCCCAACCTTGATCCTCCTAATTCTAGTATCGATTACTTTTGGACGTAGCATTTTTTTGATCATTCTAATCTTGATGACTTTTGGTTGGATGGGAACTGCAAAAGTGATTAGAAGTATCGCATTACAAATGCGCAATTTTCAGTATGTTGAAGCTGCCAAATTAATGGGGCAGTCAGATGTGAAGGTAATTTTTAAACACATTATACCACAACTGCTTCCACTAACATTTGCAAGCGTGGCAATTTCTGTGCCAGGTGCCATATTGGCTGAAGCTGCTCTCAGTTTTATAGGTCTGGGTGATCCAACTTTGCCAACTTGGGGACAAATGCTCCATGATGCAAATACAGCGGATGCGGCATCACGGGGTATATGGTGGTGGATTATTCCTCCTGGACTGATGATCGCATTAACAGGATTAGCGTTCTTCTTGATCGGAAATTCGTTAGACGCGATTACAAATCCGCTAAGAAAGCAAAATAAGAAAGTATAGCATTTCAAATTGAAATTTTATTGGTCGTTTTAACAAAACTATGAAAATATTCTTGTGTTGATCATTCAAAAGGTCTTAAGGAATTCTATTTGCTACAATGAAATCAACAAAGTAGAAAAGATAAGACCTTTCATTCATTTTTACTATCCATGGAATATATGATTCGTTACTATTTATTAAATATCCATGTCTTTCTACAATCTTTCTTATTTTGATTGAATCAAATTGATCATTGTTATTATCATTCATAAAATGATAAGGATCAATCAAAATAAGTTTTCCATTATCTTTGATACAACTATTTATAGAATTTAATAGTTTGAGCGGATCGACTCTGTCAACAAGATTCAAAGCAATTACAGATTGAAAGAATTTTGATTCAAAGGGTAGATCTATCGCATCCGAGACGATAAACTCTACATTCTTAAGCATTTTATCATGTATTATTTTTCTTGCTTCAAGTATGAATGAGAATGATAAGTCTACTCCAAAAACAAATGGTAGCCTTTTTGCTAATTCAAATGTGCTTGAGCCAAAAGAACAACCAATGTCCAAACCGATTCCACTCAAGTCTAGATTTTTCTTCCGTAGCATTCTATAGATATTATCTGGTTCTATTTTCTTTTTCAGAAGTGATAATAGACGATCATCAAAATGGTAATTGTGATAATTATACGAGTAAGCTCTATATAATAGACTGTTCTCTTCATAAAGATCATTAGATGTTGGATAACGAATTTCCATACCTAGTGATCTGAGGAAATCTCTGAGTTTAGATGATTTAGAGTTTACTATCCACTTGCCATATGTTATAATCCTTCGACGAGCATATTCATGAAAATTTTGTAATACAATTGGAACACCTTGAATTATTGGAAATTGTGAATTGCAAATATTGCATTTAAGAAATCCTTCGATGCATTCATCTCCTTCTTCTCGAAGTGATTCCAACGTCAACCCATTCTTATTACATGGATTATTCACACAGCGTAAATTAGAAATAATTTTTTTTATCATGCCCTAATGCTCTTAAATCTACATGATTGAGTAAGAATACTTGTTCATTCGTTGTTCATTTTCGAAATTATTGAATACATTTTTCGATATGAAGATCCAATTTCTTTCTTGTTAGAATAATCTTTCTTAATACGATTTATTCTTGTTTCAAGCATATTTTTGTTTTTGGTTATTATATCGAATATTCTTGCTGATTCTTCATTGTATTTTTTTAGATATTTTACTAATTGTTTGTTATCTGCGAGAAGTGACGCTATAAGTGAGGAATTGTCCGTTAGTATACTTTCAAAGAGAAGTGTTTGTAAATAAAAAGTAGTTCCAGAAACCCTCTTTAGTAACGTTATGTTTTCCTTACTCAAAGTGCTAGCCAGTAATAAGTTAGTGTAGTAGATCATTCCTAATATCATCGCCATAATTGAATCATGAGATTGCGGGTCTTTAATTACAATTGTTCTTGCTTCAATAAATAATGATTTTATCAAATTCTGTTCTCTATTTGTATTCCTAATTGGTATAATCAATATTTTTGCGTCGCTCAGGTTCTTTGCACCAGGACCGAACATTGGATGAATTGAGAGTGGAGTTATATGTTCAGGAATTTTTAACAAAGATTTAAAGATATCCGATTTGAGTGATGATATTTCTAACAGGCATGCACCATTTTTCATTATTGAGATACATTTGTTAATTACAGGTACCGCTAATCTGATAGGCACGCACACAATTACGATATCAGCTTTACTGACACATGTTTGAAATGATTTGCAAACGGTCACATTTTTAGGGTTATTGATTGAATCTATTTTGATCTTTCTCCTATCATACAAAAATACCTTATAATTATGCTTTTTTGAAAAATAATTGCAGAACCACAATCCCATTTTTCCAACACCTAGAATTGCAACTGTTCTGACCATTGTATCACACATTCGTTACTTTTCTAAGTATTTTTAATCCATCTTTTAGCAATTTAATTGGTTGACATGCCGAAATTCTAATAAAATCAACATATGACTCTCCAAAGCCATTACCCGGGGCTACTGCGACTCCATCATTTAAGAGATCGTTTAGTATCTTATTAGCACTGATATTTTTGAATCTAATGAAATAGTACATGCCCCCATCTGGATTGACAAAATCGCAAGGAATACCATCTAATTCACTTCGTATAAAATCAAGGCGTTTCTTCATTAATTTCGCATTGTTAGTAACATCACTCTTCAGAGCTGCAGTGGCGGCATATTGCATTGGTTCGGCCACACTGGTTATTGCCATAGCTTGAATTTTTGAAATTTTATCCAAGATATCTTCTGAGGATATTGCATATCCAATTCTAAATCCAGTCATTGCATGGCTTTTTGAGAATGAGGAAATCATGATACTCTTGTCATATTCAAATTCTAGAATGCTCTTGTATGGAACATAGGAATACATGGAGTACACCTCATCACTGAGAACAATTAATTTATTTTTACTGGAAATCTCCAAGATAGCATCAATTTGTTTTTGCTGAATTACTTTTCCTGTAGGGTTATTAGGCGAGTTTAGAACTATCATCTTGGTATTTGGTGTTATCATTTTTTCCACCTCTTTCAAATCCAGATCCCATTTTTGTTCTACTGTTGTCTTAATAGCTTTGACTTTTACTCCAATAAAATTTGCACAATCTCTGTAAGCAGGCCACGCAGGTTCAAAAATGATAATTTCATCACCGATTGACAGTGTTGAAACCATGGCACTAAATACTGCAAATCTTGCCCCGGGGGTAACTATCACATTTTCCTCCCTTACAGATCTTTCCCGGGCAATTGACTTTCTCAGTACCGGAATTCCAGTCGTTTGCGTATAGTGAACGTGCCTTTTATCGAATGTTTTCGATAGTTCGCGTTTGACACTAGCGGGAGGCATGTAATCGGGTTCACCTACCTCCAAATGAATTATCTTTTTACCTTCAGATTCGAGTTGTTTTGCTTTTAAAAACATTGCCATGTGATCTAGCTTTGTTTCTTTCTCGGAGGTCTTTTCCTTTTGTATTTTTATTGATTCTAAAAATAGTAAATTCAATAATCTGCCTATGAATTCATTATTCAATCCTATTTGTGTTCCCATTTCATGAACATATCTCGCCATGTCTTGTTCGACGGAAATATCCTCGATGTTCATCATGAGATTTTTCTTAATGTTTCCGATTTGACTTGCTATCTTCATTCTTTTCTGAATGAGTTTTATAATATCAACAGTTACAAGTCGCATGTCTTTGCGGAGTCTTTCTAATTTTTGTTCTTTTTCTTCGCTCATTTTTTCCCTTCACTCAGAACAGGTGGTATTAGATTCCATCGAACCGCATGATCTGCCAAAACCAATGAAACTAATGATTCAACTACCGGTATAGCTCGAGGAACAACGCATGGATCATGCCTCCCAGGAACAACGATGTCGCACTCAGAATTGGAAGCCAAGTCTATTGTTTTTTGCTTCTTCGCTATGGAAGATGCTGGTTTGAAGCCGATTCTTATTACTATTGGCATTCCGTTAGTCAGGCCACCTAAAATACCACCAGAATTGTTTGTCTTAGTTGCTATTTTATGATCCTCAGATATTACATACTCGTCGTTATTTTCGGAACCTTTTAGTTTTGTTCCTGAAAAACCAGAACCAAATTCTATTGCCTTTACAGAGGGGATGCTAAATAACGCTTTACTTAGATCAGATTCCAATGAAGAGAATATCGGTGCTCCTAGTCCCACTGGTAATCCCACAGATATAGACTCTACAATACCCCCAAGTGAATCACCATCTTTCTTTGCATCTACTATGGCAGATTTCATTTTTTCAGCAATTTCAGGATCAGGACAGCGGACATCATTTGCATATCTATTTTGTTTTGATTCTTTAAACGATGAAGATTTGTAGCTAATTTTACCTATTTGAATAGTGTATGCAATTGTCTCTATCCCCAACGTATATTTCAAAAGCTTTTGTGCTACAGCACCGCCCATAACCATTGTTGCCGTTAATCTGCCAGAAAACCTCCCACTTCCTCTATAGTCGGCATAACCTCCGTATTTTATGAAAGATGGATAATCAGCATGTCCTGGTCTTGGACTGTTCTTTAACACATCATAGGGTCTAGAATCTGAGTCTTTGTTCCATATTATTGCACATATTGGAGCTGAAGTTGTAAATCCATTAAAAACTCCTGACAATATTTCTACTCTGTCTTCTTCCTTTCTCTGAGTTGTGATTATCGATTGTCCTGGTTTTCGCTTGTCTAATTCGATCTGTAGGTCTGATTCAGATAGAGGAAGCCCAGCAGGGCATCCGTCCAAAACCATTCCAATGCATCTTCCGTGGCTTTCACCGAAACTGGTTAATGTTAGTTGCTCGCCCAAGATATTGCCAGTCATTTTATGGATATTGATACCCCTTGTATGTCATATATATTGCCTTTATGTTAGTTCATAGTACCAAGGTTTTAGGAATCATATGTAATACAATCAAGACTAACTGAATTTTGCACCAATCTTTTTCATGTCTTGGATAAAAGAAGGGTAAGAAACATCAACTGATTCTACACCATCTACAATAGATTTTTCAGTCATCATTGACGCTATTACAAAGCTCATGAAAAGTCTATGATCCCCGTGTGAATTAATATGTGCGTTCTTTAGTTTTTTTGGTGAAACAATGGTAATTTCGTCGGGAAGTATCTTTGTTTTAACTCCAAATTTTCTAAACTCAGATGCAATTATTTTTAATCTATCCGTTTCTTTGTATCGCGTGTGAGAAACTCCATATATCCTAACAGGATTAATTGATTTTAATGATAGAATAGCCACAACAGGAAACAAATCTGGTGTGTCGGACAGGTCAAATTCGCCCCCATTCAGATCTCTAGTTCCTATAGTTTTCACAGTCCCATTCTTCTTGTTTATACTAATTACCGCACCAATTTTTTTCAGGATATCAAGAATCTTTGAATCCCCTTGTGGTAACGAAAAGTCCAAATTAGTAACGGTGATCTCGCCCCCAGCAAGTGTGCCTGCAGATAGCAACAGTGCCGCTGTAGAAAAATCGCCTGGTATGGCAAAAGTAGTTGGAATGTATCTATTGTAAAAGATTTTATAATTTCTATAGTCACTTGATTTCCTTACTCTGGCACCAAATTTGTTCATAACATTAAGAGTGGATTCGATGTATGACCTTGAAACTTGTTTTCCAGTAACGTTTAAAGATATTCCTGATTCTGTACAAGCTCCTGCGATTAGAATACCTGAAATAAATTGGCTTGAAATAGAACCATCGATAGAAATATGATTACCCTTGATGCCACCTCCCTGTACTATAATTGGAGCTTTATCGTTATCTGTAGCTGAGTAGCTATGCACTCCAAGTTGCTTTAAAGCTGATAATAATGGTCCCATCGGCCTTTTCCTTATGCTATCATCACCCGTAATTATTACATGACCGTTTTTTAGTAACGCCGAGATTGCAGTAACAAAACGCATAGTTGTTCCAGAGTTCTCTACATTAATAACATCATCCGGTATTTTTAAAGTAGGATTTCCAGAAACAAATAACCCCTGATCAGTTCTTATTATTTTTACACCAAATGCTTTGCATGCATCGATTGTTGCAATTGTATCCCGTGACAAGAGGGGATTAATTATATGTGAATCTCCATTCGCCAAGGAAGAAATGAAAATAGCACGGTGTGTATAGCTCTTACTGGGCGGACATATTACATTACCCTTTAACACCGACTTTGATACTTTTATCTTACTCAATTTCTCTCACAGCAGATGCCTTTTGATTATTTGTTTTCGAAACAATCACCCTTCCATCTAAATTGGACAATATCGACTTTATTTTTTGTATCTCTCTTTCACCCGCTACGGCAGCTATTGCTGGACCGTTACCAGATATACTGGCTGCCAGTGCTCCATTTTCTAGACACATCCTAGTGATGGTGTAACTGTTTGATAGTAATGAGGAAGTCAAAACTCCGTTTAATGTCATTGCTTTCCAATATTGTCCCGAATGGGCCAATTGAAAGGCTTCAAGATAAATTTCTGATAGCAATTTTAGTTTAGAAATATCTCCCCTTTTTTTATTATTTGGCAAAAATATTACAGCACTTATATCCGTAGGCGTAGACTCTCTTTTCATTATTTTCCTCTTATAGTTGTCAGTGGTAACAAATCCTCCATAATAACATGCAGCCGAATCATCAAATGCACCGGTAATAGTCGTCTTTGCGTATAACGATGCATCTATAGCACTATTTAATATAATTTCATCATTAATAACTTCATTCACTAGTGAATTACACGCGAGGGCTACTGCATTTGATACTGCACTAGAACTTTTCAAACCCATACCTGATGGTATCTCGGAGTTGATATTAATCAATAATTGATTGTTGTTGAGATACTTTGATGTTAGCATGTCATGAATTATCTTTTTTATCATTGGACTTCCTCGGCCCTTTTGAAAGATTATTCCTGAACCCTTCCTTGACACAATTTCCACTTTCACCTCTAGAGAAATACCTACGGCAGAACCAAATCCTGTGGCAACAGCGTTCACTATGGAAATGGCGCCATGAACTACTGATGTTACCTTTATAGTCATATAGGTTCACCAAACATTCCGAATAAAACCTTCTTCATGGACTCTCTTGGGGGATCCAACCTGAACCATATCTTAAATGAAGCAATCGCCTGCTCTAGTAACATTTCATATCCATAGACTACCTGAGCACCGACTGTTTTAGCATTTTCTAATAATTTAGTTTCTACAGGCTTGTACACGATATCATACACAATTGATTCCTTACTTATACTGGATGACTTTATCAAACTTTCTTCATTTTTCATGCCAAGTGGAGTGGTGTTTACGATGAGATTGGATCTAAATGCAATTTTCTGAATATCATCATGGGAAATGATGTTTGCCCTTAATCCTAATTTGTTGATGATATTTGCCAAGTTTGTAGATCGATCAATATTCCTATTGACAATATTGATCTTGGAAATTCCTTTTTCTTGCGAGAGTGCAACTACCACTGCTCTAGCTGCCCCACCAGCTCCCAAAATAAGAACTTCGTAGCCATTAAGATCGATCTTTCGTTGATGTAAAGGTTCAATGAAGCCGGCAACATCGGTATTATAAGCATAAAACTTTCCATCTTCGTTGTTTACTGTATTTGCAGCTCCGACCATCTGAACTATCTTGTCGGATTTATCAACATAATTTAGAACTGCAACCTTGTGGGGCATAGTTACATTAAACCCCCCAATGTTTATAGCCCGCAAAGAATCCATTGAATTTTTCAATTGACCTTCTTGAACCCTGAATGCAATATAGCTGCAATTTAACCCTAGAGTAGTAAACGCAGCGTTGTGAATTGCGGGCGATAATGAATGGTCGATAGGATCCCCAATAATGCAAAAAGTCTTAAACTCAGTACTCATTTACTTTTCAGATTATTTACAATTCTATCGTATATTTTTTTCATTAATACAATGTCAAGTTGGCCCGGTGCCAATGGCTTATCCAGTGAAGCATAGGTAAACGGTGAATCTCCGTATAGATTACATAATAATCTCGACAATATTCCATGTTCTCCCATGGCAAATGCAATCAATTTTGTACTATCATTGTTGTCGTAAAGTGAAAGCAATTTGAAATTATCCTCTAAAGATCTTGCTGTGGTAACCATTTTAACATAGTTGCTGTACTTTCTCATATCTTCAAATTTTTTTAAGAGTGTAGAAATACCTGATGTTTTTCTAAAATCATGGAATGATACCAGTATTGGGATTCTATTTTCCGATAGAAATTTCATAAACCTTTTATCATTTTTTAAAGTGGAGATCTCTATATCAAGCAACATGGGTCTAGTCATAGCCATTTTCTCTAATAGTGAAATACGTTCTCTTTCACTTCCCTCAAATGATCCACCTTCTTGTTTCGATCTTAAGGTAAAGATTGCTGTATTTTTTATCTTACGAGTTACGTCCAGGGCATGATCTATTTCCTTGTATATGGTATGATCAAATCTAATTTCCACAAAATCTGCCCTTTTCTGAATGGCGCTAGAAATCAATGCTGCCAGCTTGTCAACCGAATCTGTTGCTAGAGAGACACAAACTTTGAATTTATTTGAAAACAATACGATCAGCTTTTTAAAAGTTTAACATATTTGCACTATCCAGTTCTGCACCAATACCATATCCTAATAGGGCTATTCCAGTTCCTAGACCTGACATTTCTATTCCTCCTTTTACCCAGTTTTTCTTTGCCAGCTTTGCTTTCTTAGCACCAATTATGAACGAAGAAGTGATACTAATCGCAATAGCTATCCATAACGAAAATTGAAGTGGTACAAAGCCTGTCTTAGACAGCAGGTATGGCAATATGGGCAAAATTCCACCAATAAGAAATGATGCAAACATTATAAGAGCGCCTTTGATAGGATTACCCACAATATCCAAATTCAATCCCAATTCTTCAATTAACATTGTCTTAAGCCACACTTTCTTATTGGATGTGATCTTATCTGAGACACGCTTTATCAGATCCTCGTCAAATTCCTTGGCACGATAAATTTCTTCAATTTCTAACCGTTCTTCTTCAGGATATGTTTCTATTTCATATTCTTCTCTTTTTATCTCAGATTCTAGAATTTCTCTTTGTGACTTTACGGCTAAATAATTTTGAACTGCCATTGCTTTTGCACCTGTAAACATTCCTACAAGTGCGGCTAATATTATAAAATCAGGAGAGCTGTTTGCTCCTCCGACCCCTGCCACTATTCCCAATGATGTATTTATTCCATCACCAAACCCAAATACAAAATCTCGAATATGATTGGATTCTTTGATGTGCGGTTCAACATGTCCGGAGATGGTCAATACAGGTATTTCACAGACGGGTAATTTAACAATAACAGAGAAAAAGTCTTCAAAGCTATAGAAGATTCAATAAAATTAGAATCAAGCATGTTTTCAATGAATGTTAGAAGTGTATCCCGCGGGCAGGATTTACTCCAGAAGACCATGAAATCAAATCTGTTTGAGCCTGCGACTCTTCGGTCGCTGCAAATGTTAGCCTGATAGGCTGTTTCACGAGGTTAGCAATTTCTGCCGACTACTACAGCCGAAAGCTCTACCAGGCTGAGCTACCGCGGGACATTTTTGGTAATGAATTCTGGTTATATAAAATGATTGAAATTTGGGCTCCTGGCCTCACTGATGAAAGTGATGATAATTTTCAGCGTATACTGCAAGTTTATCTCATTACAGATTCAAAATAATTAATTATACGAAGAAACATAATGTCGATAATGAAGGATTACGACCATCAGATAGTGTGGTTAGACTACTTTAACAAGAACTTGTCAAGAAAGAAAGGACGAAAAGTAAGTAAAAATATTTCGGTCTATGATCCTACAATGCAAGAGCTAATTGGTGCATCAGAAACTTTAGAATTAGATTTTTCGGAAGAAGATACTAATAATCAAGCGAGGTATCCAAGAAGGGCCTTTGTGAAGTCAGGGTATATCATGATCTCAAAAAAGGAGAAAAAAACAACCGTTGTTAATCAAATTGCAAAAAAGATGTTTGAGACAAGACAACAAAAGCATTAACAATGTTCTATGAGTCATTGCGTCCCTAAAGGCAAGTCTAGTTTGAATAACGATAGATTTTATTTATCTTCAAACTAACTTTTATTGACAGATTAAAATGATAATGAGTGTGTGAAAGGTGTTAATACATTATGGAAATGATAGGTGAAATTATCCACATGGCCAAGAGTGGAAGACTTATCGTCAAAGTTGAAGAGAATACTAATCACAACTTGATTGGCCAGGCCCTAATTGATAATAATGGTTCAAGGATTGGTAAGATTATTGAATTAATTGGTTCAGTCAAATCGCCATATGCGTCGGTGATGCCAACATTAAATTCAAAGTATACTGTGGGTGGAAAAGTGTACAGAGCACCTAATCTCAATCATCAATTTAACTCGTCAAGAAAAAGAAACAGAACTAAAAGGAGAAAAATGGCATGACGTCTGTAGAATACTGTTCACAATGCCCAGAATGCCAGTCCAAGATAATTCTTGACTACGGTAAGGGTGAATATGTGTGTCATAAGTGTGGATGTGTAGTTATGGAGCAGGTCGACTACTACGGACCTGAAAGCAACTCAACTGATTTTGAAGAAAGAAATAAGAATACAAGGGCAAGTGGCGCGACAAGCTTGTCACTCCATGATTTTGGGTTGAGAACTGAAATAGGAAACAGTTCAAGAGATTATAGTGGCCGAACTATAGATTATCAAAATGTTGAACTCATGAATAGGTCCCGCAAATGGCATAGCAGACTCAGAGTTAATTCTTCAAAAGAAAGAAGACTATCGAATGTTCTTTCAAAAATTAATGAAGTATGTTCTGTACTCTGTCTCCGAAAAACCATAACTGAAACTGCCTCAATGATTTATCGGAATTTTGAGAATAATAGTAAGGCTAAGGGAAAGTCTATTACATGTATTGCTTCTGCCACCATTTATTTGGCTTGTAAAAGATGCGGCGTCGTTAGATCGATAGAAGAAATAGTCCAAGCCGCAGGTATATCAGAATTCGACAAATCAAGTGTAAAACTAGCATCCAGATATTATAGATCGATGGTAATGGAAATGAACAAAATAGAGGAGTTCAAAAATAAAACAGATATCTCTTTTATCATTGACGATTCAGAACCGCAGATCTCATGTGCTGATCCTAAATCAATCAACAATGCATCTTCTTATTCTCAGAGCTCGACTGCTCCATCAATATTTGCAATTGATAATTATATTTCCAAACTTGCTAATATAGCAAAAATAGATACAAAAATTGAAAGGTTGGCTCTTGAAATTGCTCAGAAAACAAACAATAATTTCTTTTCAGACGGTAAAGCACCCAATGGACTAGCTGCTGCATATATCTATCTTGCATCAGTACTTCTAGGAGTAAATCTTCTTCAGATAGACGTTTCCAATTTTGCTGGCGTTACTGAAGTAACAATTAGAAACAGATGTAAAGATATATTGAATAATTTCAAACTTGTTGTAACTGCAAAACCAGCAAGCTAATAACGTAAAACTCACTGAATAGAACTACTGCAGATTACAATTTTATATTCCTTTGTTTTCTATACATTTGAATAAGTTCAGATTCATCCGTTATATCTTGTGGATTTTTGTCACGGCGTATTTTCTTGGTAAATTTTGGAAATCGCAATGACAATCCAAAACCTTTTCTGATAGAATCCATTCCCGCATCATACTCAGGACTCAGCGTTATCTCAGATGCAATAATTTCAATTACTATTGTGGGTGTAAACCAAGTATCCATTTCTAGTTTCGAGTAAACTCGGGTATGTTTCTTTGGAATCTTGTATTTTCCTAATTCTTCAAACAGTTCTTCTAAGACTTCATCTGTAAATCCACTTCCTACTTTACACACGCTTTTGAAAACATTTTCATTCTTGTCAAAGATGGCAAGTAACAGGGCACCGTATTTGCCTACTCGTCTTCCTCTCCCATGAGATCCACCAATAACTACTAGATCCAAACTATCCACTAATTCACTCCTGTATTCTCTTTTTATTTTTGTCCAAGCAAATCCTCTAGCTCCTGCCCGATATGGACTATCAGTTTGCTTAACGACTAGCCCTTCACAGCCAAATTCAATTGATTTCGCCATGAATTTTTCAAGTTCCTCTACACTAGTTACGATCTTTTGATGTATTAACGTCAATTTGCGATCCTCCAAATTAGTAATAATATCTTTCAATAACTCCCTCCGTTTGAAATATGGTAGTTTCGTCTTATCTCTGCCCGATGCCCAGAGGATATCAAAAACATTTACAGAAACAGGATAGTTCTCCACATTTCGGGCTATATCATATTTCCTGCGCCTGTGCATTAGTTCTTGAAATGGGAGGAATTCTTCTGTATACTTGTTTGTAGCAACGACTTCAGCCTCAATAATAAAATTTTTTAGCTTAATGGTTTTTGAGACTTCAGCTACATCCGGATAGTAATGTGTTATGTTTTCTAGACTTCTTGAAAATATTTCAATCTTCTTGCCTTTCCTGTGAATTTGCACTCTCTCACCATCTAGTTTGAATTCTGCTGCACCCTTACCTGACACTTTATCAAGTGCTTCCTTACTTGTTTGGACTCTTTCGGCCAACATTGGTCTTATGGGAATAAACAATTCAATCTTAATTTCAGAAACAGCTTTTAATCCATCAGTTGCCAATATCCTAGAAACTCTTCCTAAATCGCTAGAGACGTTGTAGGCACCTTCTAAAGGTTTTCTATTTTTTTTATCGGAAGTATATGCTAGGGCCAGGGCGTCCATTATTGTGCTATCAGCAATTCCAAGTCTAAGTGTCCCCAATGCAAATCTGATAATGTATTTACACTCTTGAGGAGATGAATCATTGAAAAGACTCCCTAACAACTTTAATTTTATTTCCTGTGATCCCTTTCCGATAGTTTTCGCTATCCTGTCAAAAATCAAATAAATCCTTTCTATAGTAACCTTTTCAGTAAAAAGCGTAGTCTGAACCTTATTCTTCAAAATTGATTCGGCCACACTTCCCAGATCGCCTATCTCACGATACTTATGATAAACCTTATCTGTTGAAATATTTGATATTTGGGATACAATTCGTATTATGGTTTTTTCGGCAATTCCCATTTCAATTCCTTCGTAATCAGGTCTAATTTTTCCCTGAATGAGATAGATTATTTTGTCAATGAGATCCGGCGAGGTATTTTTGAAAAGAGCGACCAGATGATTTGTAAGTTCCAACCTGCTTGTGGTTTGTTCCATTTGCTCCATGATATTCACAATGATGGAAAAATCCAACGTTATTTGTTACAGGGGGGTATTTTAAAATATTTCAGACCTGCAATGCGAAAATCCGGATTTGTTTCAAAAAAGGGGCAGTGCAGGTGAAGTGACCGCGCATTTTGCATAGGATTATAAAATGGAATAACTGTGGTGTTACTATGGGCGGAGCTAAGAAAAAATCAATAGGAAATCAAGAAAAAACAACCAAGGACACTCCAGCTGCCGATGATAAGACTAAAAAGGGAGAAAAGAAAGGACCGATCAAACAAAAACAAAAAACACTGATAGCTATAGAAGAATCGCAAGGATTGAAGACCATAAAAAACATGAAACCAATTACGTCCCAATCATTAGCTAGGTCAATGGGCGTAAAAATTTCAATAGCAAATTCATTTCTTCGTTCACTTGAATCAAAAGGTGTACTAAGACCAATTGGTGGGTACAGCGGACATAGGATCTATGAACTTGGACCTACTAACGTAACTCAATGAGATTTGTACTTGAATTGACCTTTGAATATTTTGTGATAACTGCTTGTTTATCCAAAATGCAGTAGGGCCTATTTCTAACCAACAACTGTTTTCTGGAATTATCGCATAGGAACCACGGAACCATGGACGTGTCGGTCGTGCAATTCTTGCGCAAATTTCATTACGGTGGCAGAATTCCATGTCTTGTCTGCAACTAGTCTAAAATGATCCGATTTGTGAACTCATTCGCAATATTGCTTGTCATCATCCTTGTGACGTCTTTGTCTTCAAAGTTTCCCAAACACCACATTGCCTTGACTAATGCGGTTTCTGAGGTTGTGTTATAAAGAGGGATTACTCCTATCTCCAAAAGATCTCTTCCAGTATCATAGACAGTTAGCGAAGTTTTACCCCAGATGCATTGTGATGTCATAAATACAAGAATTCCTTTCTTCACTGCATTCTTTATCTGATGAAAGCATTCTTTATTTATATGACCCAGGCCCGTGCCTTCGAAGATAATTGCTTTGTTTCCCTTTTCAACACAGTAATCTATAACTTTGCAATCAAAACCAGGATAGAATTTTAATAACATAACTTTGTCGTTAAACTTTGATCTTACAACCAAGTTTTCAAGACGCTTGTTTCTTTCATGAAATTTCAGGTCCGTATATTGTTCACATATCTCTATTTGATCTTTTTTAATAAGTGAAAATGGTGAGATGTCAATAGAATGAAATGCATCCCGTCTACTTGTATGATTTTTTCTTACCCTAGTACCTATATGACATGCTATTACATCATCTGAAATCGTATGATGCATGGCAACAAAGACGCCTGAGAATTTGGATCTGGTCGCAAATGTGCAGGCTCCTATCAAATTAGTTGATGCATCTGATGAAGGTCTGTCTGATGATCTTTGAGCTCCAACCAATACTACTGGGATTGGCAGAGCCTGAAGTGCAAAACTTAGCGCCGCAGATGTGTAGTGCATGGTATCAGTACCATGCGATACGACAATCCCATCATATTTTCCTGATAAAACATTATCTGCAATTTTTCTTGCCATGAGTGTCCAATGCTCAGGCCTAATATTTTCACTATATTCACTCAGTACAACTTCTGGATTAATGTTAGCTAATTTCTTAAGCTCTGGAATTGAATCATTAAGTTCCTTTGCTGTGAGTGCTGGCATTACTCCACCTGTTCTATAATCAATTTTACTTGAAATGGTACCTCCTGTACTTAACAATGATAGATTTGGGAGCTGGGAATCAGGAGAATCTCTTATATTGTCACTTTCAGTCAAACTGTTATGAGTGTCGGATTTTGTTGGATCTGATTCTACAGGAGTTTTTTTTATACTATTAATTTTTTCTAAATTGATACCAATATTGTATCCATTCTTCAATTTCAAAACTAGATGACTGACATCAGCGTATTCGTATCTTGGAATCAAGACACCCACATGTTTAGCATTTTTTGTTTCAATAATCACTGAATCTCCTAATTTTACATTAAACTTTTTGAACAATTCTTTTAACTTGTTCCGATTTTCATCGCTGGTCAATATTTCTATTATTTTGTGCAAAGTATATATTAATTGATTGTGAGTTCATTTACCGTTTTTTTGCTAAAACAGAGTTTATTGTTATTAAATTAGTCATCTGGTAACAATACTACTAATGGTATGCTATATTAATTAATAATTTAGTATTCCTTACCTTTTTTTACATGAAATATTATTTCAGGTAACAGGTTTTTTCAATGTTGCATCTTAAATTTGGTATTGATTACATTAACAGAAAATAGAATGGTAATTTACTAAAAAATCATAAATTCTAGAGTTGCAAATTTGAATAAAAAAATGGATGTTTTGTCATTCCATCACAATCATGGTTAGGGTAGACTTCACCCCATTTAATTTTCGTAGTTTCCATGTAATTGTTTCTTTGACTTTTTCCATAGTTTCTGATTCAACTTGGGCTACTATATCATAAACTCCATAAACTTGGTAAATTTCTTTCACACCATCGATGCTCTTAAGCTCACTTACAATCGAATCTTCGCTACCTAATTCAGCATTCATTAGGACAAATGCCTTTGGCATAACAAGAAGGATGTGAATGAGATATAAAAAGATGATGCAGCAAACTGCCGATCATTAATTAGTGCGAAACTAGATTATTCTAATTTTGCAACTTTCTTTCAGTAAAATCTCGGGCGGATAGTGTATCAATAAAACGTCAGGGATCAAGTCTTGCCATTGTTCTTGGAAAGAGTACACATTCCTTGATGTCCTCCAGATTAGTTATCCACCTTACCAATCTCTCAATACCTATACCAAATCCACCATGGGGCACTGATCCATATTTTCTAAGGTCCAAATACCATGAATATGAATTCATTTTCAAGCCTTCTTTTTCAATCCTGGATTTCAGTAAGGTGATATTATCTTCCCTCATACCGCCACTGCTAACCTCACCAAATCCATTTGGCAAAAGTAAGTCGGTAGTTAGAGCAAGTCCAGGAGTTTCTGGATCCTCTTTTACATAGAATGGTTTAACCTCTAGAGGATAACCATACACAAAAACTGGGTTAATACGATCCTTTGTAAGGGCTTTTTCAGAATCTATATTCAAATCATCCCCCCATTTTATTTTCCTAGTTCCTTCATCATCTTGAATCTGTATGTCCATAGAAGAGAGAGTTTTGATGGCCTCAGTATAGCTCAACTTGTCAAATGGTTCTTTGATTTCTGTCAAAGATGGAATATCTCTTTTCAAGTATTCAAGCTCCTCCTTTCTCTCTTTTATGACATGTCCAATTAAATTGACGAGTAATCTTTCCTGAATTGAAAAAAGATCATCAAGAGATATCCAAGGAGCTTCTGCTTCCAAATGCAAGTATTCTGCAAGATGTCTGAGAGTTCTTGATTTTTCAGCCCTAAATGAGGGACTTACCGTCCAAACTGGACCCAATGAAAAAATTAAGGCTTCTAAATATAACTGGGCACTCTGAGACAAAAATGCTTCTTCCTTGAAATATTTTACCGGAAAGAGAGTAGATCCACCTTCAACCGCACTCTTGACTAAAGTGGGAACGTTAACTTCGATCCAATCATTTTCAATAAACCAATTACGTACTTTTTCAAGAATAGTTGCCCGTATTTTTGCTACGGCGATCATTTTTCTTGTTCGCAAAGTCAGATGTCTGAAATCCAGTAATAATTCAGTACTTTGATATTCTCCAATTGGAAAATCATTGCTAGCTATACTATGAATCTTGATGTCATTTCCTCTAATTTCATATCCACCATCCTTTGCTCTTTCATCTTTGAACAAGGTACCCTGAATCTCAAGGGAGGATTCTATCGTTATATCCGGAACAGTTGTACTTGGCAATACACATTGAATTATTCCGCCGCGATCATCTCTAATTATTATGAATGCTTTATCCTTCTGTTTGCGTATTCTATATACCCAACCCCTAATTTTGATATCCTTTCCTAGAAATTCATCTTTCTTAATTTCACCTACCCTATAATATTTCAATTGTGTATTTACGACGCAAACGATCTTTATAACGATATTGTACTCCGTATTTATAGGAAAAAATAAATTCAAATCAACCACATATTAAAAATGAATTTATAGAATGGAAATAGTCTAGTATTCAATAATGGACTATAAAGTGTGCAATAGTGATGAACTGCCAAATAATTCAATGAAGGTAGTAAATGTCCGGGGTTCTGATATACTTGTATGTAGATCTAATGAACATCTGTTTGCTTTCGATAATTGTTGCCCTCACAGGGGTGCATCTCTCTCAAAGAGTGATATAAAGGGAACAAAAATAATATGCTATATGCATGATTTTGAATATGATCTAAATAACGGCAAATTGCTCCATGTTCCAAACAAATGGAAGGATCAAAATCCGAATTGGACAAAATCTGATAATTTGTTACTCTTTCAAGTATCTGAAAAAAATGGTGAAATATATGTGCGATTATAGAACTATTGCATATTGAATAGATCTTGATGTTTTTTATTATTGCAAATTAATAACTGTCAGTAAACCATCACAATTTCTGCGTATCTATGCGTATTGGGTAACAAGTAAAGATTCTAGTCCTGTACCCTTGGAGCTAAATAGAAATGAATTCTTCCTACATTGGCTACTCTAAATTCTAATCTAAGTGGCATTTTTGTAGAATATTCAAGTACCAGTGAACCTCCAGAGGCGCTTATGGCTTTTGTGATTTTTGATAAGTAGTCCAAACTATAGGTAGCTTTGCTTGTGTCTTTCACCTGTAATTCCTCCAGACCTTCACTGCCTGATTCAATGACAATATCAGCTTCACCAGAATCGCTTTTACCAGAAAAGGTAATTTTCTTTTCATCAGATTCTATTGTTATATATTCTGAGACTACTTCAATATCAGACAGGATCTTGTCAAAAGATGCTGGAGTCAATATTATCTTGGAATTGAAATTTAATTTTGGTAAGGGAGTGGATCCTCCTGTACTTTCTATTAACCGCATTTTATATTCTCTCTTGTAACCATTTAGAATCTTGATGTGAAGCAAGCTGTTCTCTTCCACAGAAACTTCTACTGCATCCTTTTTCTCGGCTCTTTTCATTAATTTTGAAAACTCATCTATCCTAACACCAAATTTTAGCGCTGAATCACATTCATATCCGTCAAACGCAGAGTTTGGCCAACTAATATCAATTAATGCTACGTGCGAAGGATCCATGCCTCTAAACGATAAACCTTCAACAGTAGCCTCGAACGTTGCCTCGTCAACTAAAGTAGATATTGCAGAAGTAACTGCCTTCCATTCGTCGGGTGATTTTGTCTTCGCTAAAAATACCAACTATATCAATCAAGTGGCAGATTCAAAACATTTTAAACATTCCTATTTTACGTAAAATGATATAGAGTCGAGACTCTAACAAATATGCGGTAAAATAGAATTATAAATTTTGCGATTTATTGTAATAATTTATATAATTATTTTATAGCACCAGTACTGGCACAATAATATCACTTTTCAGGCATAATTTCGCCATGTGTGGCTACATTGAGTGCATCTATAAAATTGGGTTGTAGCTTCATCAGCAGATCTAGTTTGTAACATCCACCAGAATGCCAAATTGTTTCCACATTTGGGACAATCAATACCTGTAGTTGGTAGAGCACTAGGGCCCTTCTCAGATTCAACTATTTTAAGACTGGCTCCACTTTGATCTATCATGGGAACTGACTTGATTTCATTCTTTGCTTCTGTGAAACCACATTTTGGACAAATCAAAATATTCTCCTCAATTCTTGGCTTCATTCTGCTTTCACAATTCGGACAAAACTTCAAGCAGAACCAGCACTCTCTTTATTTATTTCCGTTTCGATCATTTCCTTAACTTTTGCGGCATTATCCGATGAAGATTGTAAAGCCTTATGCAAAACATCAAGTGGCTTTGACTTCTTGGTTACAATTCTAAAACTAAAATCTTCCTTTAATTGGTGTTTGAGTACAACACCCGCAAATTCTACTTCCTTTTGATTCAAGAGTTCGTGTTGCACAATGTATAAAATTGAAATATCTTCACTGACATTTAGATTGACTTCATTTGATTTGTAATTTTCTAACTCTGCCTGCATGATACAGACAACTACTTATTGAAGATATAAATTATACCATCTGCGAAGCCCCTTGCAGAAAAGCCTTATTTCAGACATCAAACTTGGTACGTCTCATAAGAGCATAGGATCAAATACGATTTTAACCTTGGACATGGGTTTTAATATAGATGGCCTGATAAGAGAAATTTTTTCGCAAAAAAATTGGGAGAGGGCATATGACAAACATGATAACGCTTTTCGACTTAGTGTTTCTCTAGATGTGCGGGCAGGTGGAAAGTCAATTGAAAAGATAAAATTCGTAAGAAAAGCAGTGTTATTCTGGACGAGGAATCCTAAATTATCGTATAGAGTCTGGATTTCCATAATAAAGGATGAAACTCCATACTATCCATTGACTATTGAGGAAGCTAAATCGCTGTTGTTTGATGTAACTAAAACTATAGAACTTCAAAGCAATAACTTACAAAAGGGAGAAAATGAGATTCATGTAGACATTGCAGTCTCATGGGGAAAGCATCTTTATACAGAGCCAATAGAGTTGCATGGACAGACTGAAACTATTAAAGTTGTTAAAATTTAGGAAATCAACTTTCCCTGACTGATTCATTCATCTTACTATAAATATAGTTGAATTTGAAATAGGACTAATGGCAAAGTTTGATGGTATCAAGGGACAAGAGTTGTTGGATGTAGAAGTACAAAATGACGAACTCACATTAATCTTCAAAGATAATCGATATTTATTCATCAAAATAGAAAATGGAAAATTGGTCTCTGATTCAGTACCAGAATAGTCTATTGATTACTAAACTGACTTCTAACAATGTTGTAAATTATTATTATGCTTAGATGAAAAGTTTAGTTACCGTAGATAGTATAAACGGGGAAATAGTCAATTGCTCACTATGTGAAAGGTTAGTAACTTATAGACTCCAGGTTGGTAAGTACAAGGTTAGACGTTATTTAAATGAAATTTACTGGGCACAACCGGTTACTGGTCTTGGAGACATTGAAGGGAAACTTCTGATTATTGGCTTGGCTCCAGGAGCCCATGGTGCAAATAGAACTGGCAGACTGTTCACAGGAGATCATTCTGGACAATGGCTAATGAAAGCACTGTATGAAACTGGTTTCTCAAATAGTCCAAGTAGTATTTCTGAAAATGATGGATTGATTCTGAAGAATGTATTCATTACCTCATGTATAAGATGCGCTCCCCCTTCCAATAAGCCACTCACTTCAGAATTACTGAATTGTTCAAACTATCTAATAAAGGAACTTGTATTATTGAGAAATGTAAGAGTTGTGATTTGCTTAGGATTAATTGCATTCCAGACATATTGTAGAATCAACAATCTAAAAAAACTTCAATTTTATCATTTGGCTAACTACAAAGTGAACGACAATTATTTGATTGCATCATATCATCCCAGCCGACAAAATACAAATACAAAAAGGTTAACATGGCCTATGTGGATAAAAGTCTTTGATCGCGCCAAGACTATACTATTGAGTAATAACTAAAGTCTAATCAAAATTGTACTATTGTATCGATAATCAAACCTTTTTTCTTTTTGATACATATTTTATTAACAATTTAATAAATAAGATAAATATTTCATTTGAAAGCCGACTAATTTAAATTTCTGCAAACCATTAAAAGACAGTATTTCTTTTACAAGGACATGATTGGTAAGGGATATTTGTCAGTACTACTCATGGTGACCACTATTGTTGTGATTTCAAATTTGAATATCAATGCTCAAACTGTTCCGTCAACACCTACAATTACATCAGACACAATTAACGCAACAGGCGAAGCAATGAATTCAACGGTTAACGCAACAGGCCAAGCAATGACCGGAGCACAGGATATTCTCGGTACAGCTGCTAATGCAACTGCTAACGCAACAGGCCAAGCAATGGACACTCTCTCAAATGCTACAGCTAATGCAACAAGTGCAACAAGTGGAGTAATGACCGAAGCACAAGATATTCTCGGTACAGCTGCTAATGCAACTGCTAACGCAACAAGTGGAGTAATGACCGAAGCACAAGATATTCTCGGTACAGCTGCTAATGCTACTGCTAACGCTACTGGTGAATTGATGGATAAGGCAGATAATGTACTTAGCTTGGCCTCAGATGCTGCGTCAAATGCCACTCAGACAGCAATGAACAACACAATGAATATGCTATCTAATGTAAGCAGCAATGTATCTGAAAGTCCATCAAATACGACCAACGAAACAGGAATAGCTGTGAATGAGGAAGCAAATGAGCTAATAATTGCGGCATCAAATGCCTCGTCTAGTGTGGCAAATACTACTGAAACCGCAATAGATGAAACAGAAACTGCTATTAGTACTGTTGCAAATGAAACAGCTAATGCTACTGAAACCGCAAGTAATCAGACCGGCAATCCAGTTTTGGATGCACTAAAGAACATATTCGGCGGAATTATGGGAAATAAGTAAAACCCTTGCCGCAGTTGCGACCAGTCAAATTTTTCTTAAATTACTTATTTTTTAGATTTTTGAGCAACATTAATCACAAGCTATCAACTATCGATCGTAAATTTTCTGGAATTTCCGGTATTGTGCCTGTATGGCTCTCATTATTCTGAAGCGCATCTTGCCCAATTCTGCGAATCCTTTGTGTAGCTATCAGTGTATCTATTGCAGACTCAATGTCTTTATGAGAGAAATATCCCTTCAATTTTTCCTTAAGAATTTCTTCTGAATCATATTTATATATGCAGTGTTGTATCAGCAGTAGTTTTTCATCGTTTGAAAAATTAGACACGCAACTATATCGGAAGCAACCAAATAAAAATCTCTCTTATTTTGAGGATCCTCCTAAATGCTCTCGAAGAGTAACAATACATGTATTAATCTGTAATATCACTATAGATTGTCTTAAATGCGCCTGGTAATGAAGTTTGGGGGCACTGCCGTAGATTCTGGAAAAAAAATTGTCCATATCACTAATCTGGTCAAGTCTTATCATGATAAAGGTAACGAAATAATTGGAGTTTTTTCAGCAGTAACGGGGATGACCGATGAGATCTTGAATGTTTCAAGATATGTCTTGAAACGTGATAAAAGAAAGATCAAGGATTTTATCAACAAGACTAGAGAAATACATGTTAATATTATTCAAGACTGTATCAAAAATAAGAGTTACAAATCCAAAGCAATCCAAGTAGTTGAAGCTCTTCTAAAAGAGATGGAGAATATTTTGAATGGCATCGTAATGCTCTCAGAAGTAACCGAAAAAGCAATGGATTACCTTCTTTCTTTTGGAGAACGACTTCTTACTCCAATAATTTCTTATTCTCTGTTAGATAAGGGACTTGATTCCGTATACCTGACCGGACAGGAAGCAGGAATTTTGACTGATTCAAAATTTGGTCATGCGCGACCACTTTTAGATACTACTAAAATACGAGTAAAGTATCACATCGATCCTCTTCTAAAAGAAAATAAGATTCCAGTTATTACCGGATTTATCGGGGGAGATCAAAATGGAAACATAACCACACTGGGAAGGAGTGGATCGGATTACACTGCCACAATTATTGCTGTTTGTGTCGATGCTGATGAGGTTTGGTTATGGACCGATGTAAACGGTCTTATGACCGCAGATCCACATATTGTAAAAGAAGCGAGAGTCCTCAAAGAAGTATCATTTGCAGAAGCAATTGAATTATCGCTTTTTGGTGCGAAGTATATGCATCCGAGGGCACTTGAACCTGTTATGGATACAAAGATTCCCATTAGAATAAGAAATGCATTTAATTTATCAAATGAAGGAACAGTAATCTCAAAAAATCCAAACAAGTCTTCACAAAATATAGTAAAGTCAATAATAGCTATCCGCAATACTGCATTGATTGATGTTAGCGGAGGAGGGATGGTTGGCGCGCCTGGAACAGCAGCGAAAATCTTTGACGCATTAGCTAGAAAAAGCGTAAATATCATGATGATCTCTCAGAGCCCTTCAGAATCAAGTATCTCAATGGTAGTAAAAAAAGACGATTTAGATACTGCCACAACTACACTGGACCTGACGCTACTTGACAAAGTCATTAAAAATGTTCGAGTGAACGAAGATGTGGCAGTAATTGCAGTAGTAGGCTCTGGTATGCGGGGTATTAAGGGAATTGCTGCTAGAGTTTTTTCATCTGTTTCAAAAGATAATATCAATGTAATCATGATTGCGCAGGGATCTTCTGAACTTAATTTGGCCTTTGTCGTTGATAATACTGACTGTGAAAAAGCAGTAAGATCATTGCACGAGGCTTTTATGCTTGGAAAACTTAAGTGATCATTATAAAATCATGCTCTGTCAAATAACTACAATAAAGTACAGTAGTTCTTGGACATGTGATCTTTTATAAAAAATGAATATTAAAATACAATTGGAATTAAATACACAGGATTGTACAAATTTGCTCATATAACTGACTGCCATATAGGCTCATGGAGAAATCCCAAGCTCAGGGATCTTAATTTACAAGCATTTGAAAAATCTATATCAATCTCTATAGAAGAACAAGTTGATTTCATCATAATTACCGGTGATTTTTTTGATGTAAATATTCCTCAGCTCGGACCAGTTAAGCGAGCCGTTGAAATATTAAAGCAAGCAAGAGATTCGGGAATACCTGTTTACATGATTTATGGTTCACATGATTTTAATACCGCCACCATTTCCATGATAGATATTCTACATTCAGCGGAACTATTTATCAAACCGACTGAATTTCAAACAGATTCTAATTCAGTGGTATTAAAATTCTTTATTGACAAAAAAACGGGGGCAAAAATAACAGGTATTTCAGGAAGAAAGGTTGGATTAGATAAGGAGATCTATGAAAAACTTGATAGAAAAAACCTAGAAATGGAAGATGGATTCAAGATATTTCTTCTACATAAAGGAATACAAGAAATTCTTCCTTTGGACAGGAATTTTAAGGATTCACTACCTATATCTTTTCTCCCAAAAGGGTTTGATTATTACGGTGGCGGACACATTCACAAGAGGCTCGAAAAGAAAATTGATAATGGCGTGATAGTCTATCCTGGACCTCTTTTTGGTTCTACTTTTCAGGATCTAGAAGAGACTGCAAAAGGAGAGAAACGGGGATTCTACATAATTTCATTTGATAAGGAAATATTGGATTGTAGGTTTATTGAGATTAGTGGAGCTGAGATACTCTATAACGAAATAGTAGCATCAAAGTGGAGCACGGAAAAATTAGAAAATGAAATTACAAGAAATATATCCGAATTACAGGTCAAGAATAAGATAGTCTTATTAAAAGTAAAAGGGAAATTAATTGGAAAACGCTCAGATATTGATTTTGGAAAATTTAGCTTGGACATTTCAAACAAAGGCGCTTTATTGTCATTCATTAATACTAATAGTCTGTCAACCGATGAATTAAAGACCATTGCAGTACAAAGTGACAACAAGTTAGATATAGAAAGAGAAATATTTCATGAAAACATCAAGAATTTCCAATCAGAATCTATGCTTTCCGATAAATTAAAAAAACAAATAAATTCAAAGTTAATAGGCAATGGCGGAGAAAGCATCTCCCTGTCTCTCTTAGAAATTCTTCGAAATGATAAACTGGAAAATGAAAATACAAGTACGTATGAAGATAGAATAATTTCCTCTGCAAAGTCAGTATTTGACGAAGAAGGATATTTTTATGATATTTAGGAAATATCTCCATTCGTATAGCAGGTTGTGCGTCCTAGAAAGACAAAGATTGTAGTAGTTTTATTAACCTACTAATTCGTATAGTGCGGGGGTCATATATAGGGTTTGTCCAATTAAATTTCTGGAACAAATGTGCTCTTATTCTTGGTAACACAAGGAGACAAATCATACGTAACCAAATAGTAGTATCACATTCTGAATTAATTTATGTATTATTTTTCCCTGAAGACTTAATTATTATTTATGACAAGATAAATTAGTGAATCGCAAAGGGATTTATGTGATAATTAGTTTATTATTAACGCCGATTATTGGTGATAATTTTCTAACTTCATATTACGTATTGGCTGCTGATTCAAATGATTCAAGCTTTTGGACCGATTGGTGCTACATATCGGCATTCCCAGAAGAAAGACCGGTTTGTTTTTCAAGTCAAGAAGATTGTAAGAAGGCCGAGTCATCAGATCTATTCAAATCAGATACTTGTTTCAAGCACAAATCTTAAGAAAAATATATAGCTAGAAAAACTTGTAAGTATTATAAAAGTTCATATCCAATTGTACTAGTTTTCTGCCTAATATGAACAATAGGATCGAAGATCAACAGATCCTTAAAAGTAATAATGTTCTTTAAAGTATCATGTCTAATAGGATTATAAAATACGACTTGATCGGAGCGAAATGAAATTGCATACATGCGATTCTTGTAATACAACCAATAAGGTAGAGTGGTGTGAAAGCTGTAAAAGGTTTATGTGCGCAGTTTGTGATAACGAAATTCATAGTGTCAGCCTACCTTAATTTTACAAATTCCGATGTTCAAGCAAACTATAAAATTGAACTTTTTAGTACGGTACTTCATTCATCAACATATCGATTTCTTCTTGCGTGGGTTCCTCTTGACGTTCGAATTTAGGATCAACAAGTCCGCTGAGTACGTCTATCCATAGCGAACTGCCATCATAATTTGTAATGTAGGGCTTTGGAACATAATACAGATGGATGTTTGCAACTCCATCCCTTATGACTATAAATTCGTTTCCAACCTTATCTACATTACCAACATCAACATTATCTGATGTTCTCACATGCTTATGTATCACCTGTTCCCAAGGTATAGTTAATACATTGAAGAGGGACTTATGACAGTGAAAATATTTGGTTAAGTAATAACGAAGATGAAATTCATGATAGATTCCTTTACGGCGAAGAACCGTCAGAAAGTTTTCAATCTGGTTCATCGGCAGACAGGTTAAGAATTGTCAAAGAAAGAATGACTGGAATACCTTCGGATCCTGCCGACTCATCAGAGCGGTACAAAAACATGAGAGATCTAAAGTAGATCAAATTTCCAACTAAATCAAAACTTGCTACAGACATGGCAGACAATCTACACTTTGAAAGTAATCACTGCCGTCTGCTATCAATTCTTTGTCTTCGATATCAAATGAGTTATTAAATTTAAATATTCAAAATTTTGATGACGGTTATAAAAAAAGGATAGACTAGGATAATTCCTAGTTATCTTCGTCTTCGTTATTGTTTTCAGTTGAGTTGCCAGAACTTGACGACTCGTCAGATGATTCATCAGATGATGTTCCATTTGATTGATTTTCTTCTGTTGCTTTCACTAAATCTTCTAACGAATTGCACATTTCATTTCCTTCTTGCACTATTGCACACAATTCAAGGTCCTGAACAGTGGTATCATTTGATACTTTTGCTGCTATTGGTATCTCAGTAGGGCTTCCATCCTGACCGGTTTGTACCTTTAGGTTTACAGTCACGTCTTTTGCTTCTGTTGCATTTACTTCTTCATTTCCGCCTTCCTTGAGTTTTAGGGTCATATTCATCGGAACATCTATTTGATCTGGAAGTTGTTCAGATTGTGATTGCTGCGCTAGACTCATCATTGGATATGAAATTCCCAATGAAAGAGCAATTGTTCCTACCAAAATAATAACTAGTATATTCATTAAAAATCATTTAGGACTTTAAAACTTATAATGGTTAATGTAAAGAGTTTCAATTGCATGAATTATGATATATCTTTTGCTATTTCGTAAACTCTTTCATGGTTATAATTACCTCATAACATGTTATCAAAGGAGATGGCAATTAATTTACCGATATACAATATTGTTAAAACTCTTCTAGCTTTAATGATTCAGACGAAATAGTCGAATTCTGACCTGTGTTATGAAAACGATCAATAATCTTTTATTTCTTCCATATTCCTAATACCTCTATAAAGATAATTTTATGATAATTAAAAAAATAGAAATTACCAATATTAGAAGCTATAAGGAAAAAACGACTATTGAACTTCCCATGGGAAGGATATTATTTCAAGGTGATATTGGTTCAGGAAAATCAACCATCCTTTCGGCTATTGAGTTTGCCCTTTTTGGACTGGGTGATATTGATGCAAATCATTTACTCCGAATTGGGGAGAGTAAGGGCTCCGTACTTCTAGAATTTGAAAGTGGTGGTAAAATCTATAATGTTTTTAGATCTCTGCTAAGAAGAGGCAATAAAATTTTTCAGGAGGAAGGTTTTCTTTATGACAATGGGGTTAGGAATTCATATTCAGTTAGTGAATTAAAGTCTAAAATCCTAAATATAATTGGAATCAACGAAAGAAGCCAGACAAAAACAACTTCAACGATCTATCGCTTTGCAATTTACACTCCTCAAGAGATGATGAAAAATGTATTGACATCCAATAACGAAAGAAGAGTTGAAATTCTGAGAAGGGCGTTTGGTTTAGAAGAATATAGTATAGCAAAGAAAAACGCAGAGAAATTTTCTGCATGGATACGAACCGTTACTAAGATAAAGAGGTCTATGACGAATGATCTTGGTAACTACAAGAAGGAATTACAAAACATACAGAATATTACAGCATCATTGAAAGATGAAATTGACTACATTAAGGATAGTACAGTTAATCTTAATGATAAAATTCAATTAATATTGAAGAAAATGCTGGAGGCACGACAAATGAAAGAAAGAATAATACTTGCAGAATCTTCCATTTTCCATCTGCAATCTACATTGGATAAGAACTTGAAGCTTAAAGAAGATACGAACTTGGAGCTTGGTAAGATAAGTAATGAATTAAACGATATCCACCGAAGTGAAAAAATAGTTACTGATCTTAGTCCAAAGTATCAAGATTATATTCAAAAAAGAGACGCTCTAGTAAATGTTACGGGGCATGCTTCACAATATGATAAACTGTTACTTGAAAAAGTAAAATTAGAAAGTAGTATCAACAGCGAGCGAGAAATATTCAGGTCTAATATCAAAACGCTAGATTCGGAAATAGAAGAGCTTGATTTGGATCTACAAAGAATTGAGGATGACATAGAGAACTTGAATTATTTGAAAAAAGAAGAAACCCTACTAAAAAATAACATTAATGATTCAACTGATTTCCAAACGGAATTGGACTATGTCTCCGACATTCTTTCTAATATAAGGTCAGAGATGATCTCTATCACTAATGAAATATCAAAACAAAAATCTGAACTCGATTCAGTGTTACAGTTAAGGCAAAATGCAGTGTGTCCATACTGTAAACAAAAGTTAAATGAACAACATATATTGGAAATGGAAACGAAATTTTTACAAAGTAAGGATTTCCTGAAAAATAAACTTGACAAGTTTGAAAAGGATCTAGAAACAAATCAAATTAAGAAAGATGAGTTACTAAAAGGGATAAAGCAAGTAGAAACTAAGAAATTAGAATTACAAAAAATTCAAATTAAGATCGCAAGATTAAATGTCGTTCTGAATAACAAACAACAAATAAAATCTAAGATAATCGAAAAAGCAAAAAACAAGAAATTGATAGAGACCAAATTACAAGGTAGTTATTTTGCCGAAAAGTTAAAAGAACTGGATGAATTGGATGACAAATTAAATAAGATTTATTCGTATAAGGAGAGTTATGACTCGTTGAGTAAAATAGTAAATGATTATCAAAAGACAAATCTTGATAGTACATTTGTGGAACATTCTAATTTGATAAAATCAAAGCAACGTAAGATTGAAGAAAAAAAAATTAAGGAAAAGTCGTTACTGGAGCTAGACAATGAAGTTTTAATGCTCTCCAAGAAACTGGATGAAGTAAAGGTAATATTTCGGGATAGACAAGAGGTTGAAAATAATATAAACAGCTTGGATTCAGATAAAGAATTACTTGAGAATGAATTAATGAAAATGAAGGAGAACCTTGCCATGAGAAAAACAGAACATGATAACAATCTGAAGCAAATTGAATTGCTTAACAAGAAAATAGGCGAATTGGAGGAAAGAGTTGATAAGATTATCTTCACAGATCAGATAGGCACATGGCTGAATCAACATTTTATTCCGTCATTAGATCAGATAGAATCTCAAGTTTTAATCAGCGTGAAGGAAGAATTCAATAGATTATTCCAAAAGTGGTTTTACTTACTGATTGAAGTTGGTGATATAGATGTAGAAATTGATGAATTCTTTACGCCTATTGTGAATCAAAGTGGATATCACTTGGAAGTTGATAGTTTAAGTGGAGGAGAGAAATCCTCAATCGCACTTGCGTATAGATTAGCACTTAATGAAATTATAAGGAGAATGGTTATGATTGAAGACAATCTATTGATTCTTGATGAGCCTACCGATGGCTTTAGTAAGGAACAACTTGTTCAAATAAAGTATGTTTTAGAAGAGCTCAGTGCAGCTCAGGTAATAGTAGTCTCTCATGAGAAAGAATTGGAAGGATTTGTAGAAACAATATTTAGGGTAGTCAAAGAAAGTGAAAAATCACAGGTCGAATTAGCAGTATAGATTGACAAAGCCTGGCCATTATCTATTGAAATTATAGTTTAGAAACTTACCAGTCTTAGGTAAAGTTAGTGTGATCAAGTATATGCTCAATACAGAGATATCATGGATTGAAATTATCTTGGAAAACAATATATTCCATATCATTACAAATTATGAAATTGGCAGACAAGATTAAGTGTTCGCATATTCTTGTAAAGAAGCAAAGTGAAGCACTTTCAATACTTGAAAGATTAAAAAAAGGTGAAAGCTTTGATAAGTTGGCAAAAGAATTCTCAATAGATAGGGGAAGCGGTAAACGAGGTGGCGACCTTGGCTTTTTTGGAAGGGGAGTTATGGTAAACCCCTTCGAGGCAGCGTCATTTAACCTTGAAAAAAACCAGATTTCAGAACCTGTAAAAACAGAATTCGGCTATCACATAATAAAAAGAATTGCATGAGTACAGCATTCAGTCATTAGCATTCCAAATTCTTACAAAACTGCAAGATTTACTTTCTAATTTGAATCAGTAGAATTTTCAATTTCCGCGCCGGTATTGTTGGAAAAAGTAATTGTTTCATTACTAGTTGTATTTCCAACTTTTATTGATAGATCGCTCATATTAATAACCATACTGGGGGTCATATTTTGATTTTGGGCATTTACTGAGCTTGCGAAAACAAATGGGACAGCAAGTGCAACTCCAATCATGAAAATTCTAGCGATATTCATACATACCAATTTCATGGATTTGCTATCATTATAGACCATATATATACAGTTGAGTTTTCTTATCTCCATCAAAGAAGGGAATCTATGATTACGGTTTTTTCAATCCTGAATCAATGGGAAATGAGCCTCTTGATAAAGCTTGGATCCGGTTGAAAATCCTAGGTTTTTTTCAATTTAATGATAATTACAGTTCCATAAACAATAATGATTGCAATATTATCCAAGTATTGGAGTCTTTTAGAATTTTTTAGAATAATTCTTTATGTTTACGTTAATATACTTCACGCTCAAGATACAAATAGGTAATGAGATTTTCTGGTAAATCACATTCAATGTTATACTTAATCGTTATTTTTACTATAATTATTTATTTTTTAGGTACTTTTACTTCATTTTCAGGAATTAACATTGGAATCATGGCTAATGTAGCTTTTGGACAAATTGACAACAATGACAATGAGACTAACAATGAAAATAGCCCTAACACCACAATAAACACTGCTATAGATGGAGATAACAATGCAATTGTCAATAATGGTAGCACAACATCCAACTCTATGAAATTTTCATTTTCAGGAACAGACAATGAAGGCAAAACATTGAATCAATTCGAATGTAGTGTTGATGGTAAACCTTTCGTTACTTGTGTAAGTACTAATACGGTTAATGTTATTGATGGAACACATACATTTAGTGTACGATCCGAAGATAACGCTGGAAATAGGGATTCAACTCCCGCTTCATATACATGGACGGCTAATTCGGAAACATCAAACACGCAGATAGATTCTGCATCTGATGGCGACGACATGATAGTAGCAAACAATAGTATTACCAGATCCAATTCGATGACCTTTGCATTTTCAGGAACAGACAATGTTGGTTCAAAAATTTATCGCTTCGAATGTAGTCTTGATAGCATTCCTTTCGTTACTTGTGTAAGTACTAACACGGTTAATGTTATCGATGGAACACATACATTCAGTGTACGATCCGAAGATAACGCTGGAAATAAGGATTCAACTCCCGCTTCATATACATGGACGGCTAATACGGAAACATCAAACACTCAGATAGATTCTGCATCTGATGGCGACGACATGATAGTAGCAAACAATAGTAATACCAGATCCAATTCGATGACCTTTGCATTTTCAGGAACAGACAATGTTGGTTCAAAAATTTATCGCTTCGAATGTAGTCTTGATAGCATTCCTTTCGTTACTTGTGTAAGTACTAACA
>JAICFW010000010.1 GCA_025923455.1 Nitrososphaeraceae archaeon | reverse complement strand
TCCATTCCTTTTGGGATTATCTTTATGACATTTCGATAATTTTTTGGATCCCTGCATTTTTCTCGTATTTCCTTACTAAATCGAGTATCGTATTCTGTGGTATAACACAAAAATATTTCTACTGCCTTCTTGAAATTCCTTCTGACAATTTCTCGCCCGACTAGATGAGTAACTAGTCTTTCACTGCCGAACCTTTGAAGCCCATAATAATTTGGGATATTCCTTATCTCGGTAATAAAGTCTGAAATATCACTTCTAGCTGGATTTGTAATGCGTATATCAAAATGGTTTCCCATTATATGAGATTTCTTTATAGACTGCCTTGTGTATCCAGCTAGTGACAAGATGGTATGTCTAGTCCTACCTTCTTTGTAGTTGTTGCCCTCGCAAGTGGCATATTGCACAGTAACAGCCTTCGCATCCTTAATTCCAAGGACTCTGATTCTTGTTCCGAGTTCGTTGAATATCTCCATAATTGCATGGTTAGAATCCAATCCTTTCTTATTTAGTAGTAATAACGGAAATCTGTAGGAGGTATCAGGTATTTTAGAAATGTCTTTTGATATTGATTCAGATAGCAATTCAATAACCTTAAAATCTTCGTTTTTTACCTTTATTGAACCTCCTATTCCTACAAAATGTGTGGTGTATAGTTCAATACCTGCCATCCTGTCAATTGTCGGAACAGAACCATTCATGATCTTTTGAATTGCAAAATGCATTGTTTTTATTTTTTGTTAAATACGGGCGAAATCCATCCATTTTTCGTTCGCTCCCCATACCTAATTGGGGGTGCATTCAGATGTCAAATTAGAATTCTATCTAATATGATAAACTTTAATATATGATTTGGGGCAACAGAGATTGTGGATGGATTAGATTCGAGTCTATGCAGAAAGTTCGTGATTTGTGAGAACTGTCTCCATTCCGATAGCATATGCACGTTTTACGACGCCCATAGATACTGTATAGAATGTTTATGCGATCATGCCTGTTGTCCGGAGTGTAGTTCTGGATACCATGCAATCATGATAGCTGACTAGTTGTAGCCATAGATTCACATTTTTGAAAGATTATAAGTAATAAAACTCGCAGGGTTCTGAATTATCTCATTTCATGGCAGTAGATTCTAGTTTGAAAATAAAGAATTTATAGAAAGAAACCCACAGATATGATATGGGTGTAAGTCGGTACGTCGCAAAGGAGATAATGAAGGAAATCGGCAATCGTTCAAGAGAATTTTATGAATTTGTTTTGCCTCCCGTTGACATTTATGAAGATGGCACAGAACTAGTGATCATAGTGGATCTCCCCGGATTCCAAAAGAAGGATATTCATGTAAATATTTCCAAGGATATTCTTACATTGAGAGCAAAGAGAGTTATTGAAATGGAAGCACATACAATTCATTTTGGTCAGCGCCCAAGCAAGATTGAGAAGAAGATCCCTCTTCCGTATTCTATTCCCGAAGACGACAATTCAAAAAGCAAAGCCGACTATGCAAATGGTGTTCTGAAAATTAGGATACCAATATCCAATATGACAAACGTACCAATAACTTAAGATTGTATTCAACCGAGAAAAATCCATTTTAATATTCCTACAAAAATTAGTCTTCATTAGACGTTTACAACACTATCTACGTACGTGCTAAGCTCAGTGTTATTATGATTTATATTCAACAAAATTAGAAGTCACATCTTGTTTGGAAGCTAATAACATTCTAGCGATGTTAATGTGGTTGGGAGTATTAACATTTGCGAGCTGGTTACTTTCATATGGTGCTGAACATCTAGCAACTAAGTTTGGAGCTAGGTTCGTAGGAAGAACTCTGCTCAGTGTGGCAACCACACTTCCTGAAATTGCCATTGTTGCGTATGCAGCATCAGATGGTTCTTTTGGAATTGCTCTCGGAGCAGGTTTGGGAAGCAATGTGCTCATGATGACTCTAGGTTTGGCAATAATGCTGTTAATCGCTACTACACGTCTTTCAAAAAGACCAATCAAAAAAATAGATGTCACTTCATTTAAACTAGACAAGATTTTTCTCGTACTTACGGCAATAGTAAGTGCAATCCTATTTATCGACGGATATCACTTTATTGATGGGATAGTGTTCACAGTTCTGTTTTTGGTGTATGTATTTGTCGCATTTTATGAAATGAGATTAGAAAAGAAGAAGGACAGAGAGAAAATTATCAAAGAGTACAGTAATCCTCCCGAAAATGTTAATCTTCCCGGAACTCAAAAACAGTTAATAAAATCAGGAATAATCTTCATGATAGGAACAATTGGCATCTTCCTAGCTGCAGAGCCTTTTATAGAATCAATGAAACATGTAGCAGTTGATATAGGAGTTTCAGCAATAATCCTCTCAGTGGTAATAAGTCCTATTGCTGGTGAAATGCCTGAAAAAATATCATTAATGCTACTAGCCAGGAAGGGAGCCCAGGGGACATCGATTGCTATTGCCAACGTACTTGGTTCAAAGATCTTAAACAATACATTGTTGCTTGCATTTGCGGTATTTGGAGCAATGTATCACAGTGGATTCGGAGCAGTCATAGATCGAACGGAAATTTTATCACACCAAATGATATTGGCCACAGGAGTGACATTACTGGCAGTAGGTTTAATGTTCAAAAAAGAAATCGGATTAAGGACAGGATTTATTCTTCTAGCTATGTATGTAGTAAGCATTGGACTGCAATTCTTTATGAACTCTTAAGACACTCAAAGCAACTGTCAGATTGTCCCATATTCATCAGGCATTCAATGGGTTAGTGATTGTTCAGTATGGTTAATTATACGGGTCCTTTTCTTCATTTGTCTTAGTACTATTACTGCGATCTCCTAACTCTACACTAAGATCCGTGTAGGTATGATTTCTAAAAACAGTAACGTTCAATTTTTCACCCGGTTGTTTATTTTCATCTATATAAGATACCAGATCTTCCATGTAAGTAACATTATGATTATCAACCGCTGTGATAATATCATTACCATGCTTATCGCCATACTGATCAGTAGTACTACCCTGAAGTTGAGCTTTATCAGCAGGTCCATCCTTAATTATTGAATCGACGTACACTCCTTTGAAATCCCTACTTAAATTTTCAAAATTTTCCGTCAATTTTGAAGTTAGAGTGCTGGCAGAAATTCCAAGCCATGGATGTGTGTAGTTGCCTTTGCTAATAAGTACCGGAACTATTTTAGAAATAGTATTTGATGGGACTGCTAAACCTATACCGGAGAAGCTGCCAGAATCTGAAAGTACTCCTGCAGTATTCATTCCAATTACTTCTTCATTGACATTAATTAGAGGTCCACCAGAGTTACCCGGGTTAATTAACGCATCCGTTTGAATAACACTAGGGATACTGAATGCTGACCCTTCAGTAGAAATTAGACGTCCTTTCTGGCTTACTATACCAACGGTCATTGAGCCGGCAAGTCCATATGGGTTTCCAATTGCGATAACTTGATCGCCTACCTCAACTGCAGATGAATTTGCAAGTCTCAATGGGTAAAGCTGTCCTGATATATTTTGTGCTATATCAATTACCGCTATGTCATTGAAAGGATCACTACCAATGACAGATGCCACATATCTATTACCATCAATGAAAGTAACATCCACATTCTTAGAATCCCTTACTACATGATGATTAGTAATAATTCGTCCTTGCTTATCAAATACAAATCCGGATCCTAAACTGGTAACATTTTCATCTCCAGGAGGATCATCAGAAGTAGGCTGATTTTCACGAGTTATTTGCACCACTGACCCTTGTACATCTTTGAAGATCTCACTGATTGAAACAAGGTTGGAATCTTTTTCATCTCCTGTTTGTGCAAAAATTTCAAATTTTTCCACATGGAAAATTACACCTGAGAATACCAAGATACTTGCCAGCGTAAGAATAAGCACAGGTTTTTTCATAACAAAAATCCATTGGAGTAATCATATAGACTTTTCTATTCAATCATTTCAAATAAGGTGTAATGTGTTACACTTGTTCTCCAAAAAAAGGAAGGATCTTGACTGGTTTAATCTTTATATACGATTACTTTACTTTCAGCTTCCAGAGTGATGTCTCGATAATGGGACTATTATCTCATATCCGTCTGTTGGTACTTCTCATTTAGCTTGATTTTGAGTTCGTCCAATTGATCAGAGGCCCACTTGACAAAACCATCAGTCATTTCCTGGGGTATTTTTCTCTTTTCAGCCAGTGCTAAATACCCTTCAAAAATTTTCGCATAGATAGTATTACATACCATCATGTTTGATAATGCGTCAGAAACAAAGTCATCACTCTTGCTATTAAGAAAATTCTTTCTAAATAGATCTAAAAGGCTTCTAGTACGCCTATCTATTTCACCCTGATCCATTCTGTTCGTTATCGTGGATTTACTCATAACCTGACACAGTTATCTTGACAATCCATTATTAAAATATTGATACGTTAAATTTCCAATGAAATTAATCAGGAGAATTAGGAATGCTTGACGATACTTGACGATGATCATTGACAAAAGGTCTTTAATACAAATAATATATCACAGTTTGTATTGGTTAATCGGATTGTTTCCTTTCTACCAAGTGCAACAGAAATACTATATTTGTTGGGATGCCAGCACTTGCTATACGGTGTTACTCACCAATGTAATTTTCCTTTTGAAGCTAAGGGCAAACCTCAAGTAATAAATTCAGTTTTTGATTCAGAATCAATGACAAGTCTACAGATAGAACAAAAAATTCAAGAACTTTCAAAATTACAAAATGAATATTTCGTAATAAACTTAGACTTGTTAAAAAAAATACAGCCAGATCTTATCATTTCTCAGGGAATCTGTGACGTATGTTCACCGCACAACAGAGAAATGGAAAAAGTAATTCAGTTCTTAGGTTATACTCCAGATGCCCTCGTGCTAGATCCACATACGGTTCAAGATGTGATTCAAAATATTGTCGATGTGGCCAAAAGTGTTGGGAAAGTGAAAGAAGGATTGGAGATTAAAACTTCGCTGTTGAATAGAATTGAAAATGTAGCAAGTGCAAAGGAGGATAAAAATCCAAAGGTGGTTTGCCTCGAATGGTTTGATCCGTTTTACATATGCGGCCACTGGGTTCCGCAAATGGTTGAAATTGCAGGAGGTATTAATGGAATCAGTAAGACTGGAGATCGATCTCGTAAGATAGAGTTTTCCCAAATATCTCAGTTCGATCCTGACATATTGATTCTCTTACCATGCGGTTTTACCCTTGACAGAGTCCTTAGTGAATATGTTTCTCTAAAACGAAACGAAGATTGGAACTCCCTAAGAGCAGTCCAAAATGACATGGTTTTTGCAGTAGATGCTATGTCTTATTTTAGCAGACCTAGCCCAAGATTGATTACAGGTATAGAGATTCTTGCCAAAATAATCAATCCAGAATCATTTGCTCAACTGGTTGTTCCGGTAAATTCCTATACTAAATTAAGGAAGGATAGATAAATGATTGAATTAAAATGGGATGTAGTTAAGTTAAAGAAACTTCAATGTAAACGTCATCGGGAATTTTTAATCGCATTAATTGTCTTATAGATCTATCATCTGCACCTAAATCTATGACACGCCTGTGAATCCGTAGTTCATATTTATCCCATGTGTTAGTTCCTTGACCGCAAGGAGATTTTCTTGTAACGACTTTCATTTTTTTAGTTGGAAGAGGGTGTGGTCCTCTAAACTTGATACCATTTTTTTCGCCAATGCCCTTAATTTCGTGGCATACATTTTCTAGCATTACAAGATTGGTGCTAGTTAATTTAATTCGGGCTTCCTGAGTCATTAGTAAGATTCACTTTTTGGCGCTTGGGTCGTATTTTTCGACAATAGACTTGACAACGCCAGCAGCTATTGTTGTTCCCATATCTCTTAAAGCAAACCTACCGATTTCTGGAAATTCTTTGAATGTTTCGATTGCTAATGGTCTTACAGGTTTTATTCTCACTATTGCTGCGTCACCAGTCTTTAGAAACTTTGGTTTTTCTTCTGTAGCGCCTCCTGTTTTTGGATCGATTTTTGCTACAAATTCAGACAATGTAGCTGCAACCTGTGCAGTATGTGCATGAAGTACAGGAGTATACCCCGGAGCCATTGCTGTAGGATGATGGATAATTATTATTTGTGCCTCAAATTCCTTTGCAGCATTTGGTGGATTATCAACAGGTCCAATCACATCTCCACGCTTGATCGACTTCTTATCCACACCTCTAAGGTTAAATCCTATATTATCACCAGCTTCTGCAGATTCCATCTGAGTATGATGAGTCTCGATGGATTTTACTTCTCCAGTCACTCCCGATGGCATTACGATGACCTTTTGGTTTGCCTTAATAACTCCTGTTTCAACTCTTCCTACAGGTACTGTACCAACTCCTGTGATGGAATAAACATCTTGTATTGGTATCCTAAGTGGTTTTCCTAATGGTTTCTCCGGAGGTTCAAACATATCGAGTGTTTCAGCCAGAGTAGGACCCTTGTACCAGGCCATATTTTCCGATTTCTTTACCAGGTTATCTCCTTTCCATCCTGAAACAGGTATGAAGCTTATTTTTGAAACGTTATAGCCTACCAACTTTAACATTTTTTCCACGGTTTCCTTTACCTCGTTATAACGAGCTTCTGAATATCCTGAATCATCCATTTTATTCAAAGCAACTACGATTTGACCAACTCCGAGTGTCCTTGACAAAAATGCATGTTCTCTTGCCTGTCCACCTGGATCAGTAGCAGCCTCAGTCTCACCAGGTTTCACGGAAACTACCAGAATAGCGACATCTGCTTCAGATGCTCCAGTAATCATATTCTTAATAAAATCTCTATGTCCGGGAGCATCTATCAAGGTGTAAAAATATTTAGAAGTTTCAAATTTCTGAAATGCCAGATCTATTGTAATCCCTCTTTCCCGCTCATCCTTTATGCTATCTAGTACCCAAGCGTACTTGAAAGTGTCACCTTTTCCAGTTTCTTCAGATTCCTTGGCAAACGAATCTATAGTTCTTTGATCGATTACTCCCATATCAACCAACAAATGACCTACAATAGTCGATTTACCATTATCAACATGTCCCACTACCACAAGATTCATGTGGGGTTTCTTACTTGCGCTCATTAGATTAAAAGCGATATTAGGGCTTTATTTGTATTTCGTTAAATATAGAGCTATAAATCCTGCGAATTCTGTGTCATCAGTTACTAGTCGAGATACTAGGCAGAAGTTGGCTTTGCGTTATTCAAATACTAAATCCGGTCATAATCGTCTTCAATCCTTACGATATCGTCTTCATCAAAGCTTCCGTAAGAAATTTCCAAAACCGTACAACCAGAATTGCTAGCCTCAATTCTGTGCTTTGCTCCAGAGGGTATTGTGATATTATCTCCTTCACTAAGTGTCGATTTCTTGTCTTGAACTTCTACAGTTCCAGAACCCTTAATTATTTTCCAAAATTCTTTTCGTTTATTATGATATTGAAGGCTCAATCGCGAGCCAGGTTTTATGTAGAGTAATTTTACGGTGCATCGTTCATTCTCGTTAAACTTTTCAAATGAACCCCATGGCCGTTTTTCAGAGTAAACTTCCACAAAAAAATAATGAAGTAGCATAATTTAATTATTGTCATATTATTTATAGTAAAAAATATACAATAGTTGAAGTGAATTTCAATTATTGGCTCAATCGTCAATGTGTATTTGTAATAATCATGGCGATTGTAAGGGTGTGATAATCGAGGCGGATGTATTGAAGAATTTCTGTTCCTGTAATTGTCATGATAGCAGTTATCAATTAGTCCGAAATTCCATTGCATCTAACAATATGGAAAAGCACGGTTACTCTGGTACAAATCAAAATTTGATTACTAACAAATGGTTCTAAAACCTAACTTAAGTGGTAGAACCGTGTGAGAAATTTAATCAGAGACACGCATCTGTCAGAGTATATAGATTAATAAATTATGGGTAGAGATATGAGAAGCTAATAATTTTCTGATATTTCTAATTTTGAGAACATTATTTCCTATTGCACAGAAATGAGAATTTTTCTACCATCTATTTCAATTTCCTTGTAATCGACGTCCTCTAATTTGTTAGGGCTCACGATTACTTGTTTTACTCTCACGTAATATGCCAGTTCGCTTTTCAAGTTTTCGAGGGATAATAGATCGTCTGAACCTAGACCCGAAATATATGCGGAGGATAGTATATCTGTAGGAACAAACCCCCTTTCCTTTCTCAATTGTTGTATATTTCTCGCTATATCTTTCATGAGACCTATTGATATCAACTCAGTACTTCTAGTAGTATCAATAAATACAGCTATATTCTCCTGTTCAGATTCCATCATTATGTATGGTGTTTTTCCTGCATATGAAAATTCCACGTCATCTGTTGACAATGTCGTTTCACCAGTCAAGTATTTAAGATCGAAATTCCCTTTAGAAATAAACTGGTTAAATAAATCATTAAAGTCAACTTGATCAAATGATTGTAATGCATTTTTTAAATCGTTCTTCAATCGGGGAGCTATATTATTTACTCTGAGCTTTGCGTTCAGGGTAACAAGATTCTCCTTATTTAAAAAATTAACCCTTTCCAAGTAATTACTAAAATTTACTATTTTGACATCTATAGACATTGAATTGAGTTGCTTTTTTAATATCTCTGATAATTCAGCTGATCCAGAAAGATTTCTATCTGGAGTGCAAATGATAGCCCTATTAATGGGCCATCTCCTCTTAAATTTTGCCTTCATTCTAGCTGCATTCACCAGTGAGACGATTTGCTTTGATTTGTCTATTGTATTTTCAACATCAGTATTCACCAATTCAGGATTAAATTTAGGCCATGATTCAAGAAGTATTTCTTCCTTATGTTTGAAACATAACAGGTACAAATAATTCGTTATGAAAGGACTATAAGAATGAAGGAGTATGTCAATAGTGTACAGCGCATACCCAAGTACCGCATATATCACATTCCTTCTCTCTAATGTTTCCATACTGTCATCCCATAAATCATCTCTACTCATAGGAACATAAGTTTGGCTTAGACTATTAATTATGAATTCTTCCAAATCCTTTGCTCCTTCATTAAACCTACATGAGTCCAGTGAAAACGTTACTTTATTAATTAACGATTGTAATTTTGATAGAATCCAAATTTCTATCATGGTAAAGTATTTACTTTTTACGACAGAATCTAGGTCAATATTTTTGGTGTCAAAACTATCATATGTACTATTTTGAATCAAGTATACATGTAGGTAATACAGAGTACTAAGTACCTGATATGGGCGGGAACCCATTTCGCTAAGACTAAAGCTTAAAGATTCAATAGGCGATGACTTCCACATAAAATAAAATCTGATAGCATCAACTGAATTTTCAGTTAATAGGTTACTAGCGTCCAATACATTACCTAGACTCTTACTCATTTTATTTCCCTTTTCGTCCAATATATGTCCCTGAAATAGAAACGATTCAAACGGGGATTGTCCCTTGTTTTGCATTATCACATTTTCCATCAGCAGAGTGTACGCCCATCCCCGGGTCTGATCTATTCCTTCGGTGAGAAATTCAGCAGGTATCAATCTATTGTACTCATCATCCGAGAATCCCGCATAAGGCGAAGCACCACTGTTGTGCCATGTGTCCAGAACGAAGGGTTCCCGAATCATAGCAACGTTACATCTTGGACAATTAATCTCGACGTTATCAATCCAGGGTCGATGCAGTTCAAAATGGTCGCCGTCGGGCAACTTTGAAGCTCTCTTGATAATTTCATTTCGGGAAAAGAGAGGTTCTTTCATTCCACATTTGGTGCAATTCCATATTGGAAGAGGAGTTCCCCATACTCTTTCTCGAGATATGCACCAGGGTACCTGTTCCTTAATAATCTCTACAAACCGGTTCTTTGGAGATTCAAAAAAGAAGTTCACATTTGAGACAGCGTTCATAGGTTTATTTTCGAGTTTATCAATCATGTAGAAATATTCACGCCTTGCAAGCCAGACAACCTTGTGACCTGAACGCCAACAGGTTGGATACTGATGCTTAATTCGTCCCAACTTTAGGAATGCTCCTGCTTCCTTCATTTTCTCAACAACCGAAGTATCAGCGTCACGTACAAATTTTCCGCTGAAAATACCGGCCTTGTCTGTAAATTCCACTTTATCATTGATAGGTACAAAAATCGGAACATTTCTCTTGACAGCTATGTCGAAATCTTCCTGACCGTTTGCTGGTGACAGATGAACTATCCCGCTACCGGTACTAGTATCAACATAATTTTCAGAGACTACAAAATGTATCTTATTGTCATCACTAAGTTCTTTAAGTCCTGGTATCATTGCTAATAGCGGATGGATGTACTTTTTTCCATCCAACTGTACACCCTTAATGGTCCTTTCAACAGTAAAATCTTGAATTCCGAGTTCGGTCATTAAATCATTTAATCTGTCACATCCGACGATCCATTTTTCGTTTTTAATTGAAATATATGCGTAATCCGCTTCAGGATTAACGCCGATTAACTCATCAGTTACTAGCGTAAAAGGCATGGTAGTCCATACCACTAGAAAAGTGTCTTCTTCCCTTAACCTCATTTTGTAATAAAAAGATGGATCCTCCAGAATCTTATAGCCCTGATTAACCTCTGCATTGCTCAAAGATGTTTGACAGGAAGGACAGTACGCAACTACTCTAAACCATTCTCTAAGAATTCCCAATTCCCAAGATTTCTTAAGTACCTTCCATTCCCTTTCGATATAATTGTCCTTAAAAGTCCAATATGCTTTTTCGTAGTCAAAAGACATCCCAAGCAGAGAATCTACTTTGATCCATTTTTCCGAATTTGTTTTGATCAGATCTTTGCATGCTTCTACTATCTTTGTGATCCCAACCTTCTTGATATTTTCAGCCTTACTTCCAGTTAATCCTAAATTTTTTTCTGCCTGTAGTTCCACGGGCAGACCCTGGGTATCCCATCCTGCTCGGAAAGTAACTTTATATTTTTGCAACGTTTTGTATCTGAACCAAAGATCTTTGATAATACGTCCTCTTAGATGACCTACATGCGGCTCCCCATTTAATGTTGGAGGACCTTCAACAAAGCCGAGTGTTTTTTCATATGCCGAAAGCTCTTTTTCAAGTAATGATTTCTTATCAATTTTATCTAGATATGATTTAATTTGAAATTCAATTTCCTTTGGGTCATACTTTGCTTCCAATTTCATTTAATGCGAACCTCAGTTCTATTTTCTCTTTTATAATTTTAGAGCTCAAATAATTTAATACTACAATTTTTAGTTAGAATTTCGAGGTTATAATGTTTAGATCACGTTC
>JAICFW010000009.1 GCA_025923455.1 Nitrososphaeraceae archaeon | reverse complement strand
TAATGAACCTTCTCAGCTAGTCTCAAGTATGGCAAACTCAATAATTTATTCTAGGATATGTGGATTACTATTAGCAATAAGCTTTATTATATGAGAATGAAATATGTTCTGGATATTATCTAGACAAAATGATCATGATATCGTTAAAGGAACAAACATTTCTTTCTAAGAGTGGTAAAATTGACAACAGCCAATGAATCTGACTTTAAAACTGAGCTTGAAAAACTGTTAAAGACTAATAGACTCGGGAAATCGATTCATGCTTTTGATGAACAGGATTCAACTCAAGATTATGCTAATTCTTTACCAAACATAGAATCAATGCACGGTACCATAGTAATTGCAAGAAAGCAAAGGAGGGGCAAAGGGAGAATGGGTAGAACTTGGATTTCTCCGGAGGGCGGTTTATGGATGTCAATTATTTTTAGACCTAAATTTAGCGTAAATAACATAATATTCACTCAGTTCATGGGTGCTCTAGCAATTGCTGAAGCCATAATGGAAATTACCAATATTAGATGTGCTTTGAAATGGCCAAATGATGTAATGATAAATGAAAAAAAAGTTTGTGGGATACTAGTGGATGTAAACCTAGAAAGTAAGGATAAGGTAATTGTAATGGGTGTGGGATTAAATGCAAATATTGAAACGTCTTCAGTTAATGATAGTTTGACAGACAATTCTATTAAAGCCACATCTCTCAAAAAAGAATATGGTACTGATATTGATCTAGTTCACTTGACAAAAGCAATCATTGATAGAGTTGAGTATTATTATTACGAACTGCTCAGTACCGGTAAAACAATGGAAATAATAGATTAGTGGAAAAAGAATTCTGACATTATAGGAAAAAAAGGTATAGTATATGATGGGAATGAGAAGGTTGTGGGAAAAGTTATTGATATTGATAAAGATGGCTCTTTGTTAATGAAGTCAGAAGATTCATCAATAAAGAGAGTAACGTTATATGCTAATGTCTCCTTTAGTTGATTTGGATTTATTGAACGATGTTACAGCTAGTAGATAATTTTGTTCAAGTCAAACATCAAAACTTTTATTGTAATTAAGAACAATGAGACGTTCCTTGTCCTCTAACCTTCTCAAGGTAGCAAATGATATCCTAAATTGAATAACAGTCTAGGATCTGGTTATTTTATACCGCGGTATTCTCAAGGGTTAACTCTTTTACTTGATCTACAACTTTGACGAATTTTTCACAATGGCAGGAATCAATCTCCGCTATTCGATAGACACATCTTCATTTGTTATGCATGTCCATCCAGTGCCAACTTACATCATGACCACATTTACAATTAGTCATTTAATAGAAATCTAAAATGTATATCTTATTCATCTTTGTCAATAATGTTAGTCTTTTTGATATATTTATTATCAATTTTTATGCTTTGTCTCAACAATCCCTAGATCCATTTTGGTAATACTAAACAGCACGTTTTAGAATTAATTTAAACTATTTCTATGGGATACATAGTCTAAGTAAAATAGACACAGCGAGTTGGCAAGAAGAATGGTTCCTCATCCCAGAACTGGCAGCGGATCAATGGAGATTCTGAAACTAAGATTTCCAAAGCGCACTACCTACAATAGATCAATCATTAACGTCGTTCAGATACTAAATCAGGTCTGTAAGCAATGCGCGAAACAAATACCTGCATTTGCATTGGAACCAGTTTGGAAGACAACTCAAGAGCTGGAAGTTATCTTTCGACAGAGGCGTAAAGGATTGGTCATGACCCAAAGGAAGAACCTCATTGTAATCCATGTAGACCGGACACGGACCTTTGGAAACAGGTATACACTGGAAAGAGATCTCGATGGTTCCTGTATTAGTGTTGCCGTCACAGGTTCTGGCAGATTTCACGACTTGTTCATTGATGTTTGCAAGAGCGGGAATGTCATTATGAGTTACAAAGGCGAGACAAAGAAAGGCCGAGATGGAAAACAGAGTGTGGTCGAATTGCAACTTTCCATAATTCCATCAAATGAAATAGACTGCATTTACATATACTATTACACGATTCGTGAGGATAATTTGAAAAAGGTAGAATTGGACATGGACATCTTGACAAACTTGGAACTCAAGATTTGCCCACTCTCGATTTCTCCAGAGCCCAATGTAATCGGTGTGAGCAAAGTTCGTAAAATAACGGCAAAGGAATTCAAAAAGATGTTTGGAGTCAAATTGCTAAAGGAGACTGTGATAGCAGATATTCGGAACACACAGTATCTGAAAAACATCAATAATTCATACCGCAGGTTGCGTCCATATATCGATGGCTACTGTTCCTATGACGACGGACTCAAAAGTGGAGACTTCCGCCAGGTTTCAAAAAAGTCGCTATTGGACAAGATCCTGAGTCAATTTCATGATGGCAAAATGCATCTGCCCCGGATCGTAATTGTCAGAATAAACAAACAGGTCGGAAACGGATTGGTAGCCGGACAATACATCGCACCTGGGACGATAATAGGAGAATATGTTGGAGCGATTGTAAAGGTGGCTCCAATATCTACTAGTGAGAGCATGGACAACACATATTTTGCACCTTATTCTGCAGAGGAAGTTCCCGTTAGCGAGATGTTTGTCATAGATGCAAAAAAGGCTGGAAATCCTACCAGGTTTATTAATCATTCAGATGAGAATTCAAATGCAGTATGGGTGCCTGTCTTTGATGGGGAAAAATTTCGTTTAATAGTTATTGCTACAAAAGCCATCCCGAACGGCAAACAGATTCTTTTAAAGTATCGTCTCAGTTACTGGTTAAATCCACGCATCCCAAACCCTGTCCCTACTTCCTAATTCTGCTAGACCGTGATAACTGACTTAATGGACATTCAATAGATCTTTGAAAATCAGATTTTACTCCCTTGGGCAGCATTATAGCAAGTTTTAGAATTAATTTAAACTATTTCTATATGATACATAGTATAAACTATGATAGAATAATCTTTAGCGCTAATTTATCTATTAGAAGTTTATTAGTATTTATTGTAATTTATTGCTAGGCGCGACTTTTTCAAGAAATAATGTCATTATTCTTCTTGTGATAGCAATAATAGGTATTGGACTATCGATACTTTCGTATCAGTATTCCTCATTTACTGCAAATGAAATTGCAAACATCTCGTCTCAAGATGTAAGGTCAAATGCAAGAATCGAGGTTTACCAATTATCACGTATTCTATTAAGAAGTATGGAATCAATTTCTAATAACCTGCAGGGATTGAGCGCTTCAATATCATTGTTGGATATTGAAAATGACAATATTCAAAGATTGTTTGATTCAGCACAATCGTCAACTAAGGATTTGACAAATGGATATTATATGTTTGATATGAATGGGGAAATTATTTCCAAAACGAGTAACAAATCTATTGAAGCAAGTTATTTTGGTATTCAAGCAAATTCATCAGATGTCTTTCTATCCCCAAACACGCGCAATACAACGTACTATAGTAGCATCATTGATGTTAATAACCAGTTTCCACTACTCTTCGTTTCATATCCAGTTTTAAAAAATAACATTACTATTAACAACAGTACATCCCAATCCAACATGTCAAATTTTGAAGGAATAGTATTTACTACAATTGATTTATCCAAGCTTGGAGAATTCTTACAGAAAGAATTGTCCCCTGAATTTGCAAGCAATGTTGGTTTAATCGATAAGAATGGTGTAATTTTATATTCTCAAAATAGGAACGTAGTGGGGAAGAATTACCTCACATCAGAATTTCAGGACCTTATTCCACCTGAGATAAAAGATATCTACAATAATATCCTCACCACCTCATTGACTGGTGGTTCGGGATTAAGAGATATCTCATTCAATGATAACATGACTACAATTGCCTATCAGCCCATTACTCTGGACGGCGAGTTCCTGTGGTCGTTATATATAAGTACTCCACACAGTTTGGCGTCAAATGTAGGTTACCTGATCAATCAACAGAAAAATTTCAGCACTATTGTAATAGTTGTTGTTGGCTCCATGGCATTTGGTATTGCGTTTTTGATACTATCATGGAATAAGCGATTGGAAGGTGCCGTGCAGTCCAGGACTGTCCAGCTAAAGAAAACAAATGAATCTTTGATTGAATCAAATAGTTTACTTGCATCTGCAAACAAACAGCTGGAGATTCATGACAACATGCAAAAGGAATTCATTAATGTAGCAGCACATGAGTTACGAACTCCAATAATGCCAATTCTGGGTGAAGCAGAATTAATTGAGAATGATATAAGTGACAATGAATTTGCAAGTGTCAGTAAGGAGCAGATTTCATCAATCATTCGTAATGCAAAAAGACTTGATAGATTAGCCGCAGATATTTTGGATGTTACAAATATTGAAGGAAAATCACTAAAATTGAACAAGAGCACCTTTGATATCGACGAAATTTTATCAGAACTGGTTACAGAATATTCAAGACATATTGAAAACGACCAATCAAAGAACAAGAGACTCAAGATATCATATGAACCAATTCATGCAAGAATATTTGCAGACCGATATAGAATTACACAGGTTATCTCGAACATAATTAATAATGCAATTAAATTTACTGATCAAGGATCAATAGCTATTGAAGGAACAATGAGTAGTAACGAACTAACCATAAAGATTATCGATACTGGAAAGGGTATAGATAAGGAAATAGTCAATCGTTTATTTGACAAGTTTGTTTCTCGCTCTGAACAAGGAACTGGATTGGGATTATTCATTTCTAAGAATATAATGGAATCACACGGAGGAACAATTATTGGATATAACAATGAAAATGGTATTGGAGCTACATTTGTTTTTACTCTACCAATAGATAATACCGCAAAGACCGTTAGTTAATTCGCACTTTTTATCTTATCTCAATCTGCACACGATTGAAACATCGTTAACATTCGTGCCTGTAATTTTGGTATATATAGCACCGTTTATTTTGTTAAACAATGTATTGCTATCATGATTTTTGAGATATTTTGAAATTTTTAGCCCTTGTTGAGTTATGGACAGTAACATCTGTTGATTCACTACACCTCCGGCCGCTTGTGAATTTCCGTCGATGCCATCAGTACCAAAACTAGTAATAGTAAAATCCATATCATTCTCTAAATTCTTAAAGTGTGATGCGGCAGAAAGCACCGCTTCTTGATTCCTGCCTCCTAACCCATTGATCTTGTTTTTTAAATCAACAGTGGTTTCTCCACCAAATACGAACGCATATGGAGTCGAGATTGAGGGAAAATCCATTACAAGTCTGAAGAGAAAACTACCAAGGTCTGCGGCTTTTCCTGTGAAACTAGAACCCAAATACATTGTCTTTATCCCTTTTTTTTGTAAAAATAATTTAATATTTTGGCAAGCAATGGTGTTATTACCAATAATAACGTTATCAATATTAGAAAATATGGGATTACCTGGTTTTGGAGTATCTCTGATATTTCCTGTAATTCCACCATTTATTAAATTTTTAAGTTTCTTAGATATTAATTTATTATTATTCCAAATTTTATATTTTACAAGTACATGTTTGGCGTCTTCAAACGTGGTCAGATCGGGTACTGTAGGACCTGACGCGATTACGTCAATTTTATCCTGAACCACATCTGATAGAATCAATGTCAATAGCCTGAACTTCCCATTGACCATTTCAGCTAGTCTTCCTCCCTTTACTTTAGACAAGTGTTTTCTCACAGTATTCATCTCATCAATTGTTGCTCCTGAAGAGAGAAGCTTTTTGGTAACATTTTGCTTCTCTGTCAAGCTTATAATATCTACGGGTAAGGGCATAAGCGCAGAAGCTCCTCCGGATAAGAACATTACTACGAAATCATTTTTTTTCACTTTTTCTAGCATTTCTAATATTCTTTCTGTACCTAAAACTCCATTAGAATCTGGTATTGGATGAGACGCCCTTGTTGCTAAGCACAACTTGTTTTTAATTTCTATTCCATATGGAACTGTTATACAGCAAGCTTTTACCCTACCATTTTTCAATTTTCGCAAGAATGCATCTACCATTGATGCTGTTGCTTTACCTGCTCCAACCAAGTAAATCGACTTGAAACTCCCAAGATCAAAGTCTAACTTCTTTCCGCTGTAATCAATAACGGTTAAATAATTGCTCTTCACCATTACAGATTTTTTTATAATGGATGCGGGATTAACTGATTGTAACCCTACTTCAATTGCCTCTAGCGTTAGCGATAAGGAATCAGAGTAATTACTTTTTAGTATCGTTGCTTTATTTTGTATTTTCAGATTCGTCATCAATTGAAAATTTACGCCGTATTTTAAAAGAGTATAACTCTGGACGGCAGTTAACAAATAGATAAATATTTTGAATACATTCCCTGCCCTATTAATAATATATTTTTTTCAAAAACAGAAGAGATTCTTCATAATTTTTCTAAGCTGGGATAGACTTTGGCTATATTATTGTTCAAACAATTAATATGTGCACGATAGAAAAAGGTCTGTAAACATTAATGAGGACTGCACGGTTAAATAATGGATAAATGGTTGCGGATCTTCGTTTGCGTGGGACAATGGGGAGAAGGGGATTAATGTTTGTGTCATACTACGGAAAATCCAGAGCATTTATTGCAAACTATAGTTCTTGGAGGCAATATGACTCGGCAGGAAAGACTGCGGAGGTCGCTTCATCGATTATAAGTCACGAATCTATCCATCTGGCATTGAATAAGTTTTCCGTTCATGCTTCTGATAAATTAGATAATCTATTTGGCAGATCTAATTCATGGGAAATTTATCCTCATGGATTAGGTGATCTTAATAGGGTTAGAAAGGGAAAACGCAGAAATAGGAAAATACGGCAGATTTCAGATAATTAAAAAAACTGAGTAATAAAAGCCAATAAAAATAATAATGATTAAATTGGCTACTGTAAATTTTGGAAGATATGCCTCCGATTTACTATACTCCACAAGATGCCAATAGAGTATTACCTGAAGTAAAAAAACTATTTTCTAGCATTACTGTTCAGAAAAATAAGGTAATCAAACTTCAGGAAGAATTACAGCGGATGGTTAATGATGGAACGAAATTCACTCCTTTCATAACTAAAAAACAGGAGCTAAACAGGGCCGTCTTCAAATTGTATGAAACCATAGCAGAATTGGAAAATAAAGGAGTAATGATAAAGAGTGTTGATGAAGGTCTCTTGGATTTTCCATCATTGAGATTTGATGAAGAAGTATGGCTTTGTTGGAAAGAAGGTGAGAATGAGATAAAATTCTGGCATAGGAAGGACGAGGGTTTTATGGGAAGAAAACCATTGGCTACAACTAACATAATTGATCGTTAGTAAAATCAATTAATAACTCGCAAAGTTGATAAGTTACCAATCAAGTAGACTGTTGGTATTTTTAGTCGTATCCTTTGAAATCGGTTTAGGTTTTAGACAGATTCGGTCATTAGAATATTTATTAGAATTATAGGGCGGTCTCATAAGACTTAATCATGTTTAGAGACAATCTTGTCATTCAACCATTTTAAAAATTAATGCTTTGGCATTAAATTTTGTGGGTATACATTTTCCTTCGGAGTATCAAGGCGATTGATTGGACAGTAAAGTTCCGAGTACTATCGAAACCAATTTTCCCCTTATTTTATAGTATAAATTTCATTGACATCGCTTACGCTTAATCCCGGTTCAGGTCCTCCACCAATGATAAATATTCTGTTATCTACAGAAACTGCTGCTAGACCGTGGCGAGGTGTAGGCAATGATTCTAGGGATGTCCATTTACCATTTTCAGTATCATATTTTTCATTATTCCCAAATGTTCTAGTCTGATCCTCTCCTCCAAATACAAAGAGGCTATTATTTATTGCGGCAACCGCTATGCCGCTTCTTTTTGACGGCATAGGTTCAATAGATATCCATTTTTCTGTTTCCGTGTCATACATTTCATTAACATTGACATTAATGATTGAAATCCCGGCTGTTCTTCCACCTACCACATATATTTTGTTATCCACCATCGTAGATGCACTATGGTGCCTCCCGGTAGGCATGGGTGTTTTAGAAGACCAGGTATTCGAACTTGAATCATATGCTTCATTAATATTCAAATTTCTAGCTTCATCTTGTCCACCAATCGCATACAAAGTACCATTGACAAATGCAGCACTTAATGCGCCCCTTGGTGTAGGCATAGGTTTGCCCTCCTCCCACTGATTCTTTATTGGATCGTATATGAATAATTGATTGGACGGAATCCATTCTCTCGAAATGTATCCACCTGTGACGTATATTTTTCCCCCATAACTGGAGGCAGAAGTATGATGTAAGGGTTCCGGAAGAGGGGCAGCAGATTTCCAAGAATTGTTCTTGATATTATAAACTTCAACAACATCCAGCACGTCTCCTGATCCATCGAACCCTCCGATTACATAAATATCATCTCCTATGTTAGTAGCGCTAATTTCAGATCTTGCTGTAGGCATAGTTTCTCCCATAGACCACGGTTGAGCTGTGGTTGGTGATACTAAAATTGAAATGAAAAGAAATAGTGAAAGTGGCAAGAGTAGTATTCCAATAAGCAATGGCTTCATTCCTTATAAATGAGGTTTTCTGATTAATAAAACTAATTCTCGGATCCTCAAGAGAACCGATCTCATATTAGTTGTTAATAAAGAACGGGAATAAAATATTGAATTACTTTGTCTTAATTACGACATACAAAGTTATCTCAATACGGGAAATTTAAAATATTTTAATTAGAATTACCTGACAATGTTTTAATATTCCATAGAACAGGTTTTCTCAATGGGAACAAATAGATATCGATCTTTTATGATTAATTTATTGATTATTTGTAAATTGTCAAATTGAGGAATCAGAATTTAATCTCACAATCAAAACTAGAGCATACCATCGATACCATAAATTGTACTATTTCCTGAGTAACTACATAACGGTCTTGAAATAAATCTTGATCATTTCACAACCAATACGGGACGATCTGAATACGTTACTACTCCACTGGCGATGCTACCAATCAAGAGTTTTTTAAATCCAGTAATTCCTCTATTTCCGATGATAATCATATCTGCATTATTTACTTTTGCATAATGCACAATATCTTTCACGACCGATGTAAAACCACTAATGGCATTTATCGTTACATTCACATTCTTTGCAGTTGCATTCACTTTCACAGTATCCAAAATCTTTTGCGCATCCTCCATCACTTTTTTCTCAATTTCCTTGAATCTTCCAGGTCTGGGTGAAATAGCCATCTCTAATTCTCTATACCTTGGGTCAATAACATGTAAAACAATCAATTCTGCATCAAATCTTTTGGCCAAGTCTATGGCAAAAGTGCTTGCATTGATGGATGGATTAGAGCCATCAACTGCAACTAGTATCCTTCTGATAGGCAATGATCATTCATAGCCGTTGATATTTTAAACTTTTATTCTCATTTAGTTCACTTCTGCGTTTCAATTTTATCACTACAGTTTTGATCAGGTTGTTAAATATTCTCTGTCTCTTGCTATTGGTAAAGAGCCACCCTAGAATTAGGTCTATCTGAAGTAAGAATGATTTTCCGAAGCTTTGTAAAGCAGCATTTTTCATATCAATATCATTGCCGGATAGGCCTGTGGCCTTTATTTTCAATACTCTCATGCCGATTGATTTTCCGCTTGTATGCTCTGAATAGGTCTAATATGCAATGAAAATACTGCTTGTCAGAAGATAGTGAAAAATACAAAGCTTCTGTGTACAACTGCCATACCGTTACTAGGGTCAGATAACCCAAATGGTAATGCTAATAGTGCTAACAATATTCCTAACCCTATTGATACTATAATAAAATCAATTAACCATGCTACAAATCTCTCTGTCCAGCTGGATAAGATCACTTCTACCGGACGATTATTTCCAGATCCTGTTTTAGACTTGGAAGGCGAACAGTTATTCGACGATTCCACTTATAATAAGGATAGTCTGGGAATGTATGTTATTCTCTTATTTTTTCCTGATTGACCCTCAAGGAATGTACCATTAACTAGGGCATATTAATATGCAAGGGCTGTAACTAATAATTAATGAGCTTTCAAAATATTTCTTTATGGAAGTTAGCGATAATGCTCATAGTTGCAGGCATAGTTATAATATTGGCATTATTAGGTTCGTCTGCAAAAAATTTGTTTAGCGCATCTATAACTGAGGATGTGGCCGTTAAGCTCAAAAAAGATATGGATTGTGTTGTGGAACCATCAGATGGTATACCCAGGGTAATCTCAAATTGCAATTATGAAGTTGGAGATAACTTGTCGGTAACCTATAAGTCCAAGCAACCTTCGATTGAAAAATATGAGTTAAGGAATTCTTCGAACGGCCAATGAGGATAATAATAATATTCTTTACAGAATAAGAAGCTAAATTCCAAGTCTACCTACCAGTCTTATCCAAATTATATTGTTACTTTTCTTGGTATATGAACAACAGTGATTTCTCTACTAAGTTGTATGGTAATTTCGTGCAGCTAATGCAATTTAAATAAAATCCGAGTTCGTCACTGGGTTCGATTAGAGATTGTGATTCAGATGCAAATGAAACATATAATTTTGGGATTATGCATACATAATCCTGAAATGGTAGTGATTTTCATGTTTTTTGTAGTTATGCGATGGAATAATTTCCAAGAAGGGGATAATCAGAGTCATGGATAACGACACGAGTAATAGAGTTACATCTATAATGACTCCTGCTCCACTCGAAACTGCAAACCGTTCTGATAATATTTATACTATAATAAGGACTATGACAGTAAAAAACAAGAGTTCAGTAGTTATTTTGAATGAGCTCAAACATCCAGAAGGTATTATCACTGAGAGAGACATTGTAAGAAGGCTACTTTTTGAGTCTAAAGATGTAAAACTTACCACTGCCTCAGAAATAATGTCTTCTCCATTGATTTCGCTTAATGACGATGCATATGTTTACGATGCGGCATTGGTCATGTCTAAGTACTCAATCCGTCGACTGCCTATAATAAGAGATAATGTCTTGTTAGGAATAGTAACTGCAACGGATTTAGCACGTAGACTGTACGAAGAAAACAGTAATGATCCTCGTTTGCATGTGATCTCACGAGCTAGCTCAGTTAGGGACAAGAAGTTTCTGATATGGAATTTCATGAAGGAATTACTCGATATGTATGACCAAGCACGCCAAAAAGGTTCCCCCCTTGTATTTAAGATAAAGGATTTCAAGTCAACTAAAATGCCAATCTTGCTACTCGGCGAAAGGAACGTGTTTGATACGTTAAGGGAGTACGAAAAAGCCAGGGGATATTTTAGTATACAGAATGATACTGTTGCACCAACATCAAAAGGCCTAGATAAGGCTAGAGAAACTCCAAAGGATTGGGATTGAACGAAAATATTTCAGGGCAGTAGAGATGAAAACTTAAGTACGCAATTTATGTTAAAACCTGTATGTATACTATTTCGTGTCGAGATGTTGGTAGGGATTGTGATTGTGTTGTACAAGGCGAAACAGAAGAAGAGATTATGAAGAATGCAGCAGAACATGCAGTTAAAGACCATGGTTACAAGGAGCAGGACATAATGAGTTCTGAAATGAGGGAGAAAATTAAATCATACATGCGCAAGTCTTAGGTATCTCAGTCACTTATTTCATTAGAATTGTGTGTTGGAATCTTAGATCAGTATACTAGCCAGTTACTAAATATTCATACACATGATAAAGACTTTCAGGATCGGATTGAGAAAGGTACTTCCATTTAAGTGGATCTAAACTAATCTGTACGAACTTACTCTTATCAAATAAATTATCTCTATCAGATGATGAAGTGACAAGATCGTAAACATGTTCCCCCACCAACACTTGATTAGGTCTGGCGACAGATGCAATTTTGGAAGATAGACTTATGCCAGCGCCAATTATATCGATATGTGCTTTTTCAACGTTCTTTCCATATAGCACTACCGACGCGGGTCCGTATGCCAGTCCAGTTCTCACAGTGATTTCGGGTAATCTGTTTATCTTAAATATTGGATTAATAGCATTTTTTATAATTGCTAAGACTGCCTTTGAGCATTTGAGTGCATTCTTACAAGCAGTAATCTTGTCAGAGTCTGCGGGAAAAATTACAATAACCGCATCTCCCTCATATTTGAAAACATAGCCACCATAGCCGGAGACTGCGATACTTACTTCTTGGGCAAAAGTTTGTACTACTAGTGCAAATTTAGACTCTGGTAACGAGAGGCTCATTTGTGTTGAACTATTAATATCTATGATCATAATGACAAGATTAGTCTTGGAGTTCAAATGTCTCCGAAGAAATTTTTTTGATTCTTCAGTAGACATGTTAAGCTGAATACCATCCTTTACTGTTTTGATTACTCGGGCACGAATCTGTTCTAATAATGCAGATTCAGGTAGATCCATACGAGTTCTATTTGTTACTCATTAAACTACGTTTATTATAGTGTCTTATTCATACGGTCACCTCTATCGGCTCCTATATCTTAGACAGAGTTGACGTTGACGACCTG
>JAICFW010000008.1 GCA_025923455.1 Nitrososphaeraceae archaeon | reverse complement strand
CAATACTACTACTGCAAGCAAATATATTGAAACAACAAAAATGGATTTTTTAGATTTATTCATATTCAACTTATCCAGTTACTAATAGCTATAATGATGTGTTTCTAAAAAAATCATATAATCATTCAACTAACGTTACTTCGTTTTTCTTTCTCTCTGATACGTGTTTATCATTCCAATGGATCACAAACTCTTCGATGTTGTCGTCAAATTTTTTTATTGATCGCATTAAAAAGGAGTGTCCAAATTCCCAACCCAATCTATCGCATTCTACACACTGATTTTCATAATGGGAAGAAAAACCATGTGCTTCCCCTACTATACATTTCGAAGGACTATCTAAAGTAAAGTAAAGTCTCCACCAAGCCAATGATAATGGAAACGGAAACCCTTCTTGTCTCAAACCCATGATCTTATTTGCCCACTTAGGAGCAATTTCCTGAAATCCTTCAGTTCGTGTATATATTCTCTGGAACAAGTCATATTATTCTACTTGTCGGGTATTATTAAGTATTAAAGAATGAGTAAAACTTGTTTAAATTAGTTCTAATAATTCGGTTCAAAGTATGAAGGATATGCAAGTACTTAACGAACAAGGTAAAGCGTATTTTAATTTCATAAAGTCGATAAAGTCAGAGTCCACGATAAAGTCATACACATACTGTATAGAAAAGTTTCTAGACCATTATGAAAAGAATTTGGACCAAAAACAGTCCAAAATTAGTCGTAAAATTGGTATTACTCTGCAAATTATGGTTACAATGCTAGCTAAAAAAGACAAAAAATAGAGAAAAGGTACTACAAGATAGAACATAATCAAGAAATTTTGTTTCTTATCATGAAGAGAAACATGGCCAAGATACCGTTATTGATAGAGACAAGGAGCGCAATTAGAAGAAAAAAATGAAGTCCAAGATATAAGAAACAATGAGTGAAGCCTTCATAAATTACCAATTACTACCCAATATTTGGGGTCTAAATACTACTATGACATCAACCTTTTGCTTTCCAATTCTACCAACTTTCCATGCGTCCAATTTCCAACCACTTGCTGACTCAACAAGTTGTTTAAGCGCTTCAAACTGATGGCCTTTTGTTGCTGTTGCTGATCCTTGTAACATCACTCCCTTTCCTTTTTTGTTCTCGTATACATCAACCAATATACAGCATTTCTGATTTAGCGTAAAATTGCTAACTTTCCTCGATAGAGAAGATGTTGGAATATAGATGAGTCCTTTGTGATACAAATATGCAATTGGGACAATATGGGGAAAACCACCTTCTTGGTCAATCGAACCTATGCGACAATGATCATGCGACTTTAAGAAATCTTCTATTCTGGCATCCAATTAACTCTAATGATAAAGTTATTTGTTTTATAAGTAATACCTAGTAATATAATGATCCAAGGATAGACCTCTGTTCGAAGTACTTGTCTCATTAAATTCTCCTATCAAATCGTAATATAATGGTGTAAATCAGGTCCTCAGAAAGGAATTGGAAGAGTCGAAATTATGGCTGGGCAGAGAAATAGATGGATCCAGGTTATTGAGAATATTAAACATCCTCAATCCGAAACTTGTGACCTTATCGAAACTAAAATGAACGAACTAATTTTAAGAATAAACGAATCTGATTCGATAATAGAAATGGATGAATTACATAGTGAATTAAGGATTCTAAATTGGATTTTGTATCAAGTTGGTAGTAACGAAATAAAAATATAATGTAGTCTACAGTTACTTTCAAATTAGATGTTTTAATCAGACGCTAAAGCCTGATTTCCTAAGTTTACTTATCCTAGCTTCTTTTATGTGGTGGAAGCTAGCGTATACTATTATGATTGCAGTTATATCCAAAATAATCATCCCAATTAAGTTACCTGAAAACAACAAGATAGTCCCTAGTATAAAAAAAAGAATAGCAATGAAAAAGCCTACATAAGTACCCACCGGAGTCCCTACGGCGTCTGCATTACCATAACGATCACGTACTATTTTTATCCCCATTTTCCTATTTTTCCCCACTCACAGACAGTCATACTATCACACGCTATTTCTTGAGGGAATAGAAAAGTTTTTCGTAAGTGTTTATTACCACTTTTCTAACAGAAACGTCAATATTATTGAAGTCGTTGGTATCGCAAGTGCCAAAATTGCGAAAATTTCGCCGATTCCTATAGTTTGATCTGTTAAATGTATAATTCCTGGACGATGAAAATTTAGAGAACCCCATTTTAGCTTTCTCATTTTATTTCTAGTTCACCTTGTCCAAATTTCTTCCTCAACATCTCCTTATAATGTTCACGTTATTTTAAGATAAAGTTTCTCAATTTATATTCATAAACAGACCATAAACTATTGGCTAGTACAGTTCGAAATAAAGAAGAATGAAACCCAAGATACAAGAAATAAACCTATAGTAAGGATTGAAAAAATGTAGATTAGACAGACTGTCTATATGTTTCTTGTTGATTCGAGTTAGCATTCTGGTCATTTAAGGTATTTCGCTTCCTGCTCAATGCTGCTTCTCTATGATTTGGAGATTCGTTATCAGCATCCCTATTTGCAGCTTCTCTAGCAGCGTTTGCTTTTCTTTCTTCTTCAGTCAGATTATTCCGATCATTTGTATTTCCATCCGTGTCTGTTGCCTCTCTTGCGGTTTCCTTAACACCTTCTGTAGTGTCTTCAACTGCTTCCTTCACACCCTGTGCAGTGCCTTCAACTATTTCTGCAGTGCCACCAACTACCTCCTTAACTCCATTTGCGGTTTCCTTAAAGCCCTTTTTTACTTATTAAAAGCGTTTTCTTCTTCAGTCATGATAAACTCACTACAACAAGTTATTTAACGCTTCAACGTGGATGAACTTACATAAAATTACTATTTCTAGTAACCATCAAATTCCTTTCCCAATTTTTTGTTGATATTTACATACTTGGTAAAAGATCCAGTCCAAAATTCGCAAGCTCTATCTAAAATATCGGATTCAAATAAAGAATCTTTCCTCTTTATTTCCTGTATCGGCTCATTCATCCTGGACTCAATAAGACTGCAAATCTCGATATTAGGGTTTTTCATGTTTCCTAAAACCCAATTGATTATTTCAATCCTTTTTTAAAGATCTCTTTTATGGGTAGATCCATCCTTTTCATGAGAAACCCAAACTTCGCTGTGCATAATTTCATATTGCAAGATTTGATCTTGTGGCATAGAATTAATTTGACTAACGGGGATTCAAAATATACTGAGCATTGAAGGGAGGGACTGATCGATTATTCTTTTATTACTGTCACTACAAATACATCAATTCAAGTATTGTAGACTCGAAAATCGGTTGCAAAAATCCTCATCATGAACACGCTTTGTACAATATTCAACTATTGTCGTGTTACCACTGCGAAAATCTGCAAGCGAATGATTCCAGATTGCGTTAAAGTTCTCGATTTTGTAAGATTCATTACTAGATTGGATCTGCATGTAAAGCGAAATAAGACATAAGGCTGTTAACGCAATAATTATAATTATCACTACGGGCTTTCTTGCTATTGCGCGAGCACGCGCATTACTTTTTCTTAGTACATCCGGGGACATGCTATATGAGAGAGCAACAAAGATTAAGAATAAGCCACGACTTCAAACTTCTCGAAGCCCTCAAGTTAATGCTAGGGTGTTGTCGTAATTACATGGTAGCCAGAACCGCATTCTGGACAAGAGGCATGATCGCATAAACATTCAACACAATACTTATTGGCATTGCAAAAAATGCCTAAAGTATCAGAATATAAACAGTTCTCACAAGTGACGAACTTTATGAATCGATCTGAATTTAATTTATGCATTACCTAAGTTCTCTCATGTCATGAATCATATAATTGGGCAATTTGGTTAGCGCATTTAAAATCAATTTCGCGACCTCGGCGTCAATACTTAAAAAAAGGGTCAAATCATCGATAGTCATCCCGGACAGTCGTTCTCTGCTCAAGGAATTTTCTATCAACAAGTCTATCAGACCTTGAGGTATATCTAGCGAATTAAGACTGTCTTTCATAAGAGCAGATTGTTTCATAATAATCTATGAACAGAATATGATAAATAATATTAGACATCATAAATTTTGGTCGTTTTAGATGAAAATCTAACAAATAGTTATCCAAACAAGTATTATCTCAAATTATATGTTTATATTCTTGAATCTCAAAGTCAACCGTTTTATAGTTTAGTGGATGATCTTTAATATGAAATTATGATGCCGAGACACCGGATTTGATTGTGATTATGTCGTCCAAGCAGAGAGTGACAGCGAAGTCTTGCACAGGGAAGACCACATATTCAACGTGCATGGAATAAAAAAACAGGACTTTATTCCGGCGGTTAATGAAAAATTCAAGTGCTTTATAAAAGATACTTCCTGAATACTATCAGTCAGGGATCAATTTCGCTAGGTAGAAAACTAAGTTAAGGCAACATGATCGCGATGTTCTCCACTTATTAAAAGATGGATAAATTATAAAAAAGCTAGATGATTTGGATCAGTCATCTTCTTCTTTCTCTTCTATTTCTGTTTTTTCTACTGTATTTCCAAATTCATCTTTCTTTTCAATTTTTGTTTCCTTTTTCTTTTCGTCTCCCATGTTACCCCATTGCACAACATTGCTTAAATACAGAGACCGATTACAGTCTAGTTCTCACCTAGTAGTCGAAAAGGTTAAGATTGTAAAACTCCATGCTTCTGACAGCCAAACGTAAGACGATTAGGTACTTGTACTGGAATTCTTAAATAAAATATTAACATTCACTCATCGGTCCGTCTAGAATTCATTTGTTAGGATGACTATTGGTTGGTGCTTCTCCATAGCGAAGGCACCAATCAATTTGTACCAAATTACTTCACAGTTACACTACCTGTCTAGAATGTAAAAAGTTCATCATCGTCGGAAAGGAATTGTTTGTTGTATTTCATACGAATGTAACTGCTCATGGACCTCTTTTATAAGATCATTTAATCTTACTGGCTTCTGAAAAAATCCGTTTATGATTCTCTTTTTAGTATAATCACTAAATATAGTATCCTGTACTTCAAGGGCAGTCATCAATACTGTTCTTACATACTTATTCATAGCCTTCATTTTTCTTAATAATTCCATGCCATTCAATCCTGTCATTCTGAAGTCGGATATTACTAACACATAAGCATCTTTGTTCTTTTGAAAATGTTCAAGTGCTAATATAGGATCTGTAAAAGCGAATACGGTTATGCCGTTTATACTCCTTAAGGCCTCGTGAAAAAGTGTCGTAATGTCTTGCTCATCGTCTATAATTGAAACTAGTTTATCTAAAGACACTAGAATACTTCATCTTGCTACCACTCCGTGATTTCCAGTCATCTATTATATGAGACGTGCAGCCTAATAACACTTTGCAATGTTGAGTAAAACTAAGAACACTGATGGGATAGAACTGGAGGTCACATCCCATCAATTCCTACAGTGTATAGTAGTACCAATGATTAGGATACATAGCATAATAATATGTTCACCGGCGGGGATGATGAAAAGCACCATACGATCCCATCGATGATTGTAGAATGTCTTAAGTGTTATAGTCTATAGGCAACAAAGTATAAAAAATTAAAATCCTAATTCACTTTGAAATTCTTCGGAGTTTGAAATATTGAATTAGTTTTATTAATACATTTTTGTAAATGCCTTATTAAGTAAGTTCTAAAGTAGAAAGATGAAAGGGATTTTTTTTAATTCAATTCATAACATTAAAAAAAAATAGATTTTTGAAGTGTACAAATTATCGTTTCTAATCACCCGAATATTAAAGTGGCCATTTCGATTCAGATGATGTAGCATTACCTAATACAGTAAAATCATACCTGATCGCATTTTCATCCTCATCGTATGTCGGATTAAATAGTTCAATCTCGAAAACATCATCTTGATCATCTGTGAGTATTACTAAGGCTGCATTAGGCGGGTGTACTTGAAAACTATCTTCACCGCTTGTCCAGTCCCCGACAAAATCTTGGGTAGTTTTAGTTACGACTATTCTATTTGGTCTATCAGAGAACAAAATTGTCTTGTCCGCCAAATCATTTAACTGCAGCGTATAAGATGTAGAATTAATATCTAATATTTTTACACAAAAAGTATAATTAGTTACAATTTATATATTGTTTTGATCTTGCAGAGCCTAAATCTCAGCCGTTATGATGATTATAGCAGGACGAAGGTCAGAATTTCTAGATGCTGTGGGAAGAAATAGCGAAAACACCAAAGTAACCTATTCACATTCTTTAAATCATTTTAGAAATTTTCTTGATAGTTCGTATGGATGTCCATTAACTATAGGAAATATTTTTGATAAAATAAATTCTAAAGAACTTGATATATACACGGTAATTAATAATTTTATTACCTTTTTAAGTAACAATAAAAAGATTACTAATAGAAGCGTTAAACATTATGTTGTCGCTGTGAAATCATATCTAGAGTTTTGTGATGTAGAAATCTCTCATCAAAAATGGAAACATAGAGTTAAGATACCAAAACAATATCATGAAAGTGAAGAGGCTATAGACCATAAAGAAATTAGAGAGATATTAAAGGCATGTGATAATAGACGACTTAGACCATATCTATATGTTCTTGCTAGCGGCGGAATGAGAGCAAATGAAGCACTTGCATTAAGAATTAAAGACGTAGATTTTTCTGAGTCACCTGCTAAGGTACATATTAGCAGAGATAATAAAACAAAAACTCCGAGAGATATTTACGTTTCAGATGAAGCAACCAAGGAATTAAAAAGATGGCTAGTACACAAATACAATAAAAGAAGGAAAAGTAAAAGACCAATACTTGTTGAGTCCGATGACCACCTCATATTCACAAAATATTTTGAAGATTCCTTAGAACCTAGGACATTGTATAATAAAATAAATATAGCATTTCATCATGTTCTTAAAACTGTAAACCTGGATAAAATAAAAGAAGGAACTAATAGCAATAGAAGAAAAATTACTTTAAACTCCTTTAGAAGATTTGTGTATACTACAATTGGAGATCAAACTAATACGGGCAGCCAATGCAAGCAGAACACGATGTGTTCAAATCTAACAAGCCCTTTATTTTTTTAGTTATTTTGACAGTATAACTTCAAAGTAAGATTCAATTCTTACGCGAACCGGTGGGATTATTTTCGTCCGTTAGCGCGTACTACTCTAGTCCCATCGGGATACTACTTCCCTCCCCCACGATAACCCTTTTATTTTAAATTCCCATTAGTTGAATTGTCTCTATGACTGTAGATCAAATATTACAGCAAGAAATTAAAGATTCAGAAATTTGGCTTTCCCGTACACAAGAAGATTCTACATACAAACGAGATCTTAAAAAAAGGATCGAGTTAATTAATTGGGTTCTTCAAAATATGAAAAATCCTAACGTCGAAATTTGCAGTCTTATTGAATCTAGGATGAATGAAACTATACAAGAAATAAAGAAGAAAGCTTCTATATTTGAATCTGATATTTTAGATAGTGAATTGCGAATTTTGGATTGGATCTTCTATCAAGTGTGTATGGATCAACAAAAGAAATTGGCCGCACTGTGATTATCAAATAATCATCTTGCGCTGAAATCCGGACATCTACATTTTAGACAGGGATATTTTATTTCCGTTCCTAACAAATGCTGATGGTCCTGCCTATCATGACCGCAAACGCACAAGTCAGCATTCGATTCCACAAGCATTTAAACACAAAATAATTTATTATCTTATCCGTTCCAGGAGTTTATCATTTCAATGCAAATCCTAAAGAAAATTTTTTATGACATCAGACGAATTATAATTATACGTCTCGACCCTGATGGGAGGACAACTTGCGCTCACTAGCAAGGTTGTATCCATTTCATACCTCCCATCAGTTTTCGTTCCTTACTGAGATACCAAAGATCTTGCGATGAAGGGTTAAATAACATATTGCGGAATGAAATGTTATGGGGGAAAAATCCAAGAAGGTAAAAAGGGGAGTCAAAAAGGCAGGCAAGAAAGTGGAAGAGTCCCGAAAGAAAGATGAAAGGGAAATAAGAGAGGAAGAAAAGGAACTACAGTAAGTATATCATAGTCAAATATATCATAGTCAAATCTTGACATTGTGAGAACGTTGTATTAAATAAAAAACAAAATAATTGGGCAATGAATGTAAACCGGCATTGAAAGTTAGTACATTAGATATTCTTAGCTCATTATTCCTATTTTTCGATATTTATAAAAACTAGATAAGATTAGTAGAATAATATTAAATAGTTTATTGCCCCTAGTCGCTTATTAGCGACTGGTGGGCAAAGGTTCGTATTTGTTCATCACTAATTCGGATTTAACCCATCAGTTGCTACACAATCTATTCTTAATTAGATTTCGGTAATAGAATTGTGATTACAAATTGTTTTGTTGCCCTCTGGACATTTCTCTTTCCCCCAGCCAAGTGGAAGGTTTGCGATTTGTATTACGAGTAGTATCAGACCTAAACCAAATAGTAAAGAAAATTTTTTATGACATTTCTACGTATTAACTAACTCGCAAAAGTTCCGTTCTGATGGGAGGCCTCACATATAACCAAATATGCTTTCTCCATTTGCCTCCCGTCAGTTTAAAGAACGGATATAGAATGTTTTTTTATATTCTCTTGTTAATTTAAAAGGAGCCTTTTCGAAGCGACTTCATCCTGGGGGTTCGATGTAGCATAACCATTGGGCCCTCGGTTAGTTTTCGGTCTCTTTTTTTGGAGTACTTCTTCCGCATATAGAATAATGAGAAAGTCAGGTAAGCAAACACGCCCACGACAATTGGATACATTATTAATTGATCAGCCATTTCTTTGATTGCTTTTTATCATAGGTATAGTTAGACTAAACATACTGTATCGGATAAACATACTCTAATCTAGTCATGTTTGTAGATGGTTGCATCATGTTTAGTAACTTCAAACCAGAGTTTGTCACCGTCGAATATGAACGCCTTTTCTCTTGGCACATAAAATTTATCCTTGTCGAAAAGCCCCTTTTCTGTTACCACGAATTGATCGTCAAATTTTTGAACTTCTCCCAAATCATAGTCATCTATCCCTCGTGCTTCCTTTTTTATTATCTTTCTCCAATCTATGGATTCGTCCATCATAAATAGTTCAGCAACATGCAATTTAAAGATTGAAAGTTTCTCCCTATGCTCGTCCGATTAACTTTTTTATAATTTATTGACTACAGTACGTTACCGCAAATACGAAGATACCTTTGGTGGGCCTGTGATCTCCAACCATGTCGCATGGCCCATCAGTTCAAAATCTCAACGACCAAAGGGTCTTGATTGGTGGGAGTCTTATCTATCACTCGACTCCCATCAGTTTTATAACGCCTACAACTGTAATTATATTAACAAGCCAGATGTGATGTTGTGGTATGTCCAACATTGTTATATTCTGCACCGTACCAGTTATCTTTCTTCTGGTATCTAACGTTGCCTTTGCCAATACCATTATAATGATACCGGGAGCAAGTAGTACCAAAGAAAGTTGGAATCCACGGTTTATTGAAAACTTGTCAGAGAATAATACCTTGATTGTCATAGAAAACAAAGGTGATTCCATTGAACAGAGGGCTGGTAACATAAAACTCAACGAAACAGTAGATGTTATAGGCTTTTCGATGGGTGGAATTACTAAATCCTTAATTCATGGCGGGCTAAGATTAGAATTTGGGTTATACGATTTCATCGAATCACCAATTTCTTGCTGCATTCTGTGACTCATGTAATAATATATACCTATTAGAACGGCGAAAAGAATTCCAATTATTGCAAAAAATGCTATTACTATAATTAAGACCTTCTTTTTTTTGCTCAATTGGTTTCTACAGATGCTAACGTGCCATATTATCTGCTTCTCATGGTCTCCCTCTTTACAAGACACGTGTTATAATAAATCATCGTTATCACTACTTAGTATATGGGCATAGAAAGGATTTTACAAAATGAAATTCAAGAATCCTAAAGGGCAGTGGACGGGCCTAATGAGGTTAGAATTTATAGATGATCGCACGTTATAGTCAGAAGGTTTTGCTGAAGAGGACACATCTAACTTTTTCTAATATACTAATTTAAAGTATAATGTGCTTATCTTAACATGATCAACGAAACAAGATGTGATCATTGCAAGCAAAAAAGCGATTCACTTTTCGGTGTTGCGGACATGATGATTTGTGCTGAATGCCACGCTAAATTAGTAACTTCAACAAACTTATAGTCGCCACTCAGCACTCAAAATAATTTTTTTATAAATATTACAAGCCAAATTTTTTATCAATAATTTCTAGTACAGTTACCTATTTGTCTTGCAGGAGAATACACTCTTAATCTCTTCGCATTATTGATAAAGCGACTCATTAACATTCTGAGTGATAATACTTTCTGCTAGTGCCTCGTCCGTATTTATGATTAGTTACGTATTCTTCACCGATTTTAATTTCCGTTCGGCATTTATACATGTAACAATTTGGTTTTCGGCAATTATTTTGATATATTCTATTTCACTTGGAGATTTGTGATAGGAAGAATCAAAATAGACGTGGGTTGAATTTTGTATCCTAGAAAAGATTCGTTTCGTTAATTTATGCCGGGGCAACTATTTGGCAAAAAAGAAAATTCTATTATCAGTGATATCATCATAAATAAAATTAGATAGACTTATCTACACTTGTCTTGATCATAATATATGGTAAACAGATTTACTCTTTTTGTTGCGTTGTTGATACTGAGTGGTATGTCACTTACGGTACCCTTGCAGTCAGTTGCTAGTCAGACGATAGGTGAGGAGAATGAAACGGAAGCATCGGCCTCTGGTAGTGGTTCCGATGTTAGTTCAGTTTCAGGAGATAATACGATATTACTAAATGCTACAGAAGTGGGCGAGGAGCAGTATAGATGGACTGACAGTTCTGGAACCGAAAATCCCACGTTAGATCTTGTTTCAAATAGTGAATACACCGTTAAAATCTCTAATCCTACTGACGAGGAACATGAATTAATAATTGACTCTAATGCCGATGGTAAGACATCAGAAATTGCCAACAGCGGTGATATAGAACCAGGGGATATTGTAGAATTCAAATTCAATACTGAGGAGGCAGAGGGATTAGGTTACCATTGTGAATATCACCCAGACATGATGAACGGCACTATTACGGTATTTGCCCCATCATAGGAACATTCGCCCACAGTGAGGCCCATTTATCACATTCTCTGATATAAATGCCAGCGACTGACATGAAAAAGTAAAATTTTTATAATATTTTTTTAGGAAATAATATTAAGGTAACAAGGCCTAACACAAAACAATGTCAGAAGAACAAGCAAAGAAAGAACGGGAGGTCAATAAAAAGAAATGTAGTAGTTGTGTGAACAGAGAATCGCGGTACGGCTCGATATTGTGATAATTGTGGACTCAGTTTTCCAAATGCGACCCTCGAATAACCGTACGAGCGATTTCGAGAATAATTTTTTATTATAATTGTACGAAGATATGAGTCCGTCTCACCGGACTGATGGGAGGACAACTTGCCCTCACTAGCATGGTTGTATCCATTTCATACCTCCCCTCTGATAATTGTCTGTAAGAATCTGTCAAAACATAAATATATTTTACATTCAGGAAGATTCCAAACATGGCCTGGTACAGAGAGGACTTGTTATTGGTACAGTTTTTGAAACTGTAAGTGATGGCAGGCATGCACCATCTCCAGTACGCCTCTTCTACCCAAGTCCTTAACTTTGGCAATCTTAAAGCCGTAGCAACTCTCATTATTACACATTTTGACGATTAGTGGGATGCTTACCTGGGCAAGTATCTTGCAAATTTTTCTTGATCCTACAATTATCGTAAAAGTAAATTTTTTATATCCTGTTTGCCAAATTAATATCACTTATCACACTGATAGGAGGGCTTTTTCTGTTAGTGTGGGGAAATAACTCGTGAACGAAAAATCGTTTGCAATTGCTCCCTCCTGTCAGAGAAAATTATTTATTACCTCTCAATCGAAAGTAATACATTCCTTATAAATCTGATGGGAGAATTGCTTTATCTGCTGCGTAACTCGGTAAAACAACTTCCATCAGAATTTATTATTTATTTCACTTTACTCAATATAGTAATTCCTTCTTTTAAGCCTGGTATGGAAAGGGCCTTTTTTATCTAGTCCCAATCCGGTCCGGTTTAACTTTTTAATTTTTTATTGTTCATAATTAAGTAACATCTGACATCTTACCTCGCTGGTGGGCGACTATCAACTACGATTCAAGGCCCATCAGTTTTAATTTTTAAGGGGTTCTGTCTCTTAGAATGTGAACATTTTCTTGTGATAATTACTATACAAATCTTCGTAAGCGGTCTTATAGTTTGTAGGACTTGTAAATATAATAAAAAACAATTGGGGGTTGTTTCTTGATTGCACAATCAAATTAACTTCCCCATTAATTGTTTATTTTACTTGCTTGCTTGCCTGCCAAAAAGGGCCTTTTTTCTTATTTCCATATTAAGAGGAATTATCTATTCTAAGAGGTTTTACCACTATGATACTTGGTAGGTCTCAATTGCATTCTTGGCCGATGTGGGTTTAATTAGTCGATTTTTATTGATTTACTTTTTGCTTTAGCCACAGACTTCTTGTTAAAGGATATCTCAAGTAGTCCATTGGTAAAAGTGGATTTTACACTCTCAATATCTACTTCAGCAGGTAAGTCGATAACTTCATGGTATCGTCTCTTTGCGTCATCTGTTTTTATGTCGACTTGATTCTCATTCGCATCTATCCTAATTTGCTCCTTAGAAACACCTGGAAGTTCTATTGTAACTTTTACTTCTTTATCTGTTGTAGAAACATCTGATAATGGTTGTCGCTCTGTTAAAATACTTGGTCTTGCTCCTGCGCTCATTCCAGGCTTGACATTTCCAAACTCTCGTACGATGGGTTTACCATCAGGACCTATAGTCGTCGTAGAACCATACACTAATGGACCAATTTCCCTCACTTTAGCACCGTCTTGCGTCTCATATTCTCTTATGAGATCTTTAGGTACCTTATTCTCAATATCTTTAAGGTTCTCTTCAAACTCCCTTTCCATCTCTCTTCTCATTTCGTCAAAGCCTTCGAATAGACTATTCCGCCGACCAAAAGGCCTATTCCCAAAAAATCTGTTAAACCAGTCGAAAGGCTCGATACTCATGTTAATATTTGGACAAAATTATATTTAAAAATTAAATTTAAAAATTAAATCGTTACTCATAAAACAACTGGATGCCTTACAAAGATCGGCGCGAACCAAAGAGTGATATAAAGTTTTATGACGTCTCTACCTAATATTTTATAGACAAAAGCTCCTGATGGGAGGACAACTTGCGCTCACTAGCATGGTTGTACGATTTCATACTCCCATCAGATTTTGAACTGAATCCGTAACATATTCTTATTATTTGTCGCTCACTCATACTCAATGGCAGAGGACGAAGACGCAAATATAATCTCAAAAGTGGAGAAAAAAAAGGCCGATCCCGAAAAAGAACACATTAGTAGTTACAGTAAGTTTGCGGTAGGGGAAGAATCCAAGGAAGTTCCAGCATCATTAGATGAAAATGATAATTTTATTCATAGAAGAGAGGAGAATCAGCCAAACAAAAGAAGAGTAAAAAAATAAGTAATCTCTAGAATGAACTTGGACGGATATTTATTATTTAAAAACGAACAGGTAATTTCTTACTAGATTTCTTAACGGGAATTCTGAGTTTCAAGTGTAGTTTTTGACACTTATAATAAAAATATGGTTTTTGTAATCTACGAGCGGAGTGCTATACGGCCTCTTCATTATCCCGTTATGTAAAATTTACAAGTGTATTCTAATTCTTTTTAACTTTGTTGCATAGAAGATTGTATGGGATCACAAAAAATACTCAATTCCACATACGACATCCTAGTCGCGCTAGGTACCGAGGCCAATTTTCTACACTCAACTGTAGAGACCTATATCAATGATGCCAAGAATGAAAATAATTCTAAACTTGTTGAAGTTTGGAATACCATTAAGCAAGATAAAGAAAAGCACTTGCAAATGTTAAAGGAGTGTCTTCAGAATGAAGTTAAAGAAGGAGAGCTAAGATAGTTCCGTTTGACTGTAACTTTAGTAATGTGACTGAGTCTTAGTCTGCATCCCGTAGTCAAGTAATTGGACGGATGTTATAAAAATTAGACGTGAGTCAATGAATGAGTAGACTATATTTCTGGTAAGGTATTTGATTTAAAATTTAAGCATGGACAATGGGAACTGAGACACACCATATTTTTTCTTGGATTATGCTCCGATCTTGTATGTCCACAAGTTAGACATATATCCTCCAAAGCCGTGAACTTTATTGATCAAAATATTTTATAACGATTATCGGTAATTCCCATCCCACCGGTGTATATTTTTATAATTTAGTTAAAAATAAATCCAAATAATATTGGAAGAGGATTCTTATTTTGGTAGAGTTCCTTTAGTGTCTTTATTAGAAACTTCATTATCTAGTTTTTTGACCGCCTGTTCTACTTTTTTTTCAGGAATTTCAGGCTCAGGACCTGATTCAACTTGAATTTCTTTTTCAGCGATATGTTTTGTAGGAACAATTATTGTTTTGCCTTTTTGATCTTCCATAATAATATGGAATGCTCCTGCTTGTTTAATCGTTCCAACCCGGCCGTCGAAATTAACGCGCTGTCCGGGCTTCAGTGTGGATTGAACGTTTGTCATACCGTAGATTAATGACGGTAACAAATCTTTGAGTGAATATGCCAAATTGCCCTCCTAATCCTTCTTGTAGAGCATTAGCGGCAAAATTATCTGGTTTGTGCTTTGGCAACTCATTTGCGAGCTGGTTTACTGAAATAAACATAATATTCGTTGCATAACAAAGTTTTATCTATGTCTGTGGAATAATTTCGTGACTTGCTTTACTAATAATAGTACTGGTAACGCAGTTGATAATTAAAAAAAAGAGATTAGACCGAATCATTTTCATCGCTATCCTGGTCGACTGCTTCTGCTGCCTCTTCCCTTAAGTTTTCAGCAGGTCCAGTCGTCTCAGGATCATTTTCAGCCGCTCCGGCCTTTTTCTGATTTTTCTGTGCCTCCTCAAGTACGCTGCTATCGTCTTTTGTTTCACTCATTGTAATAACAGACTGCAACAAAGGATAAGAAGGTATCAAACCTGATTGTTAACTCTGGATTCACTGCAACGTAAGGTTATTCAGAAGCGGCGTTAGTTCTCGCAAGTTTCGTACACAATGCTAAATGTCTGTTTTCTTCCTTTAGAATGGCTCTAACTTTTGTTCCAAATTTTTTATTCTTCACATGTTTTGCTATACTAGCCAGAACTAAAAGCATTTACACAACAAAACTTATTTTTTAGATTGCGTACAAGTCAGTTTCTACGATTTGGAACAAAGAACAGAATCTCCGTATATTACTATTGTTCCTTCAAGGCTTGTCAGGATATCTAAGACTTTAACGTGCTTCTGAACATATGGCATATGCATTTTTGACAAGGGTGTCTAGGATCACTTCCGCTTTTATAGTATTTATTATACTGGTGATGTTCGCGCAAGTGCCCACAAATGCAATCGCCGTGGTTCATGACGGTTTAACTCATTCCAGATTATGCGAATAGCGCGAATATTTCTGCGGGGTGATTTTCGTCAATAAATATTTTAAAAGAAGTTTTTGATCTTCGATAGCTTTTTTTTGCCAGACAACCCTGCACCAAATTTGCGAAATAACATACCAGATTGCAGAGTTCACAATAAGTGTAATAGGGAACCCCAGGAAATGGTTCATAACAATGCCGGTTATGGTGCCACCGACGAGGAATGGGATTTGCCTTTTAACTGCAGATACGATACGGTTATCCAAATGAATACCAATACACTGACCAATAATCTTAATAATACTTAATGATGAAAGCAATAAAAAAATCTGTAAGGTTAACGTCAATCATTAAATCTGATAAAAGACCATTTATCAGTAATGAATAAGATAGAAGATTGGCAGTCATTAATTAATAAGCCGGTTCTTAGCGTCGACGAAAAAGAAATTGGAGTAGTGTCTGACGTGCAGCCTCTTCACATCATAGTTAGTTCCGGACCTGTGACCCCAAATAAGTATAATATACCCAAAAAATTTATAAGCAAATTTGAAAACGGTGTTGTATACCTAAGTTCAAGTCTAAAGGATGTTTCAGATAATCATGAATTTGAATGATCCAATTTCCTTGCGTTCATAATCATTATATGAAATATTTTACCATAGTTTACGATGACAAAGGAATTTCAAAACTCGGATGGAGACCCGGCCAGTAGGGCGAATAAAATAAAGAAAAGGTACTACGAACTACTACAAGAATCAGCGATCTTATATCCAAAAGTTGACCAGAAATTATTGATAGACATTTTAAAATTTGAGACCACCTACAAGGACTGGGAAGGAAGTGTTATGCTAAAAATTGTATACCCTGCTGACCGCTTTGATATTGATAAGAAAAAAGACTGGATTTATTCCCGTTATCAGCGTGTTCCCAGTGTTGAAGAAAAAAGAACCCTGCGTGTCAAATTGATTCGCATGTATCTTGGTGATCTTGAGAGACTTTTAATTGATGATCCCGATATAGAATATGTAACTGGCTCGGCAACTTTGGCACCCACCGACGCTTATGCTGCATGAGTTACCGCGGAGAGAACAGATTCCTGGCAAATCTTTCAAATCCTCTAGAGAATTTGTCAAATCCGCTGGCAAATGTTACAAAGTAACGAACAACGATCCACTCCTTGGGAAACATAGATTCAAGTCAACTTGTCAATGATCGACAGAGGTTATAAAATACACCTAAACAGCTGTCAATTTTTCATATTCTCTAAGGAGATCTATCGAACTATGCCTGCAATTTTATTCTTTAATATGCTTTTCTAATAGATCCAGTAGCTTGTTGACCTTGTCGATGCTTTTTCTGTTTTTCATTTTGGAGATGAGCTATGCACAATAAACTTCAGAAAAGTTTGGAGGTCAACTTTAATTTTGTATGTTTGCCAACATTAGACAATGTCAACAGATCAAAAAGATAAGAGATTAGTAGAGTTTTTGGAGAACGGAAAGGACTGGGAAAGAAAGCAAACTAATATTCCTGGAGTATTTCATCTTTCTTTTCGTACGTATACATCAAATGTACCCCAAATAACATTACAGATATTGCAATAACCTGAGTGATACCAATAGATTCGTGTAGAAATATTATGGCGAAAATTAGTCCAAACACTGCTGATAAAGAAAGCAATGATGATGCCTTGATTACCCCAATCCTCTTTATGCTATGTATGTAAAGGTATAGTGATATGGCAAATCCAAAGACACCAAGAAGAATTATGGGTATTAACTGCTCAATGTGAATATCAAAAGGAATCCCTGATATAACTACCGTTCCCATTAATATGGTACCTCCAATCAAGGCTTTCAACTGAATCAACTTTGATACATCTATTTGTCTAGCAATAATCTTACAGATATTGTTATCAAATCCCCAAATAATAGTTGATAAGATAACTAAAACGTTACCTATGTTTAAACTAAATATCGAACTATTAAAGTCAAGATTTGTTGTTACCAGAAACACACCTCCTAGAATCAATGTTACTGCAATATATCCTACGGGTCTCAATCTTTCTCTAAAAATAAGCAACGCAAACAAAATTGAAAAAACAGTTTCTCCGTTAGCAAGTAATGCAGTATCCGCAGCTGTACTCATCTTTAATCCTTGGAAAAAGAAAATAGGTGCTATTGAAGCACCGGTAATTGCACTTACAATGATAAGAAAAAAGTTTTTCTTGGTAATCTTTGACGATATCCTTGCAGCAGAAGGTGCAAAAAATAATCCAGCCGTCAAGTAAATAATTGACGAAAGAAGTAAAGGATCAACTGTTGATAGAATAGGTTTTCCTATGGTAGAAACACAGCCGAAGAGAACAGCAGCTACAATAGCCGAAATGTACCCGACAATTATATTTGAATTGACAAAACTACTATAATTCAATGTTAATCCTAGCATTCATGACGGACATCTTATGGATATTAAAACCTATTCATGTTGTATACTCCACAATCAATTGAAACTATGCAGGCATAAACATACGCAAAAAACACAAAAGGATTTTTTTCGAATATCTATAGTTACTAAAGATGTGTATGATATAATGAATTTCAAAAACATATAGATGTGTAGATTTCCTTATTCGTTAGATAATACAATGAAGATTGTGATTGAAGTCTTTGGAATTGTTCTTGTACTGGCAGGTTTAGTATTTACTGCACAGTCCGAATCGTATGTGGGTCCTCAAAGCTCATTTATGTACAGCAATCCTTCTTGGACAATAAATGGTCTGATGGTCATCCTGGCAGGAATTGTCGTCTTAATTCTGGATATTATCATTAGGATCGTTTATCATCCAAATACGAATAACAAGTAAGTGAGATAAAATAGATCTTGGAAATCTTTCTTCATAAAATGTCATTGGAGATAGACATTATTCTCATCTTTTTTGAATAACTATACAACCGTTTTCTTCATACAGGAATGTATCATAGATAGATATTTTGAAATTGGTAATTACTTTTTATATCCATTCAACATAGATTATTTATTTGAAATATTATTTACCATTGTCCTTCTATTTCTTACTGGGCATTTCATTCATTTTTAGTATTTTTATCATTGGTATTTACGCTCAAGAAGAGGATAATGAGAACGTAATTTCATTAAAATCCAACCCGGTAATTAGTTCTGGTAGTTTTCCCATTGGAATTGATATCAATCCAATAACAAACAAGCTTTATGTTGCCAACCAATTTTCTAATACGATATCAGTTATAGACATTGACACATCCAAAGTAGAAGAAAATATCGATACGGGTGATTCACCATATGATGTTGACGTAAATCCATTTTCTAACCGAATATATTCTTCGAACAGGGAGTCTAATACAGTTTCTGTAATTGATGGTTTTACTAACAAAGAACTAACTGAAATACCCGTAGGAAATTCTCCAGTAGGTATAGGCACCAATTTAGCAGCAAACTGGATTTATGTTGCAAGCATGGATTCAAACTCAATTAGCGTTATTGATCCAATTGTTAATAAGGTAAGACAAACATTGAAGATTGCTTCATCGCCATACGATATAATTGTCAATCCGCACACCAACAAGGTTTATGTTTCTGATTTGGGAAAAGATAGCGTACTTGTATTAGATGGAAATAATAATACAGTGATATCATCCATACCTGTTGGTTCAAGGCCTTCTGGACTAGCAATCAATATACAAACTAATACAATTTATGTCTCAAACTTCAGGAACGATTCTGTCAGTGTCATAAACGGCACATCTAACAAGATTGAAACTAATATTAAAGTCGGAGATAGTCCAGTTGGGATAGCTGTTAATCCACGGACTAACAAGATTTATGTAAACAATTTGCTGGACAATTCCATAAGTGTAATTAATGGAACGACAAATAAGATGATCAAAAATATTTCTTTAGAACCTGCGATAATTGCCTCTGGAGTAAATAATCCATTCATTAATATACCATTGAAGGTAACTTTTCCACTTATCGCAAGTAAGCTAACAGTAGATCCCACTACAAATTTCACCTATGTCACTAATACTAGGACGAATGGAATAATCGCAATCGACGGAAAGATAGACAGAATAATTACAAAAATATTCATCGAAATTAATCCTCCGAATACTGGGACTGTAAAATGTAATGGTATTCAATTGGGAGCTGGTGAATCTACGACATTGCCTCTTCTTACAACCGCAAGATGCGAGGCAATCCCAGACAGAGGGTACGATTTTGGTCATTGGGCAGTGACCAACAATACAAGACAAAATCCTGTATTTTTTAATGTTACTGGGTATGAAACTATAACAGCAAACTTCAAAGGTGCAATATTGACCGAGACTTTTATTGTATTAACTTCTGTAGTGATAGGTCTGGTATCAACAATTGGAGGCTGGTTTTACAGACAGAAATCTAGATTATCCTTCAAGAGAAATCTAACCAATATAGATTATACATATGAGATGTTATCCAAAAACAACAAGGAAGAATGCATAAAACAGTTAGAACAAATTCAGAGAGATTTGAATTTCTTACATCGGAAAGGAAAAATTAACGAATCCCAACTAGAATTCTTGGAAAAGAGAATTAACTGGTACATAAGCCGAGTAAATACATCCAAATAAATTTCTAGGAGCAGCCTGGTTAGACATTTGTACCAGACCGTATAAGAGTAGATTCGATAAATGATTAATATGACGAGTAAGGACTAATTTAATGGAGTAGCCTTAAACATGCGAAATAAGCCATCAAACTCTAACAAAGAGAGGATATTACAATATATTCAGAATAATCCCGGATGCTATCTCCGTCAAATTAGAAATGAGCTAGATCTATCGATGGGATCAGTTCAATATCACTCTTACCAGCTCCAGAAGCGAGGGAAGATAACATCAATGAGGCAGGGTTTGTATAAATTACATTTTCAGTCTGGCACCTTTGAAGATCATGAGAAAATACTCCTGCAGGTGTTGAATCAAGAAACACCACGAGAAATAATCTTGTATATAATAGAAAAAGGAGATCCCACACAAACTGATGTTGTAAAAAGTCTGGGTATATCGGCACCTCTGTAAATTGGCATGTTAAAAGATTAATCGTTTGAATTTGGTCGATGAAGTAAGGGAAGGAAAGTACAACTTCGTGATGACTCGATTGATTCAAGGTACATAGAGCAATTCCTAAAGACACATCATAAAAACAGTATTCTTGAATAGTTCCGACGGATAATTTTCAATAAACGCGATATCAAGAACGCAAAAGAGAATCCTCCGATTATTACTATTTCTATGAATTAGTATATTGATATGAAAACTAATATAATAATGAGCTAAATTAAAACTGTTGAATAGCAAAGCCAAACTTGAATTCTATGGACCAATGGAAGAGCTTGCAAACTCCTTAATCAAATTTAATCGACAATTCGGAAATTCCAGAACTATTCAAATTTATTGTACAATTCGTCTATTCACATTCGCTTACGCAACACTAATTATCAATTTCTTCGGAAATTTAACTAATGTAAACGTCAAAGAAAATAATCTTCCAAGAGGAAAAATTGGAAAAGTAAAATTTTTTTTTCATGATGAAATAGCTTACTTAAAAGAGATACTGGGAAACTTATTGTCTGACTATTCTGAATTAAATAGAGATGACTACTTACAATTTAAATCAAAAATTCAGAAGAATTTTCCCGAATTTACTATAATAGCAAATGAACTAGAAAAGTACATTGACATAGATTATTTAGAAAAATTTTTGAACAAAAAACAAAACGAATTAGAAAAAAATATTGTATTTCAGGATGACATAGATACTAATCTCATGCGGAAGGTAATTGAAAATTTTATCGAAAATAAATTGCCGTTACCAATATCCTTTTCAAATACTAAAAAAATAGGTATTGCTGTTAAAAAATCTATCAAGGAAACAATCGCCTTAGCAGTAAAAGAGATGGAGAAAAATTCTTCGGATAAGATTGCCAAAGGAAAAAAAAGAAGAACGAAATTCGAGAAAGATCTTTATCAAATATGGAAGATACCTCTCGATCTATTAGAGCTACTGATTTCTTCATCAATAGAAATAGGTGAAAATCAAAAGAACAAACTCTCAGATGGTAAGAAAAAGATCACAAATGCTAAGTATGTTGCACTTATTAAGATTCATGCAAGAGCTGTGCACATAGGAAACGAAATATTCTCTCTACTAAGATGTGGATACGCTGATGGTGCAAATGCTAGGTGGAGAAGTCTATATGAACTTACAGCCATCTTTCTTGTATTAAGTAAAAACAATGAAGACTTATCGAGTAGATATTTAGAACATGAAACAATCAAAAGATTCAGAAATTTAAAGGATTATCAGCAATACAGCCCCAAAATTGGTTATAAACCAATTAATAAAAAACAATTTCAAATTGCCGAAACGACTTACAACAATCTTCTAAAGAAATATGACCTCGAATTTAGGAAAGATTACGGTTGGATAACCAAAAATGTTCTGGGTGATCGAAATTTTAAAAAATTAGTCGAATTGGCGGGAATTGATGGCTACTATTCTTATTATAATATGTCTTCCGATTCTGTTCATGGCGGACCTGCTGGGTTCCTCCGTATGGGACTGATGGATAATAGACAGGATAAAGTGTTCTTGGTAGGACCGTCAGTTTTCGGACTAGCTGATCCGATACAAAACACGGCGTATTGCTTAAGACTCATAAATGCCACATACCTTGCTCTTAACCCAGACCTTGACAATGTGTTATTTTCCGGAATGATCATTACATATTTTCAGGATATTGGTAAAATTGCCGTTCAAGTTCAGAAGAAATTGGAAAGGGAAAGCCTAATATGATCATTTTTTCAGTTCTATAGTAGATAATATACAAGAGGAACGTAATGCTGTTCCAAGTTGAAGCGTAATTATTATGTGAAAACACAATTTAAATTATGATTGGCAATACATTGAGGATGACGGTGGAATGTTAAAAGCATGTGTACCGGCTCCTTTCCAACAATTGATCTTAATATTAACCTCTTAATGTCCTCGTAGCCAACTACGTTTGAAAAGAATTTTTCCCTCTTTGGTGTTATTATCATTGTCATCTTCGAAAAAAAACTATCCATTTTTTTGAATAAACTTTTGAACATTATACTCAATTGTCTAGTGGTTAAGTTTCTATTATTAAGTACAACAAAATATAATAATAATTTAGAATATCGAATTGTTTAATGAGCAAGTCTACTAAGTAGTATTAATCCGAACTTGATCACTCCTTAAGTAGGCAATAACCATAATCGCATTTTTTCGACATATTTTTCACAAAATCGGTCTTTTTGCTATACTAGAGCGCCTTTTGAAATAGCAAAAAGTGTAGATGTAAATTAATAAAAAAAGTTATTCAGAATTTATAGTTTATTGCCCCACTCTTTTTTAATAGCAACTGATGGGCGGTTCGTATTTGTTCATCACCTATTCGGATTTACCCATCAGTAGCTACATTATTTTAGTTAAATTTTTGGTTTGAAGAATTCAAGAAAGCAAAGGCTTCGTTCATAAATACATTTATCTAATAATTCCTTTTCGTGGTAGCACAAATTCTACATTTGCTTCAAACAACAAGTATGTATGTTGACAATTCAATGCGTTTTATTCGAACTATCTTGACACACTATTTCTGCTAGTATTGTATTATCGCTTGGCAAACTTTTAAGAAAGTCGTCGACGGTACCGTTGGTGTTTACCGTTTTATTAGATATTCTCGTAAGATTTTCATTAGTACATGTTCCGTTTTCGTAAAGTATAGCATTCACAATTTGAATAGCCCATACTATCGGAGGTATAGAAAGAATTATCAAAAGGGTAAAAATCCAGACTCCAATCGATCGATTCATCTAATATACATAATATTATTGATTAATAGAGCAAATGAAAGATTATTCGGAATTCTTTACCTAATTCAATTTTTATATGATTCAAATCTTCTGGGAAGGATAACGTTTTGCATTTCATAAGAATGTAACTGCGTGTCAACCTCCTTAACAAGATACTACCGTAAAAAATCAATGAACAATAAATTATAATAAATTATAATAAAGTACACCGATGGGGGTGTAATTAGTGGAATTATGAACCCCACCGGCGAATGTCTGAACTTATTCGTTAACGTTAATTACATTTAAGCAACATATTATAAAAATAGTCCAAATCTGATGGGAGTCATTAAAAGAAGCTACTTGTTAAATAGACATTAAGATGGAATGATGTTTCCTTACCATCTATTAGAAATACTAGTCAATTAAACCACAATGAGGTGAATAGCTACAACATAAATCCACTGTTGTAAATCAGTGTTCTAGATCTGCATAATTTAAGCAAGATAAGGTATATAGAATTAGTGTATAGTGTTGATGCTAGGAGTATTCAAGATGTTCTACACAGTCTCGGTAAAATTGTCATAGATACAAGTGAACTTGCTCGTTGGACTTGGTCAATTGAAGCGACTGGAAAAAGTATGTGTGAAGATAAAAATGATATAACATTTGAATATTTCTCTGATGAAAAAATCATTAAATTCTTTGTAAAGGATGCTAAATCAAGGGATAATTTACTAAAGTCGATTCAAATACATCTTCCCTTAATTCCAGAGTCGGTTCAAGGTTTTTTCAGTGTGTTCAAGTATAATCTAAAGAATGTCAAATTTGATTAGGAACGGTATTGTAAATCTTTGTACGTTTCTAAATTAGATGGGATTTACCTACTAGAAAGCAAATCGAAATCATAGATTCAGGCAAACATAGTCCTTTTGATGAAATTTTTGATAGTGGATCCATAGATACAATAGATTCAATAGTGAAAGTAACGTATCTTAAAATTAGATTTTCTGATAGGTTGGGCGGCAGATTTATTGTAAGATATTTGATCTTAAAATGAAATATATTGTATTTAATCTTATGATGTAGCGTTGAGGTATATTCTCGCGGCCATAATCTGCCTTGCTGTGTTCATGATTGTGGGGTTTGCGCTTTCGCCTAAACTAGGATACCAAAATCCAGCTGTTATTGAATTGG
>JAICFW010000007.1 GCA_025923455.1 Nitrososphaeraceae archaeon | reverse complement strand
ATAAAGACGAACAATCAAAATAGAATAAGCTGAAAGCAATAACACATCAGCCAGTGATGGTACTGGAGCCATTAAATGCAGTATCACTTCGTAATATGCCCAGACAATATTAGCAACAAACCATAATACTAGACCTACAACAAGGAAAATGTTGGCCTTTAGATTGCTTTTATCCTTCTCTTTTATAGTAACAAAGATTGCAAGACTTGCAGCTATAGAGGAATTGATATTTAGTACAAGATTGGCGAAGAATAGTTTATCCTCCTGTGTTGAAAAAATAATCAACGAATCTCCTATGGCTATAGCCAAGATTATTGAAATGTAGAGATCTCTTGGTCGTAAGTACTCTTGTTTTTCAATAAATGATAGATATATTAAGTATAGTCATAAGGACCAAAAACTTCCTATGGCCTCTACCTTAGGACGATAATGAACTCTAGATAGTTTGCATTTTAGGAGATATGCAATGAGATCAATCCATTCTTTCAGAGGAGATTATGGTCCATTGAATTCTACTACTGAATAGAAGGCATTTTTGCCAGAATGATCAAAATTATGATTAGGTGTTAAGATTTTCATCACTTTTGTCTTTGCTGCATCGGCAATTTTCCAAATGAAACCTTTGGGCAATTGTATTTCTATATGTTGTTCGTCTCCGGTAACTGGGTTTACAAAATTTTCAAGTTGAACATCCATAATTCCTGGAACAGAAAAACTACTTCTCGTGCCGTCCATTTTAGCATTTATTTCTACAAATTGGGAATCCAAAATATATTTGAATGTTGTAGCAAACAATGCAAACGGACCATTCCCTTTAGCTTTACCTGTAAAGATATTCACAATGGCACTCCTCTGATTCTGATCTGAATTCTTTGTAATGAACAATTGTAATGTTCCAGACCCCTCATGGATTGCTTTTGGCCACGATACAGCATATACAACCTCAAGTCCGTCGAGTTTCACATTGCCAAAATCACCTTCTTGGATATGAAAAAATACAAGAGCTCTACAAAAACCGTATGTGGGAAATCCATCAAAATTACATGGACAACCAAAATCGCAATTGCAAGTTTCTACGTAGTCTGACTTGATATTCCATTTCGGTATAGACAGCTCTTCTTGTTGAGTATTTCTAGAAGAGGTCATAGATTAATTAGATTGTTGGCATACATATAACAATTTAGGATTTAGAAAATATTAAGAATTGTTCTTCTTTCCGTCACATGACCATATTGTCTACCGGTTGCATTTCTATACCCATCATATTATCGTATATTACAATTAATCCAAGACTGCTCAATATTCCCAATGCTACGAGAACGATTCCAACAGACCTTGCAACCCATATTCCTCTAGACCAAATCTTTTCTCCAAATATTATTACTGCAAAGAGGCCCATCCAGGTTATATTCATCCATCCAAGAGCTACCATGATTAGAAAATATGGCCAGCAACATCCAAGACAATAGAGTCCATGGAACGTGCCCATTTTGAGTGCACCTGCTACTCCGTTACTCCACCTTCTCATAAAGAAGCTAAGTGGAGATTCACAATAGCCAATACATTTGTTCTTTAACGGCGTAAATTGGTATATCCCTGAGAATATCAATATGCTTCCAAATATTATTCCGACAATGTTTGCATCGCTGGACATGACGGCACTGTTCATAGGTACTGACCATGCTAATAGTAGGCCCACTCCTGTTAGTGCCCATACAATAAGGTACATTCCGACAAAGAGTATCACCTTAAGTTTGAAGAATTTTGATTCAAGTGCTTCTATTGACGAAATCGACTGTTCGTTGGTAAGGAGCTTATTGTAAAGCAAAACCATTGGTACTATTGCGGGAAACATCATTGCCGCCATTCCAGCCGTCCAACTAGCAGTAAATAATCCTATTAGTACCGGATTATACATAATCATAATCTCCATCATGTCAGGCTGATTTACAGACATGATCCACGAAAATGCAGAGATTGATACGAGTGAAACCAGGATGATTTTTTGCAATTTTCTCATGTGCAATCATTTTTACAATAATAGAAAATGCACCAGGGATGCAAATTCTACCAATTTATTTTCCAAAATGAAGAATTTAAGATTTGTACATTACCAGGTTTCTCCAATCTTCAATTGAAACTCATCGATTCTCATCATCTCATTAACCAGAATTACCATGGAAGGAGCGCCTGGGGCCGTCTGACTAAAAGATTACGGGCTTATATGGCTTTAAATACCAATTAATACCAACACATATATATTATCTTGTACTAAATATATTACATGTCTTCAAATAAGGACAAAAATAGAGAAATTATTAACATCACGTTAGACGAAACAAAATCGACAGTAAAAAAGACAACTGATGAAGCGATTAAGGAAATTCCACGATACACCAAAGCGGTCAATGACTATCAAGAAGAATCTATTCAAGCTGCGAAAGAAATAGCTGATAATTTTCTAGAATCTCAAAAAGAGATTATACATTCACTGCAATCCTTATGGATTCCATATGTTGAAAACGTACAGAATTCATATTGGTCATATTGGAGTTCACCAAAAAGAGCCACTGAGAACTATGCTAGAGCAGTAAGCAATATTACCGACAGTACTATCGCGTCAAGTAGAGTAGCAAATAATGTACTATTTGCTTCTATGGAAGCCTGGAAAACATCTTTGCAGCATGCAAGAGACAACGCCAAGGAATTTTCACGCCTTAATGCAAATTTCGCCAGAACATTTGAAAATGTTGCAAAAGATAGCTTGCGAGATTTTTCAAATAGAGATATACAATCACAAGCACACACGCGACAATAAGCTTTTGCGATAGATAAATAGAACTAATCTATCCTTTTTTGTTTTTTATTTTATTATTTTTGTAAAGAAGTTTGAATGGTATTAGTAAGCTAGCTTCAATAGAAATAAGCTTTGTTCATTACTACGAACTATAGCCTCGGATGTCTAATTAACATGCATGGAGATAAATGACGGCATACACAGGAATCAGATATATGTCACTAGGATGTCTCCACTACGTCATTGTAGTATCGGAAGACGACAAGATGAATATAGGAAGACTGGAGATGATATCAAGAAAAGCGAAGTTATTTTTTCAAACAAGTCAGAATGCTACTGCATTTCAATGGTAGACATAGTTGGTTCTACACAAATCACATCAAAACTATACAACTCGGGAAAAATTAAAAAATTCTATACAGTCTTTATCAACGAAATTGCCGATATTGTAAAGCTCCATGATGGAAAAATATTAAAAACAGTCGGTGATGGTGTAATATTCTTCTTTCCTAAAACCTCAGCTGTAGACAATATAGACGGATTCAGACAGGCATTGGAAAGTTTACTTAACATGGTATCAGCTCGTCATACTATAAACGCTAAACTTCATAAAGAATTCCTTCCCGATATTTCATATAGAATTAGTGCGGATTATGGTAAACTGGAAGTTGCGATGTCGGGTGAAATATCCAGTTCTTACGACCTCTTTGGACCTACCATAAACTTTTGTGCTAAAATTAATAAAAAAGCACCACCAAATGGGATAGCCATAGGTGCCGATTTGTGGAGAATCGTAAATTCATTTCCAAAACTTGCAAAACGATATCAATTTCATGAAATAAAAGAACTGTCCTGGAAAGAGAACAAATATTCATACCCTGTGTATACGCTAAAATCCGCTACAGAACGATATACTGCCAGAAAGTCAATATTGTCATCCAGAAATGATTCAATGTATGAACTTGGATCTACACCCAAAGTCCTAACAATATTGCTGATAGATGACGATCCATCTATCTCCTTTCTATTTACTCAATATCTAAGATCAGCAGGAATGGTTGTGGATTCATATACTGATCCTGAGAAAGCCCTTACTCATTTCATAGAATCAGATTATAGACATTATGATCTGGTAATTACAGATATTCGAATGACTCATCTAAATGGGTTTGAATTATACCAGCAATTAAAAAGTCTTGATCCAAATCTCCAAATAATATTTGTTACAGCCCTTGATATTGCTCAAGAAATTACTACGTTATTACCAGAGGTAAAGCTAACCCAATTCCTCATCAAACCAGTAAACCCAAATGTTCTGATTAGTAGTGTCAAACAACATGCAAAGAGGCATATCGAGGGAGAATTATCATAACCATTGAGCAAGTGAGGTGAATACAAAAGTTGGCACCCGCAACACTGGTTATCTTTGGAAAGAGAAACGCCATTAATACCGAATTGGGAATTTTCAAAAGAGCAAACAAGCGGATTGACACTTGCATGACCTATACTAGACCTTCGCTTGCAGTCTCCATAAAACTAATAAGAGATGCATTTTTGTCGGCCAAGAGAAGAGGTGTGAGACTAAGATATATCACTGAAATCAATCATCAGAACTTTGAAGACTGTAAGGTGTTACTAGGTATAGTAGATGAGCTAAGACATCTAGATGGTGTAAAGACTAACTTTATGATAAGCGAGGTAGAATATTTAGCGCCGTTAATTCAAGAAAAAAGTCAAGCCATTGCGTTGGAGCATATTTACAGTGACACAGCTCAAATTGTTGAACATGGACGTTGTATATTTGATACTCTATGGAGTAAATCAATCTCAGCCGAAGAAAGAATAAGACAATTACAGGAGGATGCAATACCTCAAGAGACAAGGATATTGGACAATCAAGATGAAATAATTAAGCAGATGATTCATTTGTCTGAAATCTCTTCAGGCTTGTCTGTTGTATCAAATCATGGAGGACTGCAATTAACTTACAACAGCTTCTTGCAACAATGCAAAAATGTCCTTGAAAAACAGAAAGGGGGAGAAGGGGAAGGAATTAGATGGATCATGGGAATTGAAAAAGACAGTGTCAATCTGGTCAAGAAGTTTCTTAAACTAGGAGTAAAAATAAGACATGTAAAGAATCTAGCCCCTATCAATTTTGCAGTTAGTAAAAGTGGACTTGTCGCCACTGTAGAAGAGATGAAAGGAGGCGGAATGATCCAAAATCTTCTTACCAGTAACGAAAGATCTTATATTAAACATTTTACTTCCATGTTTGAGCAGTTGTGGAAAGAAGGAGTCGATGCACGTTATCGAATTAAAGATATAGAAGAAAATGTTGGCATTGCAGAAATAGAAATTATTCGGAATCCCGTTGATTCAATTGCACGCGGCTGGGACATGGTAAAATCAGCACGAAAAGAGATTGATGTTCTATTTTCCTCTTCTAATGCCTTAAAGCGTCAAATTACCATGGGAGCATTGACACTCTTGAAGAATGCATCAGAAAAGCAGAAAGTAAAGATTAGAATGTTACTTCCGTCTTCTGACAAGTCAGGAAAGCTAATCGAACAAACAAAATCTAATGTTCCTAAAATAAATATTAGAACCATAAGTGCAAATCTTGAAACAAAGATCTCTATACTTGTAGTAGATTCTAGACAATGTCTTATTTTAGAGTTAAAGGATGATAAACAAAATTCATCGTATGAGGCTGTAGGATTATCCACATACTCAATTAGCCCTACCATAATCTCATCTTATCTTGCTGTTTTCGAAAGTTTTTGGAGACAGGCAGAGCTTTTTGAAAAGATGAAAGAAGTAGAATTGTTGGAAAAGGATTTTGTCAATATTGCTGCACATGAATTGCGAAATCCCATTCAACCAATTATTGGCTTTTCAGAATTGCTTTACTCTAAGATTGACAATCATGAACATAGACGGTTACTTGATGAAGTCATATTGAATGCAAAGAGACTTGAGAGACTTGCACGATTAATGTTAGATGTGACCCGGATCGAGAACAATTCGTTGGTTCTAACAAGAGAAGTAGTTGATGCAAGTAGGATCTTGAAAGATATAGTCGATAGTTATAATCACAAATTAGAAGAAAAAAATGCAGAGATTAGCAATGAAAATACCAAATTGATAATAATTCAGAAGGGAATAAAAAACATCAATGTTTCAATAGACAGGGTTAGGATAACACAAGTATTCTGTAATATTCTTGATAATGCGGTCAGTTTCAGTCATGAAGGAAAAATTCGTGTAATATTAAAAGCGGAAAAACAAAATGGGCAGCAGTTTCTTATCATAAGCGTGAAAGATACGGGGCCTGGAATAGATCCAGAGATTTTGTCCAAACTATTCACAAAATTTGCGTCCAAATCAGATATGGGTACAGGACTTGGACTCTTCATTTCGAAAGGAATAGTTGAGGCACATGGTGGCAAAATATGGGCAGCAAACAATCCAGACAGAGGTGCAACCTTTAGCTTTAGTCTCCCAATTGTTCATTAATTCCATATAAGATCATCTTGCAAACCGTGAGGTGTGCTCACGATGTTAAAGTGCGGGCCAACAAAAGAGTTAACAATGACGAAGGTAAAAAAAATTACAATGGAAGACTCTAAAAATCTCAAGGTAAATGAAAGGATATTTCTTTTATGTGACCAATGTTTCTGGACTGTAACCTGCCTTAACAAGAATTGTCTTCAAGAGATAGTGTCGAAAAATAACACTTGCCCTCGTTGCAATCAAGACCAATTGTCTAGCTTTCCGGTAATGCCCAATGATTCATTTACTTATAGCTATTCTAAAAAGAGAGGTATTGAGTTAAATTTTGGTATTAGAAGGACATGAAATTAGAGATTTAAATCTATGATAAAAGAGATTCTTCCAATCTAATTAAACGGTATAGATAAATTATGTTATAACTTGCTTATTCTCAGAAAGTAACTATAGATATGATTCTGTTGATAGAAACTCAGAAGGTTTTATGGTGATTATTGTACATTGTGCATCATTTATCCAGTTATCCTAGATTAATGATGCTCAGAATTCTTGAAAAAATTAAACGATTTGGTTCGTAGGATCAAAGTAAACATTCAATTAATGAAGCCAATTACAAAATATCTATTGTTCGTATTGATAGTTTCCACAATATTATTGATACCTTTATCACCGAATATTGCTCAAGCTACTACCAATGGTCTTAATTTTGCAAACCAACCTATCGATTTGCGTGACATTGAAACAAAAAAATTCGTGTAGACGACATTGAAATGGCTTACAAAATATTTGGGAACGGACCTCCTATTTTACTGATAAATGGATATTCAGCTCCTCTTGATTTTTGGATCCGCTTTTAATAAACAAGCTTGCATCAAATCATACGGTCATAACATTTGATAACAGGTGGATAGGGAACACCTCTTTGGGTAACAAACAATTTTCCATACCTCAATTTGCTAGGGATACTACTGGGTTGATGGACGCATTAGAAATTAACAGAGCAGATATCTTGGGATGGTCCATGGGCGGAATGGTTGCTCAGGAGCTGGCGATATCAAATTCAGACAAAGTAAACAAGCTTATAATTTATGGATCAATATGTGGAGGTAATGAGAGCGTTCCTCCGAAAAATGAGGTGATAAATGAATCTTCAAACCAGACTGAAAATACTACTCAAAGACTTGAAAAATTTCTGCCACTATTGTTTCCAGAGCAATGGCGAATTGATAATCCAAATCTAATTCAAGAGCTACCAAGGAGCACTGAAATATCTCCAATTAAGACATTGGACCTTCAGATGCAAGCAATCAGTAGCTGGGAGGGAACGTGCAATCGCCTAAAAAACATAACTAACCCAACGATGGTCTTGGTTGGAACAGACGATGTCATCACGGTACCTGAGAATTCTATGCTTATGGCTAGTAAGATGACTGGATCCTGGTTGATACAAATTGGCGGACATGCAGTCGGATGCAGTATCCAGAGAAATTTAGTAGTATCATTTATGTATTCCTCTCTTCGTAAACGTGAGAGATTACCTTATTGATAATACAAAAATTATGTCGTGAGCAAAAATTGTATTTCGTGAGGCAATAAAGTAACGAAAAGATGGTATCTGGACCCGGGATATATGTTCCTCTAATCAAAATCGAAATAAGGATTCTGCAGTTCATTTTTTAACTTTTCAATTGACTATACGAACACAATAATAATCATATCCGGAGATAAAATTAGATCGCCGAAATAGACATAATGTACATATGCATCATGTGGTAACGTCTAATGCTTAATGGGGAGGACAACATTGTTATATCGTTGTTCACTAGGAATGACATGTTGAAAGATATCAGGAAATTGTTGATTCAACCTGGGAAGCATATGGACCTTTCTAAGGTTGATCCTGATGAGACATTTGGTAATAAAAGGGATGAGCTTGATGGTAAACTTCCAAAGCTTAAATCATCAGTGTCGGAATTACAGTACAAACTTTACATTGAAAATGAAAAAGCGTTATTAATTGTTCTTCAAGGCATGGACACTTCTGGCAAAGATGGCGTAATAAGGCATGTGATAAGTGCGTTTAATCCAGTTTCCTGCAGAGTTGAGT
>JAICFW010000006.1 GCA_025923455.1 Nitrososphaeraceae archaeon | reverse complement strand
ATTGAGTGATAGCTGTTCGGTTACCAAATCAATTACTCCTCTTTCGTCGTACTTTTTCAAAAGTTCCCGCGCTGTTCCCTTGAATGCTTTGGGAATTAATTGAACCATTTGGGGTTTTATCGAAGTGCGTAAATTTCCAGAAGCAATTTTTTCAAAATGTGGCTTCAACTCAGTTCCTTGAAAATTCTTTATTATGTCATCCCATTCTAACTCAGAATCATAATTACCAAAATTTGGTTTTATACTCCCGGATAATATATTCAAAAGCGTGGACTTTCCAATGCCATTTCTTCCTAACAGACCTACTACTGAACCTTTTTTAAGTAAAGGGATGTGGTAAAGCCTGAATGAATTAATGCCATATTGATGGATCTTGTGGTCTCCAATTTCTTTTGCCAGGTTAACAATTACTATAGCGTCAAACGGACACTTCTTAATACAGATTCCACATCCTGTACACAATTCCTCAGAAATAACTGCTTTTCCATCTTCAGGTCTCTGAATAATGCACTCTCCGCCCGTCTTGTTCACTGGACAATAAATGATACATTCCAATCCACATTTCTTCGGCTGACAGAGTTCTTCATCCAATACGGCGACCCTGTGGGTAGAATTAGGGTTCATAATTAACTATAATAGTATTGATGAAATGATCTATTATAATTGTTGAGGCTGCAATGAATTAGTAGATACTCAGTTTCTCAATAAATCACTCTTGTTATGTAGAATTGATTTTCCAGAAATACTAAAAAGTATCGGATTGTGCACAGATTTAGGATGGGTGAACCATACTGCAATGACCCACAATGCCAGAGGAACAGGAGTGGCGAGAGACACAAAGTCCATGTGATGGACGAAGAACAAGCAAATACCTATCATGGTGAAAATTATTGTAATGACCCGCGATGCCAGAGAAACAGGAATGGTCAGAAACACGAAGCCCACACTGAATCGATAATTTCGAATGAAACGGTTGTTGATAAGAGATTTGATACCACTGACGAATATACATATTGTAATGACTCCAGGTGCCAGACAAACAGGGACGGCGAGAGACATAGACCGCACTCTCCTGACAACCCAAATTTTTATTATATTAGATACTTGGGGGGTCACAAAGCATTTCCTACTCCTACCGATACTAAAATGCACTTTTACTACGATAGAGTGGAAATTGACAATCCAAAACTAATAGTCCCATATAGACATATCCAAAACATCGAAAACACAAGTGAAAAGAAAATATCGGCATTGAGAGTAATAATTCTTGGCTTAATTTTTGTTCCACTTGCCATAGTAGGCGCTTTGTGGAAAAAGAACCATATTTATACCATCATACGGTTCAGAGACTATTTCGATGATCAAATGATTGTTTTAGATTTTGACCAAAATATCGATTCTGCCCAATCGGTAATTTACAAGCGAACGTTGGAATTCCGTAACAGTAAGAAATTCTAAACGTAATTTTGAGTGCTATCCAGCTAGGATTAAATTATCCCTTAATGCTTTACACTATCAAGCCGGCCATAGTAATAGGGTGCGACCCGGTCCCATTCCGAACCCGGAAGTCAAACCTGTTATCGCTGCTGTGTTACTGATCTACGTGAGTGGTTGGGAAGCAGCAGTGCTGGCATTTTAATATCTTGACAATTTAGATTCAGATCTATGCATCTTACCGTTTCATCTTTTCTCCAAAGTGCAATTCCGAAAGCATTTCCTGTATATTCATGGCTATATTATCAAGGAACTCGTACAGAAAGACAAATTCTCTGGGATGCCATATCCTGCACTCAATTAAACATGCCATGTTTACTACGCGAATTGAAACAGTTCTTGTGACTTCAGACTTGAGTGCCTGAAATAAGAAATCCATAATACGCTGGTCTTTAGTCAATCTCGATGCTAAGATGCTACCACTCCAGCCCGCCTCATTCACTCGCCCTTCAGTCAAACTGTAATACAAGTTAGAGTTTAACAGATCTTGGTGATTCTGATCGTTTTCTATCAAATTCTGGTTTTGAACAAGACAATAAATGTTATAGAAGGGTCCCATTCTAACAACATCCTCTGATCCTACATAATCTATGCTTCCTGAAAGCATCCGAATAAATCCATCTCTATTCCCCAACCACTTTTCAAAATACGGCTTGTACTTTTGTGGTATATCAGATTCATATCGTCCAATTCTACACTTTATGTCATCCAACCCCAATAAATCAATTATTTCTTTAATTTGAAGAATTGGCAAGGATGTTATAATTGCTAGTTACGGAATTACCACTATATTACAGATCATGACGCATTATGACTCGCGATAAATTTAACTATTGTTCTGATACCAAAACCAGTAGCTCCTTTTGGATTATATGTTTTTTCTTTGGTACCGTCCTGATTCCAAGCAGTTCCAGCAATATCCAAATGCACCCAAGGCGTATCACCAACGAAGTAGGACAAGAATGCGGCAGCAGTAATAGCTCCTCCGCCTCTTCCTCCGATATTTTTTATGTCTGCATTGGAGCTTTTCAACTGTTCTTTGTAGTCGTCAAATAGCGGAAGCTCCCATATTTTTTCACCAGTTTGGTTTGAAGACTCTAGAATTTTCGTTACCAAATCTCTGCTATTTCCTACCAGTGCGGCGACATTCGAACCAAGTGCTATTATGGCAGCACCTGTTAAGGTTGCCATATCAATAATTGCTTGAGGCGCAAAAGTTTTTACTGCAAAGGCAAGTGCATCTCCCAGAATTATTCTACCCTCTGCATCAGTGTTTAAAACTTCAACCGTTTTACTATTGTACATTCTGATAATATCCCCCGGTCGATACGAGTCACCTGAAGGCATGTTCTCTACCGCTGGTATTATACCAATCACATTTGTCTTAAAATCAAGATCAGATATGGCTTTCATTATTCCAATTACATTGCATCCACCACATTTGTCATACTTCATCTCCTCCATCTTTTCAGAAGGCTTGATCGAAATTCCACCTGTATCAAAGGTAACAGCCTTTCCAACAATAGCTATTGGCTTGTCATTTTTTGTAGATCCTGAATACTCCAGCACTATTAGCTTAGGAGAGCTAGAACTTCCTCTGCCCACTGCCAATATACCTCCAAATCCATACGATTCCATTTCCTCCTTCTCAATTACCCTTACTTTGATCTTTGGATCCGAGGATAATTTCTCTGATAAATCTGCAAGAACCTTTGGAGAACAGTCATTTGGTGGCAAGTTACTAATATCCCGAGTGAATATTACTGCATCAGATAACACTGAGGAGTGTTTGATAATATTTTGAATGGCACCCAAGTCATTCCCGATTAGGATCCTAACTTGATTAAGATCCATTCTATCTTCGGTCTTCTTATAATTACTAAATGTATAATCTGATAATTTGATTCCTTCTACTATCGCTGATATGTGTTCGTTATCAATATCTTTGAATGGAACTATTACGAATTCATCTGTGGCCAACTCTTTTGATTTATTGACTACTTTACCAGTCAGATTCCTTGTGTTTTCCGGTTCTAATTTTTTTCTATCTCCCATTCCTAAAAGTAAAAGACGTTTAATGCTAGATCCCGCAGTATTATGAATCACACACATTGAGCCTTCCTTTGCCGTAAATTCTTTTGATTCAACTATCTCTCTTATAATAGGATCAAAATCATTTGTAATATCTGATAATGACAAGGATGAAACCTGATCCGTAAATACATAACTTACCAAGAGTTTGGTTCTCAATGATGAAATGTTATTTTCTGCCTCAATTACAACCATGTTCAAAATCAGAAGTGTACTTTATTTTAAAGTATTGAAGGCTTGACATCTACTTATATTCAAATTTGGATTCCTACCAAAAGCTCCGTGAAACCAAATAAGCAATGAAACAAAAAGTACAACAGGAAAATATGGTAGAAAAACTGAATAAAATCATTCTAACGTATATTGTGTTCGAATCCGCATGATTATTGTAATCCATATACAAAATCGATATTCGTGTAAGAATCATGGATAAGAATCTAGGACATTTATTAAATATCTATAAGTGTGAGTATTGTCAATTCGATGAACAAGAGATATGGTCAATAGAGTTAACATGGTTAATCACAACCTTCTTGATATTCCATCAGAACTTGAAGAATTTATGAAAAATGATACTTACTCCTTGCTTGTAAAGGGTCATTCAGGATCAGGAAAAACGACATTTTCTCTCACTATTCTAAATACACTAAAAGCAAAAAACAATTTTTTCTATATTTCTACTAGAGCATCTCCAAAACAAATCTTTGAATACTATCCATGGTTAAGAAAATACGTAAAGGAGCCAAGTAGGGATATTGACAGTCCAGAAGTTGGACAAAATCTTTCAGCTTTTGAAGACGCTCGATTAGACGAGCCTGAATCACTCTTTGAGAGGGTAACTAATCAGTTGATGGACGTAAAGAATCCCGTGATAATAATTGATAGCTGGGATTCTGTTGCTTCATTAATGGACAGAGAAGCTAGGTTAAACAATGAACGAGTACTTCAGACCTGGAGAGAGCGAGCAAAGGCAAAATTAATTTTTACAACCGAGGAATCAGTGGAATCTAGTCTTGAAAATATCGTTGACGGAGTAGTGGAATTAAATTATGAACTTAAAGATGGCGTACGGACTCGAAGTCTATTTCTCAAAAAATTAAGGGGAATTCCAATAAAAAGATCCCTATATTTATTCACTCTAAAAGATAGAATGATGCGATGCTTTCACAGCTATGATGCTAGAGATTTCAAAATCATGAATAAGGACAATATTTCAAAAGAAAGAGAATCTCATACACAAATATTACAATCAGGGTATCGAGATCTTGATAATTATGTTGGAAGTACTTTACCACAAAACGGATTGATAACTATTGAAAAGGATGATGCAGTATCATATGATACAATTATGCTCTTTTTGAACGATCTTTTACAGAATTTTTCAAGGATGAATTATTCCTTACTTTTAGATTCTACACTAGGTGCAAAAGTAACAGATGTGAACAAATCTAAAAGTAAAAATCAGCAAAAACTTTACTTTATAGATGAATCTGAATTGCAAGAAAAGTTTTCTAAGAATAATCTGAGTAGAAAAAATACTTTCTACAAGTATGTAGATAAAGCGATTTCAGGACGCGGAAACAGAGAAAAAATAGTCGCTATGATGGAATCAGATTACATGGCTAGTTTTGTTTCAACTACAGCTGATATTGATAACTATTGCCGATACATAAAAAGGAAATTTGAACTTTCATTTTTAATTCTAAATTCAAACAATACCCCTGAGAAATATTATTCGTTATCCGACATCCATCTGAAATTCATACTAATTTGTGGAACACTTTTCTTGAAGTGTTCGACACCTGCTTCAGCATTATTCGGGATTAAGGTTGTTAATTCAGTACCTCAGATCCAACTAGATCATGTTTTGTAATTTTATGTTGTATGGTTCTTCGTCGGCGCTTCCTTCTAACGATATTGGTAGCAAACGCATCATTTGTTCATAATAATCTAGGAACGTTGAACCCTTATTTGTAACCTTATAGACCATTTTTGTTCCGTTACTATGTTCCATTATAAGACCAAAATTCAAAAGGGAATCGATATAGTTTCTACACTGATCATTACTTAACATCGCTTTATACATTATTTTTGTCCTTGTTTCTTCTCTTATTACAGATCTCAGTATTGCCGCTATGACCCCGTACTTACTTCTATTTTTCATTGTCCAATAACTGAAGTTATACAATATAACTGGAGTGAAACTATTAAATAGAAACTTAAGTGACTAGATTCAACTACAAAAATATGAATAAAATTTTAATCTATTTATTTATTCCATTCTTGTTCCAGAAAAAAAAACTGCTGAATGTTTGTATAGATTTTCACTAAAAAATGATTTGATTATTATTCTTAACCACAATTACCACCATTATCCGTATTATCTTGATTAAGTACACAGTCGGTCATAACTGGTTTTATCTTTTGAAACCTTATTTCTCCCTTATTTATTTTTCCAGAATTCTGCATTGATGTTGCTTTGGATTTCATCAACAAAATATGGTCGCTACAAACTAGACCTATCATATACTCTTCGTTGTTTGATAATATGGAAACAATGTGTGAAGGAGGTAGGTTACAAATTCGACCTTTGTTCATAATGGAACAGCTTTCTGGGACCATCTAGCCAACAATTATGCGGCATTAGATGTTATAACCCTTTGTTTGAATACCAAAAATATTGCTCTATAAAATATTAGCTTTAGAATAACTAAATAAATAAAACTCGTGAAAAAAATGGACGTAAATTTTCGTACTAATTTACTGTTGACTGTCTAGAATATTCTTAATTTCCTTACATCTTTTTCTTAAGGAAACGGTGGAAATATCTGCTATTTGACATACCTCAACTTGGCGCAAAAATTCATTGCAATCCTGTGAAGCGATGTAGATAATAGCTCCTGCAAAAGCACGGGGATTTTTTCCAATTGAAATTCTGCTGTGTTGAACAAGTGAGTAAATTCTTAGAGCTTCTCTTTTTGTTTTTTCTGTCAGTTTTAATCTATTTGAAATTAATGTCACGTAATCGATCCCTTGAATAACAGGGATCTTCAATGATAATTCTTTTAAGATCAATTTGTAATGTGACATTATTTCCTTGCTTGGAATATTACACACGTTGGCTATATCTGATATTGTTTTTGGTACTGAAATTTCTCTACAAGCTGCATATATGGAAGCTGCTACAAGCGATACGGTAGATCTTCCTTTTGCTAGTTTTCGAATTGCAGATTTACGATAAATGTATGCTGCATTTTCCATAACTGCCGGATTAAGATAGAGCTTGTCGCCAAAATTATTAAGATATTTTAGTGCTTTATCCAAGTTCCTTGAGAGTGAATCATTCAGCTGAGATCTATTATTCCATGTTCTTAGTCTTTGAATCGTTTCTTTTTGAACTGGATCAAGCATTTTACCTCGTCCATCAGTATCATTCAGTCCAATAAGAGTAGAAAGTCCCTTGTGACTTATTGTCAACGATTCGGGCATACCTATACGAGATTTATCCTTGTATTCGCCTTTCTCAAAATAAGGCAAATCATTATTATAGATTTTTTCACTTGAAACACAGCCGCAAGTACTACAAACATATTCACTTGAGAGTACGTCTAAGACAAGAGAATAGCTCTCACATTGATTGCACTGTATTCTATTTGTGGTACTTGATTCATTGGAATCATTATTCCTAATTTGTTTACTGTTTTCTAAAGACATCTTTGCTATATTTAAGCAGATTCTTTTATTATCAATAGTTTTTCTAGAAATCAGAAATTACTAAATATAGAACCTTAGCTATATAAAATAACTAAAAATATATGATTATTAATAGAATTCCGAGGAAAAATCGTATTTTTCTTTCTTAAATAAAAATCTATAAATGTTTTGTTTAGTAAGAAGAATCAATTATGGGTGTTAATTTTGTTGATCCACCCTGTACAAACACTACTAGTGTCAAATTTGCTGGTATGAATACCTTTATACGTTGTTTTTCAAATCTGAAAAAAATCACCAATAGAGATACTTTTGTCGGGATTCAAAATTTTCGGATACGAGCTTATTGAATTATGTTCCCCTTCAATACTATCTTCAGGACAGTATCTAATTCGAATCTGACATACTGCTGTCAAATTAGATTAATATCATTATTATCTCTTTAGTTAGACAAGGACTCTTAGGTAACTATATTTCCAGAAAACGTTCTTTACCTTTAATATAAACGTATGATAAAGTAGAACGTTATAGTATACATGATACTAGAAATTTCTAAGTGCCGAGAATTGTTGAAACTGATTGCCCGGTAAGGGCAAAATGTGTGGATATTTGTATCTAGTAAAGTGTAACAATTATATAATTAGTAATACATACTAATGCGCGATGAAAGATACAAGACTATTAAAAATCCTTGTTGAAGAAAAGGCACTAGTAAAGTTACTAAAAACAATCGGATCCGGGAGAGAATATCCAACTAGAGAACTTTTAACAAAATTGGGTGCGTATGGATATGGGCATAAACTGCTCCTTAAAGCACAAAAGCGCGGGTTAGTTGATAGAAAGACTGTCAAGAACAAAGTGTTCAACAAATTAACTAACGACGGCAAAAAAATCGTAAAAATAGCAAAAGAAATTGGCGTATAAAGGAACAATTTCTCCAACTTTTATTTTCTAAACTTAATTTAAAACAGAAGATAATTCTAGAATTTTATTATGCCAGGAAGCGGATTTTACTACTCCACTAGATATCAATACTCCTTCCGCTCCAAGTTCAAGAGCCTTTTGTACATCAATTTTATCTACAATACCGGCACCACATAGTATCTTAACCGTTGGAGATATACTCTTTACCATTTGTACTGAATTTGTTATGATTGAAGGATTCGCTTTTGATACTGCAATCCCCTTTCCTATAAGTTCAGGTGGTTCTATGGCTAGGTAATCGGGAGAAAATTGTGAAAGTGCTTTTAGTTCTTCTAAATCATCGGCGCAGACAATTGATATCATGTCCAATTCTCGTAGACGTTTTACCAAATTACTAATTTGTGAATGTTCAATTTTATGTTCACTGTGGTTGATTATGGAACCTATTGCCCCATGAGATTTTACGATTTCAGGTATGGTAAAGCCAGTTGTTGCTCCGAGCGGTGCGTCGTCTACATGTTGACTTATTATTGGAACCTTTGTCTTGGACAAGGCCATAATACTGGATGGCGGGGGAGCAATTATGATATCTTTATGATTTGATAGGAGTACATTTCTCGCTTCTTCAGCAATCTTTAGTGAATTATCTCCAGAAATCTCAGTGTAATTTTTGAGATTTATTACTAATGGATTTGCAAAAGTGAACATAACCGAAAATTAAGAGATATCTTCAAACTTGCTATTCAGTTTTTGTATTCTAGCTTCATAGCCCTTGTTATATTCAAGCTCATCTGGAACCAATGTAGCAGGATGGATAAACCCTTGATTTCTCATAATCATAGCCCTTTCTGATGCCCATAGCCTTTGGAGATCCCAATCCGAAGTTCCAAACCCGTCATGAGGACCGGTAAGGCGTCCATTATGCATGCTAAATACAAGACATGAAACAATTGGGATTGCATAATTCAGACTAGCAGCAGAGTTGAGCTTTACTGGCATCAATGGCATATGATGACTTCCTCTTGTATTTCCGGCAACGTAGTGGGGATCATTGAATGCGCTACCTGCTTCTTCAGTTGCAGGGAAATTTTTCTGAGTTCTTACTATTGCAATTGGGTCATCTTTACCAACGTAGGTTCCTGCAATGTTATGCAGCCTATCAGTTGATGCAGACACTATCTGTTCTCCTTCAGATGACAGGATCGAGTGTACTACATATCTTCCCGGATACATCAAAGCCGCTTCTAATTCCGGCTTGTCTCCCCATAGTTTGAGTCCTGCAACTTTACCTGTCATAACATCCATTATCCTAAATTTAACACCTTCAGCTAATTTTTCATTTATCAACAAACCGGTACTGCTCCTAGCGTCCACAAACATTCTCCAGAGTGGAAAATTAAAGGCACCCGGTTCTGTTTTATCTGCAGCAAAAACACAAAACACTTCACTTGGTCTTTCTTCAATTTCTATCTCGGCTACTCCTGGACCCATGCCTCTCACGTTTCCAGAAAAGGCGTCTTTCAACAAATCTTGTCCTGCTCCGTATAAGCCCTGTTCCTTTGCAACTTTGGTTCCCTCTGTGAATGCATCCCATGCCATTTTATGAATTTCTTTGTTATCTGCGCCTCTCGTATGTGTCATAATGATATGTATGTCATCGCCCGTATACCCAATGTAATAGTCTAGTAACAATTTAGAATTCTCCTTTACCACCTTGTTAACCGCTTCTACTAGTTCATCACTCGGTTTAGTATGACCTCCAATGGCTCCGATATCCGCTTTTATTGCAGAAAGTGTAACTTTCATATTCCGTAGACTATTAAATAGATGGAGTTTAAAATTCTTATGATTGAAGTTTTTCTTCATTGTCGCATGGTTTGAGTCTGTATGGAGTAGAATAATTCAATTATTTCAGTCTAATTCAGGTTCAGTAAATCTTTGTCTCTATTCGTATAACCAACAACGAACAAATCCATTATTATTGTTAATCATCAAGGGTGGCTCATTACGGCATTTTTCCTTTGCATAAGGACAATTATCAAAATATTTGCATCCCATCTGTTTTACAATTGATTGTTCTGAACTTTCTATTCTTTCTAGTCTTGCTGATCCTTCCGATTTTCTGTCTGAATTTTGCGGAAGATTTTCCTTATTTTTGATACTTGGAATTGATGTTACGAGCTTTTCAGTATAAGGGTGTTTTGGGTTTTTATAAATTTCATAGGATTGTCCCAATTCAACTATTTGCCCACGATACATAATAGCAATCGTTTCTGATACTTCTGATATGACTCCCAAGTCATGGGAAATGAATACTATCGACATGTTGCGGTCTCTTTTTAATTTTTTCAAGAGATTGATAATTTGTGATTGCACCATGACATCAAGCGAAGTGGTGGGTTCATCTGCTATCAATATCTTGGGATTCAGTAACAATGCCATTGCTATTGCAACTCGTTGTTTCATGCCACCACTCAATTCATGCGGATATTTTCTCGTTATAGTGGGTTCTAATAGGACACTTTTCAAAGATTCCGAAATTACATCAGTATCATCTCTAGGGTAACCATGTTGCTTCAAAATCTCCCTCATTTGTGATCCAACATTAAAGACTGGATCTAGGGAATTAAGCGCTCCCTGAAAGATCATTGAAATTTCCTTCCATCTGATCTTTTTATCAAATTCATCATCTGATATTTTGGTAATATCTTTAGTGTCGAGAACAATTTGACCATCAACTATTTTGCCCGGAAAGGGAACTGAACGCAAGAGTGCTGCACCCAATGTGCTTTTACCACATCCCGACTCGCCCACAATTCCAATCGATTCATTCTTTCCCAATGTAAAACTAACGTCGTCAACTGCCTTCACATTACCAAATTGGGTGAAATAATGAACCCTTAAATTATTTACAGTAAGAGCAAAATTCAAACAAGTCTTTATTGATCAGCACCGTATAAGTATCTATTTTATAGAATCTTACTTGTTCCATCAGAACCTATTTGACATATATATGGTAAAAATAGTAGACAACCTGATGTTAAGTTGAAAGTACCCATTTGTATTTTTGATGCCAAAACTGGTGTTTTATGTCCAAAGTGTGAAAGCAGACTGAAAAATGGGGAACTATCTACTATTGACGTAGAATCATCGATTAAACTTATCAAACTATCTCATAAGAATCAAGATATTGATAAACTGAATCTAATCGGGTCACAGAAAATCGATGAAGACTATGTGTTAATTCTAAAGGACTCAAATGTAAGCAACATTAACTCAGATGATGAATTAATGAGTTCGGTCGAAAAGGAATTTAATGGAAAAGTATGGTTCGTAGAAGCAAATAGCTCGATTAGAAGATTTCTTGAAAATCTTTTCTTTCCAATTAGGATTTTGAAAACAAACATGATTTGGTTACCCGATGGTAATCAGGTAACACAGGTTACTATTGAAAGTAAAGATTACGAAAAATTCTTTAGCATCATTGAGAAAATAAAAAAAATTGTTACCGCAGTTAGAAGGGTTGAGCTTGTAGTAGAGATCTCAGGAAAATAATGGAATTGAATAATAATGATACTATGAAAAGAACATTTGCTTCATCAATTGACAAAGACAACATAGGCCAAAATCTGATGTTCATAGGATGGATTGAGGATTTCAGAGATATGGGTAAAATTGGATTCATAAGCGTTAGAGACATGACTGGAAACTTTCAGGGGGTAGTCACCGGAGAATTACTATCTAATCTTAGAGAAATACCGAGGCAAAGTGTTATCATGTTAAATGGAATTATCCAAGAAACCAGAGCAGAGAGCTTTCAAGTTGAGGTTAAAGTAGAAAAAGTCGAACTTTTATCGAAGGCGGCAAACCCTCTTCCAATAGATCCAACCGGAAGAGTAAGCTCATCATTGGATAAGAGACTAGATTCCAGGGCGCTAGATTTAAGAAACATTAGAATTTCAAATATTTTTAAGACTAGATCGAATGCACTCTATTTGATTCGTAAATACCTGATCTCAAAAATGTTTGTAGAGGTTAATACCCCAAAAATAATTGGAAGCGCTACAGAGGGTGGCGCAGATCTCTTTGGTTTTGAATATTTTTCAAAAAAGGCGTTCTTAGCTCAGAGTCCACAACTCTACAAGGAACAACTAACTCTGGGACTAGAAAGAGTATTTGAAATTTCATCTTATTTCAGAGCTGAGCCATCACATACTGTTAGACATCTTTCAGAATTTGTAAGTGTGGATTTGGAGGCAGCATTTCTAGAATATGGTGATGTTATGGATATCATTGAAGATTTAGTTATCTCGACAATAAAAGTTCTATATACTAATTACAATAACCAAATGAAACATTTTGACGACAGTCAGGAGATTTTGGTTGATAAGATACCAAGAATTACATATGAGAAGTGTCTGGAGGACTTGAAAAGTTTGGGGGAGAAAATAGAATTCGGAGAGGATCTTTCCGATCCAGCTCTGAGAAAACTCGGTGAAACATATCCAAAATTCTACTTCATAGTTGATTGGCCAACGAAACTAAAGCCGTTTTACATTCTCGAACACGAAAAAAAATCTGAGCTCTCCAAGTCATTTGATTTGCAATATGGATATCTTGAAATTGTTTCTGGAGGAACTAGAGAACACGATTCTGCAAGACTGAAAAATAAGTTACTAGATAAAGGACTAAACCCTAATAGCTTTTCAAATCATTTACAAACATTTGAATGGGGTATGCCTCCCCACTCTGGATGTGGGCTTGGCTTTGATAGGTTTATGATGATCCTTACTAAATCCACAAACATCAGAGAAGTCGTTCTCTATCCTAGAGACACTGAGCGGCTTAGTCCTTAGATACCTGTATCTTTATTTCTTCCAAGGTATCTTGAACTAGTAAGAAGGCGTTGTACGTAGAACTCGAAACATCATATATGAGCCATATTACGGGGTTTATCTTCATGAAAGTCAAATCAGTGTTAGATGGATTCGATCCAACCAAATGTGAATGATAGACACCAATCACATTCAATCCATTAGCAGATGACCATTGATAGGTCTTCATTAGTTCATCAGGATCCATATTAAATGAATATTTCGAATGCGCCATATTCTCCATTCTTTTTGTCATCTTCACACGGTATTCATTATTGACAAGATTTCCTAAAAGTAGACCGCATGATTCATTGGGAAAATCCTCTTTAGCGTAACCTGCTAACGCAGATATTTGGTTTTCAGTAACTAGTAATGCTATCTCAGACAAATAATTTGTTCTCCAGATCATTATTTGGAAAACAGGAACTCATATTCGATTCAAATCGACGACCTTCTTTGAATTATGGTTGACACGCAACTCCTTTGCGCATACTAACAAAAACATGTCTAGCCTACTATTATTTTCCCCTTCATATGAGGGTGCAAAGTACAGAAATAATCATATTGCGATTCCTTAAGGGTCATAGCATCAAGGATGAATGTTGCGTTTGGTTTAATAGTTTTTGAATCAAATGTTTTACCATCGTCTATTACACTAGTTATCGTGTGCGGAACATTATCGTTGTTTGTCCACTCTACCCCCCCATCATTTGGAACTGTCACATTCGCTGGTTCAAAACTGGGATTTCCAGGCGCTGATGAACCTGGAAGAATGCTAGATTTTACTATATTTGTAATATTTCTGGCGGGAGTTGTTTCATTTTGGACTGCCTCAGCATTTTCGATATTCTCTTGTTCAGCTTTTGGCGTAACTAGTCCGAATACATAAAATGTCGATGCACCTACAACGGCCGCCATTACGAAGATCACTGTAATTGCCTTAAAGTAAGGCGTCCTCTTGTATGACGCAACCGTAAGTACAGTAGCGGGTATTGATATAATCAGCATTAATCCGATATATGCAGTGATACTAGGTATTCGAGTACTTACAGTTATTGCAGCGGCAAGACCAAAGGTAACAAGAAAACCTAAAGTAATGAATGTCGCAGATTTAGCTTTTCCTGAAGTTGGAAATCCATCCTTGAAAATTCCGGCGGCCAAGAATATTAGTCCGATAAACATCGTGAGGATACTTACGGCATGCATTCCTTCAGTAAATGTATGGGCAATCCCTGAAAGTGAAATAGCGACCCCTACAATACCTAAGGATGTAAGTCCAATCCCTGGAGTTATAAGATCCCAATCAGACATTCTTCAGTACGTGAACTCAGGCTCGCATAATTAATCTTTTCTTGTACCTTAAAATGTTCCATTGGTTCTTGCTCAACAATGTTAAATCCAACATTGCTGCTTGAAAAATGACACTTCTGAATAAGAATGAGTTCAAATTTTCGTAAAATAGCCTTATTACAAAAAGGCTTGAAATTTTAAACCGGGCTTTAGAAAAAAATCATATGAAAAACTTTTGAATATTATGTCAAAGCACTTATATTCAAGCAAGATAAGCTTACCATCGATTTACAAATAAGAGGGTTTGAAATTGCCTAATACTGGTATAGTAAAATATCATGTTAAACTTAAATTCGAAGTTGATGGGATAGTAGAGAAGGCCGACATAATTGGAGCAATATTCGGTCAGACCGAGGGATTACTAGGCCCCGAGATGAATCTGAACGAGCTACAGAAGGTATCAAAAGTTGGCAGAATTGAAGTAAATGTAGATACCAAATCCAATACAACAAAGGGCGACGCTTTGCTACCAATGAGCACTGACATTTCCACCGCCGCATTAATATCTGCTGCAATAGAGAGCATAGATAAAGTTGGACCATTTCAGGGTAAGTTTCTGCTAGTAGGGATAGATGACATAAGAGCTATCAAAAAGAAAGTTATTGTAGACCGAGCCAAGAAAATAATCCAAGAATGGGCTACAAAGACAATTAGTGAAGGGGAAGAAATGTTGCGTGATGTATACGACGCAAGTAAACCTGGAAAACTCACCTCCTTTGGAAAGGCTCAGCTTGCATGTGGCACCGGAGTATTCGAATCTCCAGTCATAATTCTTGTCGAAGGAAGGGCTGACGTCATTAATCTTCTGCGAGCAGGATTTGACAATTCGATTGCTATTGAAGGTGCAAAAATTGATGAAACCATTACTAATTTGACATCAGGAAGAAAGGTTATTGCATTTCTAGATGGTGATAGAGCTGCCGACTTGATTTTAAAAGAATTGCAAGGATTAGTAAAGATTGACAAAGTTCTAAGAGCCCCAACTGGTAAAGAAGTGGAAGAATGCACTCCACTGGAAATTACAGAAATATTAAAGGAAGTTATTGAGCCGACGGTGGAACAATATGAACCTCCAGTTCCACATCAAAAAAGTGTAAAGAAATCTAAACCCTATGAAAGCAATAATTCTGCTTATCAGGAGCCGTCCAATTCGAATAATGCTGACAAACTAAGTGATGATCCTCAAATAACCTCTGCAGTAAAGGAAGTCTATCCTCAAATTAATGAAACTTTAGAAGCAATGATCCTAGATAACTCCATGCAGGTACTATTGAAGGTACCAGTATCCGAGATAATCAAAAGATTGGATTCCTTAGAAGGAGCTAGATTTTTGGTGATGGACGGAATTATCACCCAACGGCTAATAGACGCTGCATACAGGGCCGGAATTGAATATGTGGTGGGGCATAGAATGGCTGAATTGAAAAAATCGCCAGAAATCACTGTGAGGACCTTTGATCAGATTGGTATTGGCAACTAAAGAACGATGCAAGATATAAAGTCTGAATATGTAATAACACTAGCCAAACTACTGCTTAAGGGAGCAAAGGATAATTTTATTGATTTTACCAGTACTGATATTGGAATTGAAATAAACAAATCACAACAAGCAGCATCAAAGGTAATTTTGGAACTTCAGGAATTAAAATATGTGGAACGTGTCAAGAAAGGACATGGGTATCTAATTAGAGTAACAGACGAAGGTCTTTCAGTTGTCAAAAAAATGTCAGAATTTCTTTACATGGCGCTAAATTCATCACCTGGAAATGTACATTTTAATGGTGCTCTAGTATCCGGAATGGGCGAGGGTAAGTATTACATGAGTCTTGACGGGTACCGTAAGCAGTTTGAGAAGAAGATAGGATATGTTCCATACCCAGGCACTCTCAATATTCGCATAGTTGATGCATTGTCTTTAGAAAATAGAGAAAAAATTGAAAGCTTTCGTTATCATTTCATAGATGGATTTAGTGATTCTAAAAGAACTTACGGATGGGTCAAGTGTTATCCTGTTATTATCAATGGGAACGAAAGTATTCGTTCAGACATGTTAATTCTTGAACGAACGCACCATGACAACAACATGTTAGAGATCATAGCTCCCATTAATATCAAAAAAGTACTCAATTTAAAGAACGGTGATAATGTTAAGGTAACCCTGAAGACATCAGAAAATATGACAGAATCATATATCATAAATTGAATGACCCAGTTCTTCCTTGATTTGGGTACTCTTAGAACCAGGTATTGGTGTGTTCAATCGTATTATTCTTGTATTTATACCTCTTTTTGCGCAATTTACTGCTATCTCCTTTTCTGTATGAATTTGATCGTACCCCAATGCAATTATGTCTGGCTTTACAAACTCGACAGTATCATACAAGGTACCCTCTCTTCCAATGATTGCATAATCAACATATCTAATCGAAGATACTAGTTCTTTCCTAAGGGTTTCATTGTGATATATTTTTCTCTGTTTGTTTATCCTGAGTGCTGTGGAGCTCCTTGCAACTACCACAACCAAGACATCGCCCTGATTTTTAGCGTCCTTTAAGGTATGAATATGACCTGGGTGAACAATATCAAAAACCCCTCCCATCAATACAACTTTTAGTAACCCCCTTCCAATGAAAGTTAATCTGAGTGGATCCGAATTTTCAACAAAGCCATTTTTTATCATACCCTTGATTTTTGTATCAAATAAATCATCTGATATTGTAGTTCGATTCTTTAGAAATTCTAAGGGTAAAATTTCTGGCTCAAGTGAAGAGATATAGATGGCTGTCAGAATAGCTTTGTCTGAAGGTTCGATCATGAATTTGACAATATTAAAGTAATAATGTCTATTTAGTTCTATTCTCAAAATGTGATGTTCTTTTAACAAGAAACTATTAACTTATTGACATTACATGCTAGTTTGGCGTCGGATCTGTATCGGTCAAATCCGCCAAAGTTCAACATTCATAGCATCTAAGTGTGGAATCGTAGAGTCAAAACTATGGTCAGGTCCGTAATCATTTAGCAAGACTAATATCTAAATAATGTAAACTAAGAAAAACAGTAGATGACAATATCGCAAGTAGGTGCATATCCATTGTCAAAGGGCATTAAGATTTTAACTATCAACGGCAAGCAGGCAACAAGCGGAACTACCTTGATAAAGCGTGGATTTGCTCATATGCAAAAACATGGTGTAATTATGGATGTAACAAATGCTGAACAAGCTCAAATAGCCGAGGACGCGGGAGCAGTGGCAGTAATGGTTTTGGACAAACTTCCTTTTGATGTGCGACACGCTGGAGGGGTTGCAAGAACTGCTAGCGTAAAAGTAATTCAAGCAGTATTAGATTCAGTGAGCATTCCAATTATGGCTAAATGCAGGATTGGCCATTTCTCTGAAGCCAGTATACTCGAGGAAATAGGGGTTGACATGATCGACGAGAGTGAGGTACTTAGTCCCGCTGATGAAATTAGGCATATCTGGAAGTGGAATTATACCACCCCTTTTGTGAATGGCGCGAAGAATTTGGGAGAAGCTTTACGAAGGATAGAGGAGGGTGCTGCAATGATCAGAACAAAAGGGGAGCCGGGTACGGGGGATGTTTCACAGGCAGTAACTCACATACGTATGGTTAATAATGAAATCAGGAAACTGAAGGGAATTTATGATAATAATGATGATCAAGAACTTATCAAGATTTCAAGAGAAATACAATCCTCTCTTGAAATAGTTAAGGAAACAGGGAGGTTAGGGAGACTTCCTGTCGTAAATTTTGCTGCCGGGGGGATATCCACACCAGCAGATGCCGCTTTACTAATGAATCTTGGTTGTGACGGAATTTTCGTAGGATCAGGAATATTCAAAGCAGAAGATCCACTTGAAAGAGCAAAGGCAGTAGTTATTGCGACTACCTATCATGACGATCCCAAGACAGTTCTTGATGCACAAAAAATGATTGATGAGAAAAAATCAATGCTCGGTCTTGATACAAAGAATTTGGATTTAAGGATGCAAGAAAGAGGACCAACAATATGAATGATGAATTACTAATTGGAGTGTTGGCTCTTCAAGGCGATGTTGAAGAAAATATCAAAGCAGCAACTTATGCTTTGGCAGAGATGAACCAGAAAGGGAAAGTAATCTCTGTTCGTTACCCTGACGAAATTATGAAAATTGATGGTTTGATTATTCCTGGGGGTGAGAGCACTGTAATGGGTTTGCTAATTGCAATAAAGCATGGATTGTTAGATTCGATAAACAAAGTTCTCCAAAAAAGATTACCAATGATGGGAACATGTGCAGGTATGATTGTTTTGGCCAAACAGTCTTATGATAGAGTAATCGGAAACAAGAAACAATTATTGTTAGGTGCATTAGATATTGAGATAGAGAGGAATTCATTTGGAAGACAGTATGATTCATTTGAGTCAAATCTAGAAATATCCGGTATAGAGAACGATTTTAGAGGAATTTTTATTCGCGCACCTTCAGTAATTGCAGCAGGACCACAGGTGCAAATCTTGAGTAAATTTGAAGGAAAAATAGTAGCTGTTCAACAGGAAAACATTATTGGAACTTCCTTTCATCCCGAATTATCTGGTGATAATAGAATGCATAAACTGTTTATTGAGTTAATAGCAAAATGGAAGAAAGCAAATACAAATAATGCGAATTCTAAGAAATAATTATTTCATGCGCATTAAATTAAGTGCAGAACCAGCTTTGAACCACTTTATTTGTGATGAATTATACGAATGCCATAGCATAATTTCTTCATCATTAGCGTTACTATGATGAATAACGCCTTTAAGATATTTGCCCTCTTTAAAATTCTGAAGGTCCAAAATGCTTATTCTGTCATCCTCTAATATCCTTTCATAGTCTCCTGGGTTGCCGAATGTAAGAGCTAATACTCCTTGCTTTTTCAAATTGGTTTCATGTATCCTTGCAAAGCTTTTTGCTATCACCGCACAACAGCCTAAATAACGTGGTGTCATTGCAGCATGTTCTCGACTGCTACCTTCTCCGTAGTTATTATCTCCAATTATTATCCATCTCATACCCCTAGCCTTATATTCGCGTGCAATATGGGCTAACAATTCTATTTCTTGGTTCAAAGCGTTCTTACCTTTTCCAACTTGATCTTGATGAAAGGAATTAACTGCGCCAAGTAGAAGGTTATCGCTTATCTTATCTAAATGACCCCTGTATATCAACCAAGGTCCAGCAGGTGAAATATGATCGGTAGTACACTTTCCATTAATCTTAACTAGAATCGGTATGTTTTCAAAATCCTTGCCGTTCCATCGAGAAAATGGTTCAAGTTTTTGCAACCTGGAACTATTTGGGTCTATTACTACATCTACAGCTTGATATTCGTGCGTCGGAGGAATGTAAACGTCTTGATTGTACACAAATCCATTTGATGGGATTTCTGGCGCAATATTGGGCGGCGCTAGTTTAAATTTGGTACCGTCCATCGCTGTGAGCTCATCTGTTAATGGATTGAATGAAAGTCTGCCTCCTAAGGCTAATGCTATTACCAACTCAGGACTTCCAATAAAATTCATTGTTTCCCTACTACCATCATTACGACCTGGAAAATTTCTATTATAAGATGTTACAATGGTATTGGGTATTCCTTTCTTAAGTTCCGATCTATTCCACTGTCCAATGCATGGACCACATGCGTTTGCCAGTACGTTTGCTCCAATATCTTTTAGTGCATTCATTTGTCCATCCCTCTCAATAGTACCACGAATCATTTCAGATCCTGGAGTAACTTGGAGAGGAACCTTTACTTTAACACCCTTTGATTTGGCTTGGGCAGCAATATCTGATGCTCTTGACATATCTTCGTATGATGAATTTGTACAACTCCCGATCAATGCAACAGAAATTGTATCCAAATAACTATTCCTTTTGACATCGTTTGCCATTTTGGATATGGGTCTTGCTAGGTCCGGTGTATGGGGACCCACTATGTATGGCTCAAGGCTTGATAGGTCTATTTCAATCAATTGATCAAAATAATCGAGTGCCTTTTCTCGGTTTTTTAAGATCTCTTCTTCTACCTCTTTATCAATTGAAAAAAAGTCTCTATGTTTGTTTGCTAGTTCCGCAATGCCTTCGCGTCTTGTTGCCCGAAGATAAGTTTCCATTTTTTCATCATAGGAGAATAGGGAGCAAGTTGCGCCGATTTCTGCACCCATATTGGTAATGGTCGCCTTTCCAGTACAGCTGATGGTCCTTGCACCAGGACCAAAATATTCTATGATTGCATTTGTACCTCCATAAACAGTAAGTTTGGATGCCACGTAAAGAATAATGTCCTTTGGTGACGCCCATCCATTTAGTTTACCAGTTAGGAATACTCCTATGCGTTTTGGGTAAAGGATCTCCCATGACATTCCTGTCATTACTTCGGCAGCATCCAGTCCGCCAACTCCTATCGCAATCATCCCAAGTCCACCAGCGTTAGGCGTATGCGAATCAGTACCTATCAGCAATCCTCCTGGAAACGCATAATTTTCAAGTACAACTTGGTGAATTATACCGGAACCTGGTTTCCAGAATCCAATTCCATATTTTCTTGAAGCTGATTCAAGAAACTTGTATACTTCATTGTTTTCATAAAGAGCTAACTTGGTGTCGGACTCCCCACCAGTTCTTGCCTGAATAAGATGATCGCAATGAACTGTAGTCGGAACGACCACGCTATTGAGACCTGATTGCATAAATTGCAGTAATGTCATTTGACCTGTCACGTCCTGCAAAGCAACTCTGTCTGGATCAAGAAAAACGTAATCTAGTCCTGATCTGATTTCTTTACTTATATCTGAAGCATGAATGTGACCGACAAGAATTTTTTCCGATGCGGTGAGACCCCTGCCCAGGATTTTTTGATACTTGATAATGTTGTCTTTTAGCTTTGTGTAGGTTGTAGAAATTATGTCCAGAGATCCACCTGACTCCATATACTAGTGATACTTTATTTCATATTTAATTATTCATAATTACTTCCTGAAAAGGTAATAGTTGAAAGAGAATGACATACAACTTTTTCTTCGTGTTGAAATTATAACTCCATTAACTATGTGATAACAACTATCGTGTGATAGACTATCAATAATTATGGTTAATAACATCACATGCATGTTCTGTTTATGGATATCAACAATATTGATTACTCAATTTTTGATGCAGGTTTATTCGATTTGAAGGAAGACTAATCGACAAGAACCTAAATTAATTCATTAAAAACTCTAAGATATTGATATTTGAATGCGGGAGGTGGGATTTGAACCCACGAACCCCTGAAGGACAGGATCCCCAATTTATAAGATCTTAAGTCCTGCGTTTCCAAATCTTAGTTATTTGGCCAGGCTCTACAACCCCCGCGTGAATCAATCAGATTTGATAAGGAGATGGTAATTAAACGTTATAGATAACTGTGATGCGATTAGATTCTAATCTTTTAAGAGGAATCGACGTTTGAGGAAAAGTCAAACTGAAGGTCCTGATACAATAGAAACCGAATTCTGTTCTGCTGAACAAAAAACTGTTTTCTTGACTATATCGCCATAATCCCTAGGCATATTTTGCCATCCTGGGCATGAGCATACAGCGTAATGAAACTGGTTTCCTGTGTTTTCACGACCGATGTGGAATTCCATCTCCGGATTGGAAATCTCTTTTTTACATTCTGGGCACTTGACCATGTTAATAAATAGATTCTCTTCTAAAAAATCTAATGGTACACAAATAGAATCTAGAATTTCTAATACTTTTTTTACAGCATTAACACATTGTTGATTTCATGATTCTAGCGATTTAATTACTTGTTTTTCAAGGTACATACAATATAAAACCCTAGTTTTGTTGAGCATATGATTTAGATTTAGATTTAGATTTAGATTTTGGTTTTGGTTTTGGTTTTGGTTTTGGTTTTGGTTTTGGTTTTGGTTTTGGTTTTCTAGTCTTCTTTACACCGGCACTTACCTTATCTTTTACGTCCACTTTTTGGGTCTGTTTTAATCCTTTTTGCTTATGACCGCAAATATCGCATTCATAATCCCTAATACCAGTTTCTCTAAATTGGTCCTTTGGTTCTGTGCTAACTCTAGTCGTTACCAAAGGATACAGATGACCCATTTTGCATTTGGGACATAACTCTAATCCAGACACAGAATTATTAAACGTGAGGTTGGTATTAAATATTAAACAAAACTTTTTCTCCGTTGAACAATTCTTATTATTAAATATGATACATAAAATTTGTCGGTGTATGAGGTATATAGAAAAATGAGCATTAAAAAAAAGGTATTGTTTATAGTAATAGCCTTTTTCGCAATAATTGGAATTCTTTTCGCCGTTCTAATGAGTACGCATTATTATATAAGTCACAGAATGCAGCAAGAAATTGGCGAATCGATGTCTAGGTCGGATAGCCCAAATCCTTCTATTGAGAGAAAAATGTAAAGTTATTGATCTAACTACTTGCCATGTTTCATTGTAAGTGGCCATTCAGGTTATTGTTTCTTCTTCAGAGACTTTAAAGTAAATTTTTTATTAGGTTTTTGCAAATGTATGTATCCGTCTCACCGGACTGATGGGAAGACAACTTGCGCTCTCGTACGGTTGTATCCAATCATACCTCCCATCAGATTTAACCATTATTACTCAAGTTGGCGTACCTAGATAATGAGGCTACATGACGTCTGCCTAAATTGTGGACGCAAAAAACATGAGCATAGTTCCGATGGTTCTAGATGTCACAACGATTTATGCCTTTGTCGGGGGTATAGAACAACATTCTTGTAGTATGGCTCGGATCTCTAAGATCCGGGATCGAACGATTTTTTTTATTTATGGATTTTACTCTCTTTAAATTGTACTTCAGCACGCTGAAAAACCTTGGATGTACTATGCAATCAAGTAAATCATTTCCGAAATCAGATGCTGTAATAAACAAAGGCCTATCTCCGAAAAAAATATATAATGTAATAGGCATTACATATTGTCAGGTGAATATGTCATGTGGAGAAATCCATTGAATCATACGAACCGGATTTTTGAAGAACTGGACAGGGAGTTTTCAGAAGCAGAGCAGATGCTAGATCGCATGTTCCGAACAGTTAAGCAGCCAATGGACAATCTCGAAACATTTCCGTATTATTACGGATACCAAATAACAGTTGGTCCTGACGGAAAGCCGAGGATAAGGGAATTTGGAAACGCAATACCAGGATCGAGCGGTCTGATGCAACAGAGTGCAGTACGCCAACCACTTGTCGATACCTCTTATGAGGAAAAAGACAACTCACTGACTATAACAGCAGAAATGCCTGGAATAACAAAGCAGGACATCAAGCTTGAAGTTGCGGATGGGCTAGTAACAATCCACGCTGAAAAAGGCGACAAAAAGTATCATACAGAAATACCCATTGAGGATGAACTGGATCAGGATACAGCAAAGGCCACATATACAAATGGTATATTGGAATTGAAAATAAAGTCAAAGAGATCCCCAAAGCCTAAAGCAAAGGAAATAAAGATCGACTAGAAATGTCCAGTACTTTTTTTTGAGGTGAATATATGTGGACAGTAACAAAATTAGTGATATAACTCTAAGAGTAGCGGAATCGGACCCTAAATTTGTCGGCAGAGGTATAGCACATGTAGATCCTCAGATAATAGAACAGATGAATCTAAAGACTGGCGACGTGTTGCAAATTGCAGGTAACCGAAGAAAGACTCATGTTCTGCTATGGTCAGGTCAGACTTCAGATACTGGTAGAAAAGTAATTAGAATAGACGGTTATACAAGAAATAATTTAGGCGTTGGTATAGACGACAATGTCAGCATAAAAAAAGTCACTCCTCCGAAATTAGAGCAAATAGTATTGTCTCCAACGGAGGACCTAAATGTGGTTGGTCTGGAAGAATACTTGCCTGATTTATTAGAAGGTCGCGTAGTTACAAAAGGAGATATCATACCTGTTAACATGATGGGGCACAAGATAGGGTTTGTGGTAACTACAATAATTCCTACTAATGGAGCTGGCATAATCGCAACCAGTACAGACTTTGCGATAGGCTCTGTACCAAAAACCGGAAACAAAGCAATTCCGAGGGTTAACTACGAGGATATAGGAGGATTGAGACATGAAATCCAAAAAGTCCGTGAGATGATAGAGCTTCCTATGCGTCACCCAGAAATTTTTGACAGAATTGGAATAGAGGCACCCAGAGGGGTTCTATTATTTGGACCACCTGGTACTGGAAAAACATTACTGGCTAAGGCCGTGGCTAACGAAACAAACGCAAACTTTTATTCAATCGGCGGACCGGAAATAATGAGTAAATTCTATGGTGAAAGCGAAGAACGACTGCGAGAAACCTTCAAGCAGGCACAAGAGAACGCTCCCAGCATTATATTTATTGATGAAATAGATTCCATAGCACCCAAGAGAGAGGAAGTGTCAGGTGATGTAGAAAAAAGAGTCGTATCACAGTTACTAACGATCATGGACGGTCTTGAATCCCGAGGAAAAGTTGTCGTCATTGGCGCTACCAACAGGCCTGATGCGTTAGACCCTGCGTTAAGACGTCCTGGACGATTTGATAGGGAAATTGAAATCGGAATACCTGACCAGAAAGGGCGACAGGAGATACTGGAAATCCACACAAGAGGAATGCCTCTCACTGAAGAGGTAAAACTAAGCTCTATAGCAAAAGTAACACATGGTTTTGTAGGAGCAGACCTTGAAGCCGTCTGTAGGGAAGCAGCCATGAAATCTTTGAGAAGTGTATTGCCAGAAATCAATCTAGAAGAATCCAAAATTCCAGTAGAGACTCTAAATAAAATAAAGATTAAGCCGCAGGATTTTGAAACTGCATTAAAGGAAGTACAGCCTTCTGCGCTTAGAGAAGTATATGTTCAAAGTCCGAATGTCAAATGGACGGAAATTGGAGGGTTGGAATCGATAAAAGAAGAACTCAGAGAGGCTATTGAATGGCCATTGAAACATTCTGATCTATTTACTGAAGCAGATATTGTTCCTCCAAAAGGGTTACTTTTGTACGGGCCTCCTGGAACTGGTAAGACTTTGATTGCTAAAGCTGTTGCAACTAATTCGGATGCGAATTTTATTAGTATTAAAGGACCCGAGCTACTCTCAAAATGGGTAGGTGAATCAGAAAAAGGTATAAGAGAAGTATTTAGGAAGGCTCGGCAAGCTAGTCCATGTGTGGTCTTCTTTGATGAACTCGATTCAGTTGCACCGAGGAGATCTTCGAGTGGCTCTGGCGATTCTCATGTTGGAGACAGACTCGTAAGTCAATTGCTTACTGAAATGGACGGCCTTCAAGACTTGAACGGGGTGGTTGTAATTGGTGCAACAAACAGACCTGATATAATCGATGAAGCCTTGTTGAGACCTGGAAGATTTGATCGAATTTTGGAAATACCTCTACCTGATAACGATTCTATAAAAGAGATACTAAGGATACATATGGTTAGAAAGCCAATTGATAAATCTGTCGAACTGAACAAACTTGTAGAACTATGTACAGGACTTTCAGGAGCAGATATTGCGGCTTTGGTAAACGCAGCAGCCTTGTCTGCAATTAAGGAACATATCTTAACCAATAGAAGTGAACAGAATACAGAAAGGAAGGAGTTGCTGTATGCTGACGAAAGTCAACCAGTATCTCAAAAGGTGCCCCTGAATATTACGATGAAACATTTCGAGGCTGCCCTCAAGAAGATAAAACCAAATCTAAAAGCTACTACCACGAAGACCTAGGAAGTAAATCGTCATGTCCAACAGGGCCTTGACTGAATTCTCGCGGGATAGTCAAATTTCGAAGACCATTCCTAGTAGGGTGGACTATAATTACTTTAATTACTGCTCTACCTGTGAGCTTAAGTACCCAAAACAAATTTTTCGTTGTAAGGAATGCCGACAAAAAGTCAGGACCAAACCGTGGCACCGTTCAAAAATTGTACAATTTAAAAGAATATGAATCTCGGATGAATGTCAATGATTTGCAGAGGAATATGTTACCAATACAAGGCCTCTCGGTCAACGGATAAATTTTATTATCTTAATGGACGCAAAAGATGCACAGAGTGTGAAGTATTTATAAACTGCAGTAAATTGCACTGCCCATGTTGTAAACGCAAATTGCGTACGAAGCCGAGAAACATACGAGCAAGGAAAAAAAGAATATGGACGAAGTTAAACAAAAAATGACTAAATGAAATATCGATATCCTCATCAAGCATTTTGAAGAGATCTAATTTTTCAGTGGGACATGTTTCTGCATTTTATTATATAAATAGTTTGAACACTGAGATCAATAAGTTATGCAAACTTCATTTCCCATAAATTAAATTTCTAATCATCATAAACCTGACTTTTATATTTTTCCAGATAACTTATGTTCTTAAATAAATATCAAAAGGTGGATTCAGTTAATTTTTTATTTCCGATTCTTTCTTGATATACATTAGAACTAGCTTTGAATAACATATCCCCTAATTCCATAATGGTAAATTCGAGTAACAAACTTTACAGAAACTTAAGCAGCAAAACTATGACGTGCCTAATTTTATTCGGCATGCTAACGGTTTCTTTTCCATTGCCTGAAATTAACGCGACAGTTTTGGATGTAAACCAAGGCAGAGATCTTTCCCTTCCGGAATTATTTGGTTTGGTCAACCATTCTGTAGTTCAGATATCCGGTACCACCGAAAGCAATGTGAATCAAGGGCTTAGATTGGGATCCGGTTTCGTTTATGATAATCGCGGACATGTTATTACAAACTTTCATGTAGTAAACGGCGAGAATGAATTTCTCGTTACTTTTTCCGACGGTTCAATATACTCAGGACAGGTAGTAGGAATTGATGCCTTCAGTGACCTCGCCGTTATTAATGTTAGTTCGGTTCCCCAAGAAAAATTAAAACCCTTGGCTATGGGTAATTCATCGAAATTAGCAGTAGGGGAACAAGTGGCTGCGGTGGGAAATCCATTCGGTTTGTCTGGTTCAATGACGGAAGGAATTATCAGCGCTTTGGGAAGACAATTGCCTTCGACACAGGAGCCAGCATTTGGAAGCGAACTTGCACTAGAGTCTTCGTTTTCCATACCTGATATTATACAAACTGATGCTGCAATTAATCCCGGCAATTCGGGAGGTCCACTGTTAAATATGAAAGGACAGGTAATAGGAATAAACTCTGCCATATTTTCTAATACGGGGGTATACGCGGGAGTAGGATTTGCTATACCCTCCAATACTGTTCAAAAAGTTGCCTCCGCTTTAATTAAAAATGGTACTTACGATCATCCGTGGATTGGCATACAGGGAGTTGATATAACCCCCACAATCGCCGAAGCTATGAATCTCAATCTTAATCAGTCCAGGGGATTTCTGGTAACAGAGGTAAATGA
>JAICFW010000005.1 GCA_025923455.1 Nitrososphaeraceae archaeon | reverse complement strand
TACCAAGTTTGTATTCAAGGGCAGGATCCGGTTTAACCAAAATTTCAAATTTTTCATTTCCCGCGCTTAATCTCACAATTGTAAACTTATCAACCATGCTACTCTTAATATTTGAAAATATATAAGCCTACAAAAAGGAATCGAATATTCTAGACTATTATAAAAAAATAAGAAAATAAAAGAGAGAAGGTAGGAGCGCTTATTCGCTTACGTAGGCTCGTTCGCCGTGTTGGGTTAAGTCTAGTCCTATTTCTTCTTCTTTTGGAGTAACTCTTATGCCTCCAGGCCAGACTTTATCCATTACTTTGATGATTATCGCAGTAATACCCATTGTCCATGCGATTGCTGCAAATGCACCTACAGCATTTTCGTAGAGCTGAGCTGGATTACCAAATACGAGTCCATCGTCTCCCCAAGATGTAAATCTCTTTTCCGCGAATAGCCCTGTCATTAAGGCTCCTGCAAGTCCGCTGACTCCGTGAACTGCCCATGTATCTAGCGCATCATCCCACTTTCTACTGTTCTTGAACATAATTGCTGCATATGCGACTATTGATGCAACGATTCCAATAACAATTGATGACATTGGTGAGACAAATCCTGCAGCAGGAGTGATCGCTACCAGCCCAGCTACAGCGCCAGATGCAGCTCCTACAGTTGAGGGTCTACCCGTATGTGCCCAAGAGAGCAATGACCAGGTAACTACGGCCATTCCAGTAGCTATCTGTGTTGCAACGAATGCGCTTGAAGCATTGGTAGCAGCAGCCCCTGCGGATCCTGCGTTGAATCCGAACCATCCGAACCACAGTAACGCAGCTCCCAACACCACCAAAGTAATGTTGTGCGGTTCCATAGGAATTTTTCCATATCCGATTCGCCTTCCCAGCATAAGTGCTATCACAAGTCCGGCCCATCCTGAAGTGATGTGAATGACTGTTCCGCCTGCAAAATCGAGAGATCCAAAGGCACCCGTCCATCCAAAACCGGAATATCCCGCATTCATTCCATAATTGTCTGTACCTGAGATTGACCATGTCCAGTGTGCAGCAAAGTCATAAACGAAGGTAGTCCACAGTATTACGAATATTATGAATGCGCTAAATTTCATTCTCTCCGCTACAGAAGCCACGATTAAGGCAGGAGTAATGATAGCAAACATCATCTGGAATACCATGAATGTACTATGTGGAATAGTTGTTGCATAGACCAGTGAAGGAGCATCATGAACAACATCAGCTAGACCAGCCCAATCCAATGTTCCGATAAACCCATAGCCACCCGCATCAGGACCAAAAGCTAAGCTATAGCCCCATAGAGTAAATTGAACAGCGACCAGACCTGTTGTAAGAAACACCATGTGAAGCGTATTTACAGCATTTTTTTGTCTTGATAGTCCGGCATAAAACATAGCCAACCCAGCAGGTGTCATAACAAGTACCAATGCTGATGAAGTTAGCATCCATGCATGATCACCTGTATCGATTTCGCAAGGGATTAAATCTCCTTCTGCTGTCAAATTATAGTTTCCATTGGCATCAGCCATAAAGCAATTATATTTTGCGGCAGAATCACCTGGTTTGTAAGCGGAAGCGCTCATGAGGTAAGTTGATGTAAGAGTAATTGTTGTCAAAATTCCAACTAACATGAAGATAGTGAGGTTCTTCCTAAACATTATTCACCAATATTTTAGAGAAGTATAAAAAATATAACAATATAATATGAAAATCTAATGATTCTATTTTTATATCATAATAAAATTAATTAAACATAATAATATGTAATTATAAAATTATCATAAACCACAATCTTAGTAAATTTGCGCTCACTTTGAATTGGAAAGTTAGAGAAATTGTCGTTGATCGGCTGTCAGATCAATTGCGTCAAATTTCCTTGATGACAGTACTAAGTGCTGGCATGACAAAATTAGAATCTCCAAATGTTACTTATTGAAACGGTAATAGTTTATCTCAATCCTTTGCTAAGATCCTAAATAGCCTATTTGATCAAAGCTAAAAACCATGATTGTAGTAACTTTCTGACAGAACATCTAAAAAATTATGATTACTACTGAAAGTATCATATTCTACATGAGCCATCATATGCAGTATTTTATTGGTTCCCTGCAATCAAAAAGTGCAAATAATGAGCCCAGTATTTCTGGTTTATTAATATTCCTTCATGAAGTAACAATGATTCTCTTGATCTTCTTGAATTGGCGATTATTCGATATAATAAAATAATTCAATATTGGGGATCAAACCTGCAAAATTCTTTGACCATATGATTTTTTAATTTCCGGATTGAATAAATCAAGATAACATTTGTATTCACAATAGACATACGATAGTATGCAAAAAATAATCGCTCGAGGTTACTGAATGTCATTTTTGATGCACATCTCAATAGGCAAATTTTGAACTTTAATTCACAGAATTTTAGATGTCCAAATGTATTTATCTTGATACGAGTAATCATAAGCAATGAGCAGATTCTTCAGAGCTAAAGAGAAAGAGGATAATTCTAAACCCGAAGTGGCTAAAGGCACGGATCATCTCGATTTCCAAGTACGTGACCTTTATAAGAAAGGCGTAAATTACATGTCAAACGACAAGCTAAGTGATGCAATCCGTAGTTTTGAATTAGCTCTGAGATTAGACCCAAATTATGTGGAAGCCTGGATTAAAAAGGGATATGCCCATTTCCACTTACGAGATTATTCCTTCGCTATTTCTTCATACGATATGGCATTAAATATTGATCCTGACAATCATGAAGCTTGGAACTTGAAGGGACTTGCGTATTATAAGATGAATAACTATACCAAGGCCATAGAATGTTGTACCAAAGCATTAGACTCTAATCCTAGCGACGGTTTGGTTTGGTATAACTATGCGTGTTATCTCACATTAGATGGCAAGATAGACAATGGAATGGAAGCCCTAAAGAGGGCGATTGAAATTGACATTTCGCATGCAAAAAAAGCCGTACGAGATAAGGATTTTGAAAATGCCCGTGCTGAAGAAGGTTTCATGAGAATTATTGAGGTAGTTGTACTCGAATCATTACGACAGGGGTATGACTACGCGGGAAAAATTGTTTGGGCCACAGGTATGGATAGTCAAGATGTTCAAGAAGCTATTATGAGATTAGGTATGAAAGGGTTGGTGACAATAAAGCAAAAAAAATCTATTACGGGAAAAGAAGAGTACTATGAGCTTTCGAGGGATATATCAGATAAATTGGGAGAGGTGAAAAGATCTGGATTTCTCAAACCTAAAGAATATTCGGCACCTATTCAGGAGATAAAGGATATTATTGAAATTCTAGATAAATCTATAGAGTCTGTCAAAAATGGTGACCTGAACCAGACTGTGGATTCCTTTGAGCAGCTAACAAACCCATCCAAACATGGAAATACAATGATTGAACAATTTTTTGATCAGCATCGGGACTTGAGACTTTATCAGGCCAGACTAAACGACAAGGGTCAAGAATATTTGGATTCGCACAAGTCAGAATTGACTACCTTGTTAGAGGACATTATTGAAAAGGTAAGAAGTGGTCCTTTATCTAGAACAATCTAGAATTAAATAAAATTACATTTTGTTATCTTAATTCAGAAAATCACATATGAAAACTTGTGTTAGAATTCTAACCTATTTTTGATTTGCTTATTTTTGTTACGATCTCCTTAAACGTATCCATATTAGATTCTAGATAATTTGAAACAAAATACATTATTCCATATTTTTCGCCCATACGGTAAACTAGATTATTTTTTTCCAATACATCTACGTGATGTTGAACAGCCTTATAGTCAAGATCCAAAGCTTCAGCCATACGATTTATGTTGAGCGGGGTATCTTGCAGCAAATTTATTATCTTGATTCTATTTTCACCTCCCTTTGAACCTGCAAATAGATACCAAAGTAGTCGCCTTGCCGTAGGGTCTGACATTGAATCTACTCATAATACTCTTTTAATTAAAATTTGAATTTATGGCCAGAGATCCCCCAATTTAAAACTAGGAATACATATAATATTAATACAAGATAGAGCGTTAATTGAACCATGGGAAAAATTTTCACGGAGACAAGTGAAAAGGACATAACGCGAACTATTGCACAAATGTTCAACGAAACATTGATGGAGTATAGCGATTGCGATGTAATAATAATCGGTGCCGGACCCGCAGGATTGATGGCGGGACGAGAATTATGCAAAAACGGTGTTCGAACGCTCATAATTGAGCAGAATAACTACCTCGGTGGAGGATACTGGGTCGGAGGATATATGATGAATCCTGTGACTGTTAGATATCCAGCAAATAAGATTTGGGATGAACTTGGAGTACCTTATAGAAAGATTTCAGATTCATTATTTGCCACTTGGGGACCTCACGCTTGTTCAAAGCTAATTGCATCAGCGTGTGATTCAGGAGTCAGATTCCTCCAGCTGACCAAATTTGATGATCTAGTACTGAAAAATGAAAAAGTAAGTGGAGTTGTCGTGAACTGGATGCCTGTCTCTGCATTACCAAGAAATATTACATGTGTAGATCCTGTCGCTCTTGAATCAAAGATAGTAATAGACGCATCGGGTCATGACTCTGTAGCTATAAAAAGAATGATGGATAGAGGATATGTGAAATGGAAAGGAATGGAACCAATGTCTGTGACTGGAGAAGATGCAGTTGTAGAATATACAGGCGAGGTTTATCCTGGATTAATTGCAGCTGGGATGTCAGCAACTGAGACTCATGGATTACCAAGAATGGGGCCTACCTTTGGATCGATGCTCTTATCAGGCAGGAAAGCCGCCCAAGTTGCTATCAGTAAATTGAAGAAAATTCCAAATCCAGATATTAAAATCAAGTAGGGTTACAAGTAGACTTTGATATACATATGAAATTATCATATGTACATCTCTACTACTCAAACTTGACGAATTCATTTCTTTCGAAAAAAGTTTCTACTATTTTACAGGAATTCATGCCATTCATTGATGTAGATGTAAGGCCATTTACACCATTCCAAGAATAATATGATTGCTGATAGTTATACAGACAATTTGATAATTCATTTGTCACATGATAACGGTGATGATAGCGCTAATGGCAGCCCTGCGGATACACATAATTCATCCGATAATAGATGTCAAAAAACAGCGATTATTGATGGCTTCTACCTTCAGAGAATCTACTCCAGAATAATAGGTGACAATGAATCACAATTGAGCCATTTTCATCTTGTATTTGAAGACAATTTGGTGTGTACCTATGACGAAATTGACAAGAGATATCACGCCAGACCCATAATTTGCGGCTCACCGAGCATAATATCAATTCCGAGTATTATTGAAGGTCCTGCGAGACCAAAAGGATATTATTTCAAACAAATGTTGAAAGACTTGCTCTCTATTAGTAGTAAAGAAATAGAAATGAATTTGCTAGTACTTTTATTGGCTATGACGATCCACGACTTACGCAAGTGGCCACAGGATATGTCATTCAGGCAATCTTTTTTTTCTTACCAATGGTAACCCTTTCTGCTCAGAGTATCCCTGCAGATTATTTAACTCCCACTGGCAGGAAGAATTAATCTATACACAGGTAATAAATCCAGTACTGTGTGAAGAACATCTACGAATATTGTCCGAGGTTGGTAAATGATCCAAGCATAATTTTTTGGATATTCAAGTTATTATTACCAATCCAGTCCTTTTTCAAAACCTAATTGAATATAACACTCTCTTTATTTCCGAACAAATTATTAATGGTTAAATCTTCCATCCACTTAATCACACATGTCAAAAAACTCAAATCAAGATTCACATGACACATTGGATGTAAAGAATCTTTATGATGTTATAATTATTGGATCTGGACCAGCAGGTTATACAGCAGGAGTTTATTCCTCACGTGCAAAGCTCAAAACCCTAATAATTTCTGGTTCGCTTCCAGGTGGACAGCTTATGACTACGAGTGAGGTTGAAAACTACCCAGGTTTTCCCAATGGAATTTTTGGACCCGAACTTATGATGAATATGCGACAACAAGCCGAACGATTTGGAACGACAATAATTGATGATGAAGTGTTAAAAGTAGATTTCAAAAAATACCCATTTATAATATCGACGCATTCTGAAAGTTACGAAGGCAAGGCAGTATTACTTTGTACTGGTGCATCCCCGAGAAAATTGGGGATTTTTGGAGAACAAGATTTTGCTGGAAGAGGTGTTTCATATTGTGCAACTTGTGACGGACCATTTTTCAAAGGGGAGGAGATCGCAGTAATAGGTGGAGGTGATACTGCAATAGAAGAGGCAACTTTCCTTACTAAGTTTGGTAAATCAGTTAAAATAATTCACAGAAGAGACTTTCTCCGAGCTAGCAAAATCCTACAGGAAAAGGCGTTTGAAAACTCAAAAATACAATTCATATGGAATCATGTTGTGATAAAGATAAGTGGGAATAAGAAGATAGAGAGCATAGACATAAAGGATATTTCAACAGGTAAGAGTCAAAATTTAGCAGTAGGAGGACTATTTGTGGCAATAGGACACGAACCAAATACTTCGATTTTCAAAGATCATTTAGAGTTGGATGAAAGGGGCTATGTTGTTCTCAAAGAGAATACACGAACTAGTGTTGAGGGAGTTTTTGCAGCTGGAGACGTTCACGACTATCGTTATAGACAAGCAATAACTGCGGCAGGATTTGGATGCATGGCTGCACTAGATGTAGAAAAGTGGTTAAGTGAAAAAAAATTTCGCAAGTAATTACGGCTTGATATACAGTTCTGGTAACTTACCTAATGCAGAAGCATAATCACTTTCTGCTAAAACATTTTGTTCTTTGTATAGACTTTTGAACTTTCTACCGTCATCGGCAAAAATACCCACGATAACTCCTTGATCTATTTCCTTTGAAAATTTCAACATTGATGACATTACAGAACCTGAAGATGGACCCACGAACAAGCCTTCCTTATGAAGAAGATCCTTAACTGCATCAAATGAATCCTGATTTGTCGCCGTCATCCATCGATCCACTACTGTTTCTCTGCGTTTGAAGAGATCTGGCATCGATGATTCTTCAAAGTTTCTCAGGCCCTGCAACAGATGGTTCTGTTGTGCTTGGATAGCAACAACCTTCAAATTCTTATTCTTTTCCTTGAGAAATATTCCTGTTCCTGTAATAGTGCCCCCTGTTCCACAGCCTGTAAAGAAATGCGTCACTTTTGCATTTGTTTGTTCCCAAATCTCAGGACCAGTACTTTCATAATGAGCCAAAAAATTAGAATCATTTTCGTACTGATTTGGCATATAATAAATATCTGATCTTGGTTTTGCAATGGCAGTAGCAAGCGCTATACTTTGATCGGTTCCTGCGCCGACTCTCGGACATAAATCATCTGAAGTTTCATGAAGTGTTGCACCAAGATTCCTTAGTATCTTTTTGGTTTCTTCACTTACTTTCTCTGGAATAACAATCTCAACCTTGTATCCCATTGAAGATGCAATACCAGTTAATGCTATTCCAGTATTTCCAGATGTAGGTTCGATAATAATGCTCTTATTCTTAACAAGGAGGCCTTTCTTTTCAGCGTCTTTTATCATCCAATATGCTGCACGATCCTTGACAGAACCAAATGGATTGTACCATTCCAACTTTGCATAAAATTTTATATTTTCAGTTGAATATGAAGTAAGTTCGTATAATGGAGTATTGCCAATACGTTGCAATATTTCGGGTCCAATTATAGATGTCATCTAGTTCACTTTGTTTTCTTTATCACAAATTCTAGTTCGTTATCATTTTTTTCGATGGATAACAAATTATGACCAGTTTTATCTGCCCACCTTGTAATGTCCTCTTCTGATTCAGGATCATCTGCGATAATCTTGATCTTGTCACCAATGCCTAATTTTTCAATTTCAATTTTAGTCCTAAAAACAGGTTCTGGACAATATAACCCTCTAACATCAATAACCTTAGCAAATGATTCTTTAGTTCCATTTTCGGCCGTCATATTCATTCCTAACACTATTAATCAAGGTTCTGTTTATATTAAATGTTTATAGAGGGCATTGAAGCGCAGGACAGGAATTTGTATTCATTTCTTGAATGAATTTGGGCATTCAGGCTATCTGAATAAATCATCTTCTTTTGATCTAGTAATCTTGGATATTGAAAAATCACCAGATACATAGTGGATACCACGGACTAATACAACTGGAACACGAGACGATTTTCCCATCACAAGCTCTCCAGCAGATGCTAATTCGTCAGCAATAGCTATCTCGGTAACCTTTAGGATTTTTCCATACATGTCAGTCTTTCCGATATAATTCACGATGGGATCAATCCCTGCTATCCCAATTGCTACGTTTACTTGGCCCTTCCTGAATGGTCTACCAAAGGTGTCGGAGATAATTACGCTTACATTAATGTTGGTCCTAGACTTAATATCATTTCGAATTTTTCTAGCAGATTCATCTGGATCATCGGGCAATAATACAACTTGATTGGATAATTTACCCACATTGCTGGCATCAATTCCTGCGTTAGCACAAACGAAGCCATGTTTGGTCTCAGCAATAATAATACCTCGTTCAATTTTGATTACTTCGTTGGACTGTGAAAAGATAAGTTCCACCAATCTAGGATCCTTACCCGTATTTAATGATATTTTGTGAGATTGTTCGGAAGGAATTATTGTTGATAAATCAGTAATTTTGCCCTCCGCCTTCGAAATAATTTTATGTGTAATGACAACAACATCGTTCTCTAGTAGGGACTCATTTCTTTCTTTAACTGCTTTCAAGATGAGACCAGCGATATCATCCCCTATGCTAATGTCGTCTTCAATCAGAATTGGAATGATTTGTGTATTAGAAAATTCATCCATATTGAACTATCAAACAAAGGACGACTGATTTCATAATTGTGTTTCTATAGTCTTACCAAACTTCTTTTCCAAAAGACTCAACAGGATTGATAGGTCCCGAATTTCAATAGTAGCGTCAGCTCTTTGTTTAACTATGTCAACTGGACAGAAACCTACAGTATACCCCGCAATATCAAACAATTTTAAATCATTGGCTCCGTCGACGACTACCACGATATCCTCCTTTTTTGTTCCCCATTCTTTAATGATAGATTTTACGCCTAGAGATTTATCTGAACTTACATTAATTTTTACACCATCAAGCTTTCCGTCTTTGAAGATTAACTCGTTTGAATATATTTTATCTAAATACAATTCATCTTTGAGTTTGTCTGTAATTATCGTGAATCCTCCTGAAATCGCTATCATCTTCCATCCAGCTTTCTTGAGCGAATAACAGAGCTTTCTTGCACCGGGCATTATTTCCAAGTTATCAGCAATGTATTTCGCATCTTCAAATGAAGTTCCCCTTAGTGCATTGACCCTCATTATCAGCCCTTCTTCCCAATCGATTTCTCCTCTTATTCCCTGTTTTGTGATATCCCAGATTTCTTTTTCCTTCACTGGACCAAGCTTTTGAGCAAGAACTGGAAGGTACTCTGCATTGAGAAGAACACCTTCCACATCAAAAATTATCAGCATTTTAACTGTTAGTCGAGAGAGTTACATCACAATATATTAAGTTTATTTTAATGTATATCTGTATCTTGTTTTGCGATCTCGTAAAGCACATTCTCAGAAAAAATTCGTTACTAATCGGCATTAGTTTTAAAAGGATTTCAAGTACGAAAATTGATGATCTTGTATGTTCAATCACTTGACCAGGCTAAACGTACCCTGTGTCTTCCCGCCGTGTGAAATAAATTTCCCAGAAAGCGTATTACTATTGATTGACAATTTGACAAACCCTGTAATCATTGTCGTCTTGGCCTACACCACTCCTACTCCATTTTATGTCGTGAAGTGATTCTTACCAGTAAGCACTCTCACTAGTTTCAGATGTACTCTTTTTTTCAACAGTTAAATATTCTTTAATTCCTTCAAGATTCCTAAATATGCCTTCAGGTGCAATTAATGCTGGAGCCCTAGTGGTTGGTAGTTCCGCGCAACAATCTTCTTCAAATTTTCTTACATGGTATTCAACAAATTTAATATTATTATCCTCTAAAAGCTCTATTGCAAGTCGTGAATTCTCAGTGTCATCAACTAGTAGTACTGGTTTGCGAATAACCATATCATCAATTACCCATCGATATATTTAATTCCAATTTTTTTGGTGAGTAGAAATTCCGATTGTACTTGCAAAAAAAAATGTAGGTGTCCGTAAAGAATTTAGAAGATGGATCCGAATTTACGATGTTGGCTGCGATTCTAAATCTGAAATTCCCTTTTGAACTAAAGGACGATCAAATAGAGGCAGTCAATGCATGGTTGGGTAATAATTTTAAAGGCTCAATAATCTATAGTACAGGCACTGGAAAAACTGAAATTGCTTTTGAATGTGCACGCAGGCTAGCGGAAATAAGACTGGCCAAAGACGCTGCATCCCCTGCTAAGCCTTCAAGATGGAGTAATACAAATGAGGAATTTAGAATTTTATTTCTTGTACCAAGAATTGTTCTTATTGAGCAGAACGTAAAACGTCTGGTTGCGTATGGCTTGCCAACTGAATCTGTTGGGACATTTTTTGGAGAGAAGAAGGACATTAGAGAGATTACTATAGGCACGTATCAGAGTATCATAAATCATTTACATCTGCTAAAGGATTCCGACATGTTAATTCTTGATGAAATTCATCTGCTCAGTGAGTCAGCCAAAGAATTTAATAAAATATTTGAAACATTAAAGAATGATCCAACTATAGCTGTATTAGGATTAACTGCTACCATAAATGAGAATGATCCG
>JAICFW010000004.1 GCA_025923455.1 Nitrososphaeraceae archaeon | reverse complement strand
TCAGGTGTTTTTTTAGCCATTGCTGTGGATGTGTCCTTGGTAAAGTACATGTAGAATTTTTCATAAAAAGTAGCATCCACCTCTGCAGTCTTGAAAAACTCGGAATAATACTGCAGCTTTTTGGTTTGGGCATTGGGATAGCTTTAACCCATCCTCCATTCTCAAACGAATCAGCGTAGCTCCAGTCAGAAAAGCCTATCAGAACAGTCAATACAAAGTAAAGCCCAATAAATACAATTATAATTCATTTACAAATTAATTTTAGACCAGTATTGGGATTCGAACCTATTAGTCAAGCTTGGAGTTTTTTGCTTATCATATTCTAGAATAATAGTGACTAACTAATTGAAAGTCGGCTACATTATAGGGCCTTTGGTAAAAGATATTTAAGTTGGTTAACAAGGCTACCGGAAACTCAGTTAAGAGAGTTGAGAGAGGAAAATAGAAAAAAATACTAGTAGCATGTGTGAACATGTTTAGAAAATATTACAAGCAGGTTATTGAAATATGACACTTTGATTTAACGTCTACTGATTTGCTTAGATGTTATGACTAGCTTTTCAAACCAGTGGAATAAGGAGGCCAAAAAAGACACTTCTGAAAGGATTAGAGAGTCGTTGAGATCTCAGAAACCTCTTAAACCTACTATGGAAACTGCAAAGAACAGACTAGGGATTCAAACACAAAAATTAGATACCCTTTTGGAGAAGTTAAAATCAAAAGATAGAACCCTTTTTAATCAAATTGTTTCTCATTTACAAAATCATGATAGCCAGCAGAGTAAGATGTTATCGAATGAACTCTCGCAAGTTAGGAGAACAATCAAAACAATCTCTCAATTGAAAATGTCCCTAGAACAAGTTCACATGAGACTAGAATCTACTATAGATATAGGAGATGCACTCACTGCATTGAAACCAGCAGTTGGTACTCTTTCCAAAGTAAAAACAGGACTTACTGGATTAATGCCAAATGTTGATTCCGAGCTGGGAGAAATAAATGATGTATTTAGTGATATTATGGTGAATGCCAACAGCACTTCTGATATTGGCTTTGCTCTAAATCCTTCTGGAGGGGACATAAATAACATCCTTGCAGAAGCAAGCATAGTGGCTGAACAAAGGGTTACGGACAACTTTCCAGATGTACCTATGGGCTCTTTTAATAGGAATTCTAGGTCTTCAATTGGAGAAAATACAGAGTAAGCGCTTTTCCAATTTTTCAAATTGTAGTTGACAAGTATGCAGCGAAGAGAACAAATGAAGGAAGCGAAGTCAGGAAGGTCTCTAAATAGAGGGTCCATAATAATTTCCACATTTCAATCTAGAAAATCTGCAAACATCATAGCGAAAAAAATGATTTCAAAAAAGCTGTGTGCATGTGTAAACATTATCAAGATAAATTCATTTTACCATTGGAAGAACAAGTTACAGTATGATAATGAATACCTCTGTTTTTTCAAGACTGTATTATCTACCAAACTAAAGAATGAATTAAGGAAAATTCACCCATATGAGCTTCCTGAAATTGTTGAAATCAAAATGGATAGCGTCGACCAGAATTACCTAAGATGGTTAATGGGTTAGATACTGTTATCCTAGTACAACCCTACCAAGACCTTACCTTATTGCAAATCTGAGAAGTCCAACTATACCTCCCAAGGAAGAAACTCTTAGTCCAATGTCAGTAGAAGCATCTACTCCATATATTTTTGCTCCAACAGCCTCTGTAGAATTCAACAAGTCGATGAATTCGACCTCATCTAGCTTTTCTAAAATAGAATTTGAATAAATCAAGCTTTCTATTGATTTATTGTTGACTGCATTTCTTACTTCATTAACTCCAATTGCATATTTAGGATCGCCGCTGTGGATAAGATAAATTAATTTATCAAGCAAAGAAGATACAATCCCAATCTTACTTGCCTTTAGTAGTTCTTTTAGGGATGTAGATCGTAGGGATACAAAAATACCATCCTCACCAGCTACGTCTATTCCATCCAAGACTGTGATTTTTTCATTGAATTCTTTAGTAAGGAAGTTGGAAAATCTTCGTTTGGTCTCGCCGGGACCAAATAGGATCAACATTTGCTTTTGTGCGTGTAGATTAGTAACACTTCGAATTCCTATTAATATTTCCTCAAAGAAGCTTTCTATATTTGCATTTATTGTCCTGGAGCCCTGAAACCTCTTTCCACTCTGACCAGAGTAGATGTTAGGCAAAATTTTCACATGAGTACCAGTTACTAATGCTATGGCCGCCTGCTGAATATCAATTGAAATTAATAGATAAATCGTATCGTTGCCAGAATTCTCAAGAATATTTGATTGGATTTTCTTCCATTGCTTTTTTTCCAAAATTATCATATCATCTACTTTAATAGATATAGAATGATGAACGCCCTTAGGAACTAACTGGTTATCACTATTTAGAATAGTCCCCCCAATTCTTATTCTATCAACTGTACCATCAAATTTAATGGTCTCTATTCTTAGTAATATTCTTATTTTTACTCGTTCGCCTTTATCAGGTCTGGAAAACTCTGATTTCTGCTTAATGGACCTTGTCGTATCAGTTATGATGGTATCGTTTATTTCAATAATCCTTCTAAGTGTAAATAAATCGTCGAGGTCTTCTGCAATTATTGCCTTAGATTTCTCAGAATGCTTTGAATCCCGTACAATCATCTGAACTATTATTCACACATTATTTTCAATTATTCCAAACTGTCATGTCGACTCAGCATTCAAGTTCGAGTCGGTATTAATTTCGTTACTACGCTTTGAAGATTCAAGATAGCTGTTTACCCATTCTTGAGTTATCACTCCTGATTCAACCAGATTGACTAGCGCATTTGGTGATGCCTCTCCAGTCACCTTTCCATTTTTCCTTCTCGTTTGTCTCCATTTAAGATTTGTATTTCCGGTTTTTGAAGAATAGATAATACCAAGGACTTCTTTGGCATTTACAAACGTCATCTCACGTATTTTTTTTAGAGTTACCTTATCAGCTGCTTCTATGTAAATTGCGCCTGGACCTTCCTCGCGCTCAGGAAATATTTCAAAGTCATGCAGATAACTTTCGGGTATAAAAGATCTACAAGTACTTACAATTATAAATCTCCTAAAACTTTCAAGAGAACAAGCAGCTTCTATTAGGACCAATGTCTTCATAGGATTGGTTGTTATTTATCAAGTTTCTGACATATCAGATACTTAATTCCCCATCTCCAAAGTATATTATTCATGGGTTTGCACGCTAATTCTGGATAATAAACATCCGTAATTTGTAGAGGACAAACTCCTAACTCAAGATCTACTTCATATTGTCTTCAGTAGGGCTATTCCGTCATTGTTTGTCCATTTCCATTAGCCTAGCAGAGACTTAAAAATTAGAGTGTATGGGTGGAGAATAATATCAGATTGGAACGCAAACTCATTTTGAACTTGCATCCGACCATAAATAGCTGAAATATTCTTTCGCAAATCCTGTCAAACCGATATGATTAGCCCAAATTGCAATTGGCTCTACGGTTCCCTTTTCATTTCTTCCATTCCCAAGCAATATCATCACCTGATTGATGTCGCCAATAACTCCTCCTCCGAACATATTGTTCTTGACCCTAACTTCAGCCACCCTTGAAATAGTGAGGATTGTTTCCTCACTAGTATCGTCAGAAACAAGGACTGCAATTTTTACACCTTTCTCTGAAAGTGTCCTAAGAGTCGCCTGGATCATGCCCACAATGTTTTCCGCACCTTGTGGTAATGCAATAAGTAATTCCTTTTTGCAGTTCTGAATAATTTCCTGAACTTTACTAGCGATATTGTACAAACCCATCACTACCCAGATTTCTGGCCTTTCCTTAATTCCTGTTTTTTCGTATATCGGCATTAATTCTTGTATTATTAACTCATTGTTTGAATCCATCTTTTTCTCAATTAATGTCCTAGTTGTTTCGGTTGCAGTTTGAGGTGAATTTGGAAAAAATTTCTGTGGTCGGGAACTGTTAGATTCAATCCAGCCTCTATCTTCCAAAGAATTCAATACTTCATATATCTTTGAATATGGCACGTTTGATTTCTTACTTATTTCAGAAGCTGCCATCGACCCGTTTTCAAGCAAGGAAATATAGACTTTTATTTCATAACTCCCCAAACCTACCTCTTCCATTGCTTTTTTGGTCTTATCAGATAAACTCATAATTATGGCAAGACAGGATAACATAAACATACTATATATTTTAGATGTACCACTTAATCTCGTGGTATAACCAAACTAATCACCATAGTATTAGTTGCATTATCTTTATATAGGAAATATACAAATTCGACATGAATACCTAGGTGAAATTAAGTGGAATTAATTCAAATATCTAATCGTACCGTAAATAAGATTAACGCAGACAAGAGCACTATACGATTTACTCAGAGTATCTGTCCAGATTGCAACATGATTCTTGACGCTGAAGTTTTTGAAAGAGAGGGCAAAGTCTTCATGACCAAGACCTGCCCTACACATGGCGAATGTGAAGAATTGTACTTTGGTTCATATAAAATGTACAACAAGTTTAGCACTTATTGGATGGATGGTAAAGGTGCACATGCTCCAAATGTCATGGTAGACAAGTGTGCATGCCCGACCAACTGCGGCTTATGTACTAACCATCTTTCGCATTCCGGACTAGCTAATATGATAGTCACCAATAGATGTGACCTGACCTGTTGGTACTGTTTCTTTTATGTTAAGAAGGGATTGGAGGGCGCTTATCTGTATGAGCCCAATCATGAACAAGTTAGAGCAATGATGAAAACTCTAAAGGCAGAAAAACCAATCGCGGGGAACTCGATCCAAATTACAGGTGGTGAACCCATGTTGAGAGATGATATATCAGATATTATCAGGATTATGAAAGAAGAGGGAGTTGATCATGTGCAAATGAATACTAATGGTATTAAATTAGCACTATCCCCAGAGACAATGCGCCAGGTAAGAAACGCTGGTGTAAGTAATCTGTACTTGTCATTTGATGGTGTTACTCCTCGAACTAATCCAAAGAATCACTGGGAAGTTCCATATGCTCTGGAATCTGCTAGAAAAACTGGAACTACTGTAGTGTTCGTTCCTACCGTAATAAAGTCAATCAATGATCATGAGTTAGGTCCAATCATTAGATATGCTCAAAAACATCTTGATGTTGTACACGCTGTCAACTTCCAACCAGTTTCGTTAACAGGTAGAATGGGCAAAAAAGAGAGAGAGAAGTATAGAATTACCATTCCAGACTGTATAGAAAGAATACAAGAGCAAACGAATGGAGAAATTTCAATGGATGATTGGTTCCCAGTTCCATCATGCATGCCACTAACAAATGTAATCGAAGCATTTAGCAAGAAACCAAAGTACGAACTATCGATACACTTTGCTTGCGGTGCTGGAACCTATGTATTTGAAGATACTCAAACCAAGAAATTAATTCCACTGACATCATTCGTTGACCTTAAAGGTGTTTTGGAATATTTCGAAGAAAAAGCTGAAGAGATAAGATCAGGTTCAAACAGGTATTATGCCATGTTACAAGTGATTAGAAAGCTAAATCAATTCATTGATAGAGACAAACAACCTCATGGATTGAACCTTGCAAAGATGTTTTCTAGCATCTTGTTGAAGCGGAATTTTGACTCAGTAGGTTCATGGCATGTTCGTTCTCTATTCTTAGGAATGATGCACTTCCAAGACAAATATAACGAAGATCTAGAGAGACTCCAGAGATGTGATATTCACTATCTAACACCTGACTTGAGAATTGTTCCATTTTGTGCATTTAACGTAATTCCAGAATGGTACAGAGATAGAATCCAAAAGAAATACAGCATCCCTGTTGAAGAATGGGAAAAAGCTCATGGACAAACTCTTGAAGCTGGTTTGTACCGAGGTATCATGAGAAAAGGTAAACCTGAAGCACAAATGGGCTGTGCAATGTCTGAGATGCATAAGGCAGCCGCCGAATCAATGGCCAATGACAATGACGATCACAAGGCTGTTGAACTGAGAAACGGAATGGCCGGCGCCTGATATTTTCTCGCAGTCCATTTCTCTTTATCTTTAGTTTCAATGTAATTTGATATCTTGTAACTTTGAATTTTTGGACTTTTTCAGAACAAGATTTAATTGAATGCAGTTTCCACTTTTCTCAATGTCTAATATGAAATATATTCAACTTGAATCTCAAGGAGAAATTGCTATACTTCGAATCAATAGACCTGAAGCTCTCAACGCTATGAATATTGATGTCATATCAGAGCTTTCACAAACAATTGACAAGGTAGGTGCTGACGAAAGTATCAAGGTTATAATAATAACAGGAGCTGGCGAAAAATCATTTTGCGCCGGCGCAGATATTTCATACATGGTCGATATAGATCCAATAACTGCGGAAAAATATGCTTCCTCGGCACAATCTGTCTTGAATAAAATTGAGCGTATCGAAAAGCCAGTGCTAGGAGCAATTAACGGATATGCACTCGGAGGCGGATGCGAATTGGCGATGGTTTGCGATATTAGAATAGCCTCCAGTAACGCAAAACTGGGCCAACCTGAAGTAACAATAGGAATTCCTCCTGGATGGGGAGGAACACAAAGGTTGATGAGATTGGTTGGACCTGCAAAAGCTAAGGAATTAGTTTTTACTGGAAAGATGATACCTGCAGAAGAAGCATTTCAATTGGGTTTGGTAAATAATGTGATTAGCTTGACTCCAGATGATAATTTACCACCTGAAGTTGCCGCTGACGACAAGGAGAAGCAAAAGGAAAGGAACAATCAGATAGCAAAGTTACTTAACAGTAAGCTGATGAATGAGTGTCGCACACTGGGCAAACAGATTGCAAAGAATAGTTTCAACGCTGTAAAGGTGAGCAAAATGTTAGTAAACAGAGGTATGGATACAGATCTCGAAACAGGACTCAGGCTGGAAATTTACGGATGGTCCTTGTGCTTTGCGCACGAAGACAGAAAAAAGATGATGTCCGACTTTCTCAACAAGAGCAAAAAATGATCTCACTTATTTTCCAATTTATTTAAAATCAATATTTCGAAATGACTTTAGCTCCTCCACTTACACCACAGACATAAGCTTTACTCTCTATTTTAGAATAAGCAAATGCTGTCTCCATCGACTTGCCAATCTTTCGGGCATCTTTGGACGAGTTCGTGAAGGCAATCATTGACGGTCCTGCACCGCTTATTGTAACTGCCAGTGCGCCAGAGTGCAATGCATCTGATTTTATTTTATCGTAACCTGGAATAAGGCTCTTTCTGGCAGGTTCCACTATAATATCATTGATACCACTTGCTAGAAGCTTTGTATCTCCATATTGAAACCCGCTTACCATCATACATGCATTGGACAGATTTCTTGTATGATCTTCAAACGCTATTGTTTTTGGTATGACACTTCTCGCTAGTTTTGTTTTTTTATCCGGAGTTACCATTTTAGGAACACAAACTACGAGTATCAAATCTTTTGGTGTATTTACTTGACTAAACTGAATTGTGGGAAATGTTCTTACTATTACAAATCCTCCGAACAATGAAGCAACAACATTGTCATAATGTTTTACACCTGCACTGCCGACTTCACCTTCAGCAGCAAAATCCAATAATTCATTATCAGTCAATTTACATCGAAAAAGTCCGTTGAATGCAGTAACGGCAGCTGCACTGGAAGCGGCACTACTTCCCAATCCCAGTCCTATCGGTACACCTTTGACAATTTTTATGTCAAGGTCATTTTTGATTTTGTATTTTTCAGCTATTTTCATTACTGATAAACTTGCCGTATTTTCCTCGGCCAGAGAAGGTATTTTACTATAAATATTTTCTAGTGTGATTCTTATTTTTCCACTCTTTGTTGTTAATTTGCTGATTGATACAGTATCATAGAAAAGATCGAGTCCTAGTCCGAAGACATCAAACCCTGGGCCTAGGTTGGCCGTTGATGATGGTGCCTTTGCTTTACAAAAATCCAAAGTTTCTTTCATTCCTGATTCTAATCTCCTCTTTCTTCACCAAAGTTTAGTACCCTTGAAATAGCCGCAGTAAGATTTACCATTCCACTCATTGTTAAACTTGAAATAAGAATTGGGTTTTGCATTAGTTTATTCTTGTAAAGAGCCTGTAAAAGATCCTTACTCAAGATTGAATGCTCAACATTCTTTTCGTTATGGAGTGAATCTTCCAGAGAGGATCTGGAGGACCATCTAATTATGTCTTCCAGCTTATCAATTACCAAATCTCTTTTTGTCATCACATCTATCTGTGAAATATTCAATCGAAGTCTTACAGATGTTGCCAATAGCGCAATAGAAATGAAATTGATTGGTGAAGTTGACGCGAGAATCCCGTCGAAGGTAAATATGTTTATTTTATTATCGGATTGAAAATTTGAAACAAAATAGGGTCCACTTGCTCTAAAAATGAAAAGTTCTATTTGACCAGGGGTATCTACTATCACAAAATCTGGATTCAGATTATAAACTTCCTCTTGTATTTCGTCTAATTTTGTAGCTATCATATCTGCGGCCATAATGAGCGCGCCATTTGGTCCCAAACCATGCTCAGACATTATATTGTCTACGTCGATATAATTTCTCACATCAACATCAGGTTCATAAGGCAATGAGATAACCCCTGGGTCAAGATTCAATGAGACTGGATAAAAGCTATTATCTTTATACCATTGAACAATTTTGGATGTCAGATGCGATTTTCCAGACCCCGCTGTCCCAGTTATGAAAATAGTTTCCAAACAGACTTCAAACAGGGAGTGAATATATTAATTCTATTGATTATTATATGACCCTCTATTATTTTGCATTGAGTAGGCTTGAAATGGAGATTAATTGCAGTTGCCGTGAGCCTTATTCCATTTTTATTACTATTTACATTTACACCGGTTTCTCCAGCTGATGTTTTCTCAGTCGGGCCAATACCATTCCTTCTTTCAGTTTCGGCTGTTATGGTTAGAATCTTGTTACAAGCCTATAGGTTTAGGTATTTTATTAACCACTTCATCGGACCTGATTATAGCACGACTCTCAAAACTATGAATGCGCGAATTGCCGGAGAATTTGTCACACAAACCACTCCCTCGTTTATAGGCGGTGAAATAGTGAGGATTGCTTGGCTAATCAAGAACGGAGTTCCAGTGGGCAAGGCGGCTTGGGTTGCTACTGCAGAAATAATAGCTGACGTTTTCGCAGGCAGTATTTTGGCGTTTATAGCCGGTGGCATGGCCATCTTCGGTGGTGGTTCTTTTATTGGTATTTTGGTCATTGTAGTTGCCATCCCTACTTTTTGCTTTTGGTTTCTTGTTGTTATCCTATCTGCAAACAGGAACATGCAGCTGCCAAAATTTGCTCTCAGATTGATAAATAAATTCTTGCCAGAGGAAAGATCGGATCGTCTCATCAATTCAACAAATATTGCATTAGCAGATCTTTGCAAGATGAGCAGAGAAAATTTTACTTCCTTTAACTCAGTAAAGGTGCTTTCTGTAGGAATGGCAATAACTTTTGTAGCATTTGCTTTTCAAGGTATTTCATTTTTGGTTCTTGCTGATTCTGTTGGTCACCACGTTGGATTTTTCCAATCATTTATGGCCACTTCAGCATCTACTGCCTTATCCACCCTACCTATTACGATAGGAGGATCCGGCTTGGCAGAATTGGGAGTCTGGGCGTATATTACAAATATTAGTACTATTCCAGATTTGACGGATGTACTTAATTCCTCTCAATTGTCCGTAATTATTGCTTGGAGGATTGCTACTTATCATGTTCCCCTCGTTGTAATGTGGATTGCTCTCATGAGAATTACAATTGGTAAGGATTCTATTGCAAATCAGATCAAATCTAAGAACTTTGATAACAGCTAGAATAATAGAAGATGGAGGATTTTGTAATGAATAAATTGAATGGGAAAACTATTGTAGTAACTGGGGCATCTTCGGGCATAGGGAGATCAACAGTTTTAGATTTTGCAAAACAACAGGTCAAAGCAATTATACTTGTTTCTAGAAACAAGGAACGTATGTCTCAAGTTTCATCAGAAATTGCTGGTAAATGTGAATCCATGCTCATTTCATGTGATGTGTCTAACAAGTCTGAAGTAACAAAGATGGCAAATGATGTACTCTCAGTTTACGAACATGTTGACATATTGGTAAATAATGCTGGAGTTGGAATATTGGGAAAAGTAACAGACCAATCAATAGAGGAAATAGAACAAGTAACCAAAACAAATTACCTTGGAATGGTTTATTGTACTAAGGTATTTCTAGACTCTATGTTGAGAAAAAGCAGTGGCCACATCATAAATGTCGCATCACTCGCAGCAAGCTTTGGAATCCCTGGTTTGGCTGCATACTGTGGATCAAAATTTGCAATACTGGGATTTTCTGAGTCGCTTAAACACGAATTACACGGCACTGGAGTCAGAATTACTGTGGTAAGCCCCATAGGAGTAAAGACAAATTTTTTCCAACATCCATCTTTTGGCAATAAGTTCAAAAATAAGGAACGATTTTACTTAGATCCACATGCTGTTTCAAAAGCAATCATAAGAGCCTCGACGTCAAATAGATTGGAAATTGTTGTGCCATTTTACATGAGAGGTGGGGTGTGGTTAAAGAATACGATACCATATTTAGTAAATCCAGTTGTTGGATCTTCTTTTAGAAGACTATTGGATAACTGATACTGATGGTTTATTCATCCTCATATTCAGCAGTATTGGCCGATGCATGTACATCTGATTCAACATCCATAAGCTGAAGATCTTCCAATTCAAATTTGTAGATCGCATTCATATCCAGATTGTACTTTGATTTTAATAACTCGGCTAACTTGGAACTTAGTTCACCCTTAAACATCCTTATCTTGAATTCATAAATGAATCCCTTTTGAAAGTCAGAAATTTTCAAATTTTTGGGTACATCTAGGCCTTCTATTATAGTCCGTCCGTCAGAAAGAGCTTCGTATATTTGCAAATCAATTTTCCACGCGTCTTCATAGACAGAAAGTATGTATCCTGATCTTGTAATTATTTCTGGATCCCCAAATTGCACTGACTTTATTTCGTCTTCGGCCCATTTCGGTAGGGATTCATCATTTCCTGTATGGCCGTCCTTCGTGCCCTTGCTAGAAACCTGTGCTTTGGATCTTGGCATAATAATCTTACAATCATGTACCACTATTCCTTTCTAAAAAACTTTGCAGATTAGGATCAGTAAATCAACAGAAAATAAATTTGATAAAAAATGATGAAAAGGTTTGGATAATAAATGACATTAGTAAGCTAATTTGCAAATTATTTTTTAACAGTTAATTTAGTCTAATATCATTTTGAAATTTTTAATAAAATCTGGAATAATTTGATTAAATCCAATATCCAATATGATGGTATTGTGATTTGTTGAGATATAGTGTATTACATCATACCCGCTTCAGAACTGCATAAAACCTTTAATGTACAAGAAATCATGATCCTTGAGATTGACTATTAACAGAATTCATGATAATCTCGGCCCGGTTCGTAGTATCCCCGTCGGAGAGCTTATTGAACCCGCGGTAATCGTATCTTCAGATGAATCTCTGTCAAAAATTATCAGTACCTTGATTGAAACCGATTCTTATGACGTCTTCGTTAAGTTATATGATAGAGTAGCTGCTTTGAGTATTAGAGATATTATAGGTACAAAGGACATCAAGACAACAAGACCTTCCTTAGTGGGAAAAACAATACCAGAGTTGAGAAAAGAGAGTGTAGTTGGAGAGGCAGCAAGGATTATGAGCCACTATAGATTGAGAACCCTTCCTATAGTTCAAAATGGAAGTGTCCAGGGTCAAGTTTCTGCCGAGCGGATTGTTGATTTGATAAATAAACAAATTTCAGAAATGAAAGTGCGAGTAAACGCATCTAGTATTATGACAGGAGATCCCATTGTTATCGATTCTCATAAAACTATATCTGATGCTAAATCGATAATGAAAAGGAGAAGAATTGATCATCTACCCGTAGTTAATAACAGTCGCCTAGTTGGTATCATAACATCGCCTGACATTATGAAGCTAATGTCGCCATCAGAGAGAATAGGTAAGAAATCAATAGGAATAGACGACGCCGAGGATAGACTTTCCATTGAAGTTTCCGGTGCGGCTAATGATGATGTAGTAGCTGCCAGTGTAGATGATACTCTCAAGAAGGTGTGTGATAAAATGATAAACGCAGGGTCTAGTTACTGCATAATTAATGTATGGGATGAGATTCAGGGAATTGTCACTTACAGAGACATTGTTGCGATGTTGGGAGAACCGTTAGAGGAAGATATTCCAATGTTTATTGTAGGTCTGCCTGATGAACCATTTGATGCGGAGCTTGCAAAATCTAAATTTCCACTATCACCAAATTTATACGAAAAATTCACCCTGATATAGAACCAGTGCGTTGCCATGTTAAGTTAAGGAAAGTTTCAGGTTCTAGGAAGAGATACGAAATTGATGTACACATAAGATCTACACATGGTAACATTTCCTACACCAATGTAGGCTGGGATTTGGCCAAGCTGTTTGATGAGATGAATCACGCCCTAAAGAAAAGGGTTGCCAACAAGAATAAGAAAAATCTTAATATCCTAATATGAAACAATGATGGATAATCAAAGTCTAAATCTACATTATTGATGTATCTTGAAATTATTTTGAGTTTTTTCTTGCAGCGGGTATAGATATACGTTGGCCATCTCATCTTTTATTCTTGTAGAATGAATCTTTATTCCATATTCAATTTCTCCTCCGTCAATTCCTGCTCCTTGTACACCAAGTACATTTTGTGGATCAGATCCAGAACGATGAGGTATGAATTGATCCCCTGGATAAGGTTCTAGAGTAATCCTCTCTTCTCCTAGTAACCCCATATCCCTAACAGAATTCGACATGATACGGCCACCGTCATTTAGAATCATGTCAATACCATGTAACTTTCTGATCTTGACCATGGCTAAATACATATCAAAGTTACTCCCTGTAGTAATATATTCAATTAGATCTGATTCGGGAAGAGATTTTGAAGCGTATTCATGTCCTGAGTCGTCTGTCAAGAATGTAATTTTGATTCCATGTTTGGGATTAAGAATCTTTATTTGATTTCTCCTACATAGACCTGCGATATTGAGTCTGCGAAATGTTTTGTCAGATCTGGCAACTACAATTTGACGGAACTCTGATCCTTTATCCATTTTATCACTTAATTTGACCAGATCCTCATAGAGATTAGGATGAGATTCACTTATAGCGTTTCCAAAAAACTGCCAATTCCAAATTTGTTCTTTGTTGACCACAAGATTGTCAGCGCTGATCATCATGGCCTTTCTACCCAACAGGATCCTATGAGTCGATGCAAAGAGGTTATCTCCTAATTTCCTGACACCGCCGGTTAATGAAAGAACGCCACCCCCCGGTCTATCGTTAATCTTGTAAATATAAGTCGGCTTACCACTCTTCCCTGTTCTTGCAGCAATATAGCTAGTTGCCTGGTATGGCACATTCATGCTGCTGATATACTCATTCGAAGCACCGATAACTATCTCTGGTAAAATTTCACCTAATTCATAAAGCCCATAATCATTTGAAGGCGATATAACCTTCAAACCCCTTTTCATAAAATGCTTATAGAGATTTTCAGATATTATTGACTTGTCAAGCAACGATGATAGTTGAGTTTTGAATATAATGTCTGCCGAGGCCACAAAGCTAGTTAGCAAAGGGGTATATTATCTTGTTTTAACAAACATAATCCGATCAAGAAAATTCATAAACCACTTACCTTTACCACTTAACAATTGACAGAAATATCCAAAGTACCCATTGTTTTACTCTTATTGTTTATTGTGATTGTTCTCTCCTTTAGTGCTGCTAATGCAGTTGAATCAAATGAAAAAGGTGCCTATACGGACAATATAAGATTCATTCAATATCTCGACGGAAATACGGCTTTGCAGGAAATTAAAAATGGTAATCTTGATACATACTACTTTAGGATACCTCTTGAGAAAGTATCGTCCATTTCAAATGATAGCTCTCTGAAAATCTATGAAAAAAATGCAGGTTCATTTGGCTTCTTATTGAATCCTGCCCCTTCAAATGATTCAAATGTTCTAAATCCATTCCAATTTAAGGAAATTCGTTTTGCAATGAATTATCTGATTAACCGAGAATTTGTAGTAGATGAAATTCTGAATGGATATGGAAGTGTCCAAATAGATCCATTTGGAATTTCCTCACCTGAATATGAAGCTCTTATTCCAATTCTGGAATCTTACAATTTTAAATATAATCCAAATCTTGCAAAGGAAACAATCGATAAAGTGCTGAGCGCAAATGGCGCAATAAAGTTAGAAGGAAAATGGACATACAAAGGAGCCCCAATCTTAATCAAGTTCATGATAAGGAGTGATGATTTGCCTAGAAAGTTAATGGGTGAAATACTTGCAAATCAACTTGACAGTATTGGATTTACTGTGCAAAGAAACTATGGGGACTTGAACAAGGCAAACCTTATCGTCTATGGCACTGATCCGCAAGAATTATCATGGCAAATTTATACTGAAGCTTTCGGTGGAACATCAGCCTTTGTTAGATACAATCCTGTTGTTGCGGCACAAATGTACTCTCCTTATTTTGGTAAAATGCCCGGATGGGCCAACCCGTCATTTTGGAACTATCAAAATTCTACACTTGATAAAATAACACAAAGTATTGAGTAT
>JAICFW010000003.1 GCA_025923455.1 Nitrososphaeraceae archaeon | reverse complement strand
CTGCTTACAAACAGCTGATATTTCCAGCATATCGTTTAATAGTTTTTGTGATTCAATATTAGTAACAGGTATATCTTCCATGACGTGAATTGCAGTAATATTTGAACCTAATTTTTCTGAAAAAAATAATGCTGTGTCTAGGGCTTTATAAGAAATTTCAGATCCATCTACAGGCACTATTATTTTTGGATACAATTAATATTTTCAATTTCCTTTGAGTCTCGGTTTATTCCACCTCACAATCATTACTGTGCAATTTACTCTTTCAGATACCTTACTAGAAACGCTGCCCATTAATAACTTGGAAATCCCATTCAGGCCTCTGCTTCCAATTACAATAATGTCTGCATGTAAATTATTGGCACACTCTATAATTTTGTCTTCGGGTCTGCCGACAGAAATTAGCGTTCTAATTCGAACTGAATCATCATATCTCTGTCTTAGCTCATCCAGCCTATTGGTCATTTTATTTTGCATATCTTTTTGAAGATCTCGCATATAACTTGACAATGTCGTAGCTTCTCCGGTCTTATAATTGCGGACTTTTCTATCAAATACTAATGTAGGAGTATTGACTTCTTCGAGAACTGTTAGTATAACTACCTCTGAGCCCTTTATCAGTTTGGATAAATATATCGCCTTATTGACTGCAATTTCTGCCTGTTTAGAACCATCGTAGGGAACAAGGATATTCTTAAACATGGGCCCAATCACTCAGTAAAATTTTTTTCTTTGAACATATTTTAAACCAATTTTCATATTCTGACAAGCGATTTGAATAGAATTTGAGTTCAACACCCTTCTTCAAATCATAATCAAAATCATAGCTTTCGAGAGACCCAATTGGCATATAATCGACGCTTCCTACCGTGCAAATCGGACACTTACTGTACAAAACTGAATTACAAAAAAAAGATGCGCACCAGTAACACGAATTGCATAAGAGGAAATATTTAGTCAAAAAAATAATCAGCCTTCCTTAGGGTAACAGATCCAATATCATGTGTAGATCCGTTATTTCCATTTCTATCGTCCTTGCATCAGGTTCGTCTCGTGCGTATTTCTTTAATATTTCACAGGCGCGAATCTCTGACAGTATTACGTCCTTCTTGTCCTTAAAGAGCATATTGATATGAGTCGACAAAACAATATGTTATCTTTCTATTTTTCTTGCATACACAAGTTTTGGCTGTAATTTCGTTCGACTCTTCAGAATCTGTAATATTAATGTCATTACTTTTCCCTTAACTTCGAAACTGTTCCTTTTGCTCGAGTTCATGTAGTACAGAGGGCAAATTAACTATATTAACGATTTGAATACAGTGTCTTACTTTCTAAACTTGGTTCTAGGAAACAATATACCTCTTGTTCATACAGTTACTATGAATGAGTATATGAATTTTATAGATTTTAAATTACGATTAATAATTCAAATTAACATCTTATATCATGCTACCAAGGAATGATTTCTTCTTGCGTTAAAAGAAATAAAAAGTAGTTGAATGTAAGATGAAACTGATGATAAAGAATAAATGAAAAAATCTAAAATAAAAGCACTTTTGTTTTATATTGCCATAATACTTCTTGCTATCGTGCTATTGGGACGTTTCTACAAATAAATGAATTTTGTTACTGTAGGAAGTTACATCCAATAGTAGGTACGTTGGAGTTAATATTGTGAAGGTCTCAACTAGCAGTACCGTTCTGAGAAGGAATAACAATTGATATTGTTGACTTGGTTGTTTTAATAGTTATATCATCATCAAAACTATCGCGATACAGCACCGACAAGAGAGCCTTTATATATAAAGACCAGTTTCCACCGAGATCGTGTCTAATCATAAAGTAATAATTGCCTTCTTTTAATTCTAAAACATGTTGCATCCATGAAACTGATAGCCAGCTACGCAATATTTTAATAAATTCCTTCTTACTATGCTCCCGTTTCATAAAGATGATAATATTTTTAAAATAGTCTTTCTCGTTTTTTTCCGCAAGGTTCACAACTTCATCTTCCGTCATTTTTGCGACAGCATTTTCCAGAAATACCTTAGTCATCGGTAATAATCCGACTTTTCTCTCGTATTTTTCCCAAGAAATGTGATCAGAGAAAATTCTGATTGCAAGGGAATTAACGCTAACTTTTTCGAATTCAGCATCATTTTTTAAGCTTTTAACAATAGAAAGTGGTAGTCGCAATGTCATCGTTTCAGTTTTTTCTGGCGGTTCAGAAAGCAAATAGGTTCTATTTGTCATTAAACAATCCTACCTAAAAGAATTTTGAATAAATTGGTATGAAAGTCATCATATGATCCTTCATAGCAAGCAACGCCCTCAGTTGTTATAATATCCTGTATAATCTTTGCCAATTTCAAATATTGAGGGTTCTATAACTCAACCATATTTCATTTGGATGTGCAATTCGTTATCGGCATTGATCCAAGATAACTGTCTAAAGTAATGCTTCAAAGATCGGTACACCTCCAATCGGTACATTCCCTAATTACATGGCTTATTAAAACCTTCGTCCATTAGCAGAAAACAGTATACTATCTTTTAGAAACAAGTTTAGAAAGTAAGACACTGTATTCAAATCGTTAATATAGTTAAATTAGTATAGCATACCCAAGGATGTCGAAATATTATAGGGCTCCGCGTTTTCCGACTACTAGTAAGCTAAAAATTGCTGCGGCAGTTATAACCGTAATTATAATCATAGTTGTACTAGCTGAATCAATTGCAATTGTTGAAGCAGGCCATAGAGGTGTCGTACTTTACCTGGGGGCAGTTGAGAATAGGGTATTAGGAGAAGGCGTGCACTTCATTTTGCCTTTTGCAGAACAAGTTGTTCAGATGGAGGTAAGAACACAAAAATTCCAAGCAGAGGCAACTGCGGCATCAAACGATTTACAAGAAGTACAGACAGTAATTGCGTTAAATTACAGAATTGATCCTCAGCTAGCAAACACGGTCTACCAAGTATTGGGTGTGAACTACGCAGACCGTGTAATTTCTCCGACCATACAGGAATCGGTAAAAGCCAGCGTGGCAAAATTTAATGCAGAAGAATTAATTACAAAGAGAGAAACTGCGAAAAGTGTGATTGCTGATGCAATAAGAAGCACACTTGCCTCAAATAACGTTCAGGTACAGAATGTGTTTATAACGGACTTTAAATTTTCAAGTGCTTTTTCTACTCAGATAGAACAAAAAGTAGTAGCATTTCAAAAATTCCTTACTGAACAAAATAATCTAAGGGCTATTGAAGTTGTTGCAAATCAAACTGTAGCTCAGGCTGAAGGAGCGGCAAGAGCAAATGCTGCCAGGGCAAGTGGTGAATCTGAGGCAATAAAGATTATCACTCTACAACTAAGAGAAAGTCCGGAATATTTACAGTGGCAGGCCATTACAAAATGGAATGGACAAATGCCCTATGCGCTCGGTAGCAGCGGAGTTCCCTTCTTCCAACTACCTTCACCGACTTTGCAAAATCAAACTAGATAATTTTCAGTAAATACCATCTTTTTGTCGCCCAAAAATCACAAAAACCATGAGGACAAAAATTCAGACCATAACGGCTTTTCAAACAATGAGGGGAATAAAAATAAATGTGATACGCGAAGATGGAACGGCAGCTTTTATGAAATGGATGGGCTCCTCTAATAAGAAGTCGCTTACTTCAGAAAATCCAATAGTATTAATTAAACTTGTAAATGGCAACAATACACTACTTTACGATACCGGCATGTCAATGCCAGTACAAGTTAAATTAATAGAAGGGGTATTATTTTGCAAAACCTGTAAATCTGACGAGTGCGCTCATGTCGGGTTTATTATACGCTTAAACCAGCTTGTTACTCGCAGACATGATAGAGAGATGACGATAGACGAGGTGATAGATGATGGGATTGGTAGACATAGATAATCATGAATAATTGAATTATCATCTATATCAAACATATCGGAAGTTAGAAAAACTTATAGGGTATTATTAATGGGAACAAAAAATCATATACAGTGATGAATCTTGTGAAAATCTGATATTACGGGCAATGGGGTGTTTGCGTTCAAGGTTTCAACTTACAGTAACTTAAGGATCTCGTGTATATACAACCTATCGACATCGATTCTACAGAATAGAACTCACAAAATGTTAAAACTCGCGAAATTTTAAAGCAAACTACGTTACTTTTTATAGATATCTATATACTTTAGGCTTCCAAATCCCAACGCTGATTATTACTTGGATATGGTGTAAAAGTAAACTCATAAAGTGTAGAGGCGAAGTACTTTTGTATCAAAATGGAAACATAACGTGGTACACTTAAATTAAAGAGTACCGCAAATTATAGATAGTTTGTTACCAGCATCCGGCGGTTATGATCGAGCGCAAACGTTATTTTCACCGGACGGTAGGCTATTCCAAGTAGAATATGCTATAGAAACGGTAAGTAGAGGAACCGTGGCAATTGGAGTAAAAAGTAGGGAGGGTATTGTACTGACTGTTGAGGAAAAAATTCGCACATTACAGGTGCCTGATATCAATCAAAAAATATTTCAGATAGATGACCATATGGGTGCGGCAGCGGCAGGATATATCCCTGACGCCAGAGCTCAAATAGACCATGCAAGATTTTTTGCTCAGAGTAATAGATTGATTTATGACGAACCCGTAGACATCGAAGGTGTCGCAAAAAATATAGCGGATATGGCTCAACAATTTACTCAGTACGCTGGGGTTAGACCTTATGCCGTTGCTTTAATTCTTGCAGGAATTGATAAAAATGGAGCCTCAATCTATCAAACCGATCCCAGTGGAACGTATATTGCGTATGAGGCGGTCGCGATTGGAAGAGGAAGCGATAAGGTGAATGAATTTTTGGAAAATAACTACCATGCTGAAATAAGCATGGACGATGCAAGTAGTCTCTCTGTTGAATCTATATATTCGGCAAGCGAAGAGAAATTGGACATGAAGTACATAAAGATGGCCCAAATACATGAGGATTCAAAGAAGATGAAATGGCTAAAAAATAATGATATTGAAAAGTATGCTTCAAAATCAAAAGAAAGTACTAGAAAGCGGGCGTCATAATAATTCATTATAGATTATTGAAACTTAGTGTTCTCAAAAGTACCTGTATATGTTGATGGTAACCCATAATTATTTTAAAGCATTAGATGTGCCACTATCACTTTCGGAAAAATTAGGCGCAAATGGTACGGCAATTAATTAGTATCAATACAGGATTCATATCTGCTTAGTCCCGTTTAGTAATGGGGCCAGTGGGATTTGAACCCACGACCGCCAGCGCCCCAGGCCAATACCTCGACGAAATAAATTCAAATCAGCTGAGTTGGTATCCTTGACCAAGCTAGACGATGGCCCCTACGACTTAGACAAATGGAGAGCTTTTTAAATGTAGTATTATCCCGCTTTCAACATGAAAACTTACATTAGTCCGAATGCATGAAATCCTGGTCCTTACGTCGTAAAATGAACAATTTAAATCCGATCAACGTGGTAATCCTGATACTGCAATAGCACCATGGATTACACTAACTACCTTTCCATATTGTACGACTATGAAAAAAAAGACATAGGAAGTGAGGAAAAGTCAATTTTATTTAAAGTGATAAACAGTGTAGATCTTTCTGCGCAAATAGGATCTTATTTGAAATTAAGAGACAAGAATCCGATCGGTGATAGTTCAGCTATGTCAAGATTACTGGGACTCAAACTTCTTTCAGAAAAAAAGGGATTGATATTAAGGGGTACAAGGAAATATCAATTAACCAGTACTGGGTTATTCTATATCCTTACCGAGACCAGAACATACCCCCCAAGTCTATTGAAAAAGTATAGCGATGATCCTATTCTCCAGGCTCTGCTGTATCAGTATTTTAAGGTAGATACCATATCCTCCAGTACGGGGAGATTTTTCTCTCTTATCACTCAATATCTTAGACAATGTTGTAGGATTACGTTAAACTGGTTAGAAGACACGCAGAACTCTAATGAGGAACATAAAAACAAACTGATGAATCATCTACTCTTTGAATTAGGTTTGAATGCAAAATTACTAGCGTTAAGGATTCTAATAATGTACTCTGATTCAAATATTCTCTCTAATACTCCAAAATCGGAATCTGGTGATTCAGATGTTGCATATTATGAACTAGAAAGCAATATGAAGGAAACTCTTGCAAAAGATAATAAATTTATCGAACTCTTGAATCAAACAAATGCAAATTTTAAGAACGGTTTTAAGGAATTCACAAATTCTAACTAGTTACCAATTGGTTGCATGTTCTAATTAGGATACACTATTTTACACAACTTACTACTTTATATCCACTGGTCTTGTTTCTAATGTAACTTGAATTTCTAGCGACTCTCCGTCTCTGAGAATACCAAGACTTATGGTATCTCCCTCAATCTTGTTGTTTGCAATATATGTTGACATATCTCTCAAATTTTCTATGGGTTGCTTGTCTGCAGAAATGATGATGTCTCCACCCAGCTCTACTTTTGTTCCGTTGATGTCTGTAATCCTATAACCACCCTCAAGTCCTGCTTTGTCTGCAGGTCCATCTGAAATCGTTCCAACTACCAAGATTCCTGTACTCTGATTAGCCTTTAGTTCAGAAGCAATATCCTCATCCATATCAATACCATCAATGCCCAACCAAAGAGGTTGTTCATTGAGTCTTAATGGTCTTTCAGCCAATACCACATTTACTATTTGGAGTTTACCATCTCTAATTACAGTCAAATTAACGCCTTGTCCTACTTTCTTTTGTTGCTCCAAATATACTAATATGTCATCAATTTTGGAAACGTTTTGATTATCAATCTTTACAATGACATCTCCAAACAAATTTGTTTTTCTTCCATTAATATCTACAAGTTTGTCTCCTCCTTGGATCCCAGCTTTAGCCGCTGGTCCTCCAGGACTAGTATCAATCACAAGAAATCCTTTCGTCAGATTTAGCTTCATGACTGATGCAATCTGTTCATTTACATCAACACCTGAGATTCCAATCCATGGGTGCTTGTAAGTATGTTCTGATATCAAAATCGGGACTACTCTTTGTAGAGTACTCGCCGGAATGGCAAATCCCACACCAGAATATTCACCTGTTACTGAAAAAATGGCGCTATTAATCCCAATCACTTGACCCCTCAAATTAAGCAGTGGTCCTCCGGAATTTCCTGGGTTAATTGCTGCATCTGTCTGAATTATTTCAGGTATAGAGAATGAGGTTGGTGGAACCAGTGTTGTCTGTTCATCAGGCGCTATTTCAGGCCCTGGTGGGCCTTCTGGATTCTGTGATGGTATGACTCTTCCTAATCCACTAATTATTCCCTCTGTCATTGAGCCAGAAAGTCCAAATGGGTTACCTATGGCAATTACATGCTCTCCTATTTTAACGTCAGAAGAATTACTGAGGACCAGCGGAATCATTGTTTGATTTTTCGGATCCTCTATCTGTAAGACAGCTAGATCAGAGAATGGGTCGCTACCTACAACCTTAGCCTTAAATGACCTTTCATCTAGAAATGTGACTGTAACATTATTCGTATTAGTTTCATTAAGCGATCTATTGCGCACAACATGGTCATTTGTAATGATATGACCAGCTGTGTCGAAAACAAAACCCGAACCAAGTGCCGAAGAACGGGGGTCCTGGTTGGACACGGTTATCTGTACTACTGAATTCTTTACCCTATCAAACAATTTTGGCAATAGTGAATCGTCAATTGCAGTTGTTTGTGCATGAGAATATACTGAAATAAAGCTAAAAACAACTAAAAATAAGAGTGGAATAACAAGAAATAATTGAAAATATCTATGAGATAAACGGCTAATTGTGAGAGGCCCTATAAAAGAGTTCACATGCATTCTACTCTGAAAAGTTAATTTATATCTATTGTTTTATGAATTTTGAAAATTTAAAGTAAATCATGCAGATGTCTCTCGTCACATTTTGAGATTTAAATACCTGACAAATTGAGAAGAATTTTCTTATCCATCTTTTCCTTTACTTAATTTTCTTTTAAATAAGTACGTGGAATTTTATGTTAAGAATGTTGGTTACCACATATAAGTAATAGCTGAATTATCATTTGCAATAGGTACAGAAAATAGATGGATAGAGAAGTAGAGCGAATTATGAAATATTTGGTAGAAGATAGAGCTGTGCTCAAACTTTTGCGAATATTAGAGAGGCAAGAAAATCATAATTATTATGGGCTCAGTGATGATGACAACGGGTCATCGTATTATTCTAGAAAATACAAAACTTGGGTATTACACAATAATTGTTATAAATTAAATTAGTGGATTTGATGGACTTCTCATTCTTCGACGGGTAATTAGCCAACTATTAGGATGTTTGATCTCAAATTCTTGGGAATTCAACTCTAATGTATGAAGTCGTACAGCTAGGTGAATATTTTCTCACATTATAGTAACGATATTGATCAATTGACTCAAGTATTAGATTTATACTGCTCGCAAGTCGATCTAAAAAATTGATGGACATTTTGATGTAAAGTTGTGAGTCAAATTACAAATCTTGACAGCTTGAATCCAATAATGGCTTATTTTGCAATACAGATATTTTGCTTATTGCAGCGATCTTTGGCTCGAGAGTGGATCGGACCAATTTGATTTCCAAAGCCAAAAAAGGCGTTGCAGATCGCCTAAATGTCAATTCGTTGCCTTGGAGGCTCTTTTGAGAACTTGTGTGGTTTGGGGCGTTCTCAAGTCTTTTCACCAGAGCCATTTTCAATTGATAGTTGAAGCTATAGAGTTCCTACGGGATTGTAAATGGGTTCCAGAGAATAGCTTTCATAAAGTTTAAACACCATTGCAGGACGATATCAATTATCGTCTATTTTGGAGATAGGCGTAACAACGCAATTGATTGGTGCATTTTCATGCGATTTGCACCAATCATTTGTTCCGTACTATTTGGACTTATCAGTTCATATCGCGAAATGTAACATGAAATAAATTAAATACCCTTTGTGGACCTAACATCGTATCAATGAATGAGGAAGATAATGGTCATCCAAAGAGCTATCTTCTGCAACTTCAGAAGATGAATATTGATTTTGGAAAAATTGAGAGAAATCTGCCAATAGCAACACTCATTGAAATTGCAATTCAAAAAAATGAAGGGTTATTATCAAATTCGGGTGCACTATCTGTCAAGACTGGTAAATTTACTGGTCGCTCTCCTGATGATAAATTCATTGTTGATGATGAAATAACACATGACCTTGTGGATTGGGGCAAAGTAAATCATCCAATTCCCACAGAAAAGTTTGATCAGATTTTTGAAAGAATGAAGCAACATGTATCTGGGAAGGACTTTTTTATCTTTGATGGGTTTGTCGGAGCAGATCCTGATAGTCGTTTGCCAATTAGAGTTTTCACTGATAATGCATGGCATAATATTTTTGCATCACAGATATTTATTCGACCAACAGTCGAAGAACTTAACAACCATAAACCTGAATTTACTCTGTTCTTTGTTAATGATTTTGCCTCTCTTCCTGAAATTGATGGAACCAAAAGTGGCACTTTCATAATCATGAATTTCTCAAAGAAAATGGTCTTGATAGGCTACACATCTTATGCCGGAGAAATTAAGAAGGCAATGTTTTCAGTCATGAATTTTCTGCTTCCTAATAGGGGAATATTTCCTATGCATTGTTCTGCCAATATGGGGAGGAATGGAGAAACTGCATTATTTTTCGGTTTATCAGGTACCGGTAAAACGACACTGTCAGCCGATCCCGACAGGCGATTGATAGGCGATGATGAGCATGGGTGGTCTGATAGAGGGATTTTTAATTTTGAAGGTGGATGCTATGCAAAATGTATTAATTTAAATAAAGAGCATGAACCACAAATTTGGAATGCAATAAAATTTGGTTCTGTAATGGAGAACGTAATCGTTGACGAACAAACACGGGAACCTAATTTTGAGGACAGCTATTTGACCGAAAACACACGAGTAGTTTATCCGCTAGAATTTATTCCTGGCGCAGTAATCCCGTCAGTAGCAACTCATCCCAAAGTCATAATATTTCTGACGGCCGATGCATTTGGTGTGATGCCGCCAATTGCAAAACTAACAAAGGAAGGCGCAATGTATCATTTTATTTCTGGTTATACTAGCAAGCTCGCTGGTACGGAAAGAGGGATCACTGAACCCAAAGAGACATTTTCCCAATGTTTTGGAGCTCCGTTCATGCCACTACACTCAATCCAATATGCAAAGATGCTTGCAGAAAGGATCTCAAAACACAACACTAGCGTCTATTTGATAAATACTGGTTGGACTGGCGGTCCATATGGAATTGGTAGGAGAATGGATCTAAAATATACGAGAGCAATGGTATCTGCTTCTATAAACGGTGACCTTGAAAAGGTGCAATATAAACACGATAATATTTTCAATCTAGAAATTCCACTTTCATGTGCAGAGATTCCAGCAAAAATTTTAGATCCTAGTTATTCATGGTCTAATAGGGACCAATATGTCATTGCAGCAAAAAGATTGGCACATCTATTCATTGAAAATTTCAAGAGATTCGGTAAAGAAACTGAATACTTGACTAAATTTGGGCCCCAGGTTTAATTTAGAAAAAGTAGCCCGGAGCAGATTCGAACTGCTGTCCTCAGGTATCTTTTCATGACGATCCAGAGCCTGAAATCCATAGCCCTCCTGTGGAGTTTGACCGCTAGATTCGGCATCAACACAATCGTGTAGATTCGACCGGGCTAATTCACGAGCTACAAGTAGAAACTTTCAAACGGATATTTATCGGTATCTTTGGTTTAACCACGTTATATTTAGATTAGTTACCTTATACGCTTATTTAGTAGAATAGTAGATGTCGTTAATTCAAAAACAAGGACAACAAAAAGACGATGCTGTACCTAAATTTTGTAAACTCTATCAAATCCGATTTAACAAAGACAATCTACGAATATTTCATAATTTTAGGATGCTTGGATATACTACTCAAAAAATCTCAAACACAAGTAAATTGACTGATCCAAGAAAATCATCTTTTGAAAAGAATAAGCAGTTATGACGAGTTTTTAAATAAATTTTCTGTGAACTATATCTATTATCTCACCTGATGATATAGTGGGTCGTTTCCTGTACCGAAGGCACCAATCAATTACTATTAGCGTAGACAAATCTTAAAAAAATCGACTGGACTAATTCTAGTCCATCTTTTCTACTATCTTTTCTTTTTGATACTCGCTATCTAAATCCTTATCAGGATCTGCTATTTTGTTTGCAACTGCTTTTGCACCGGCTTTAACTTTGTCCCCTGCATTCTCCAATTCTTCCCCTGCATCATCCAATGCTTCTTCAGTGTCGGTCTTTGCATTCTCAAATTCTCTTTCTTCTTTGGTTTCGAATTCTCCCATTGTATCATTAGTATGCACTACATTGCTTAATAGCAATAATGAGTCGGTTTATGCAATTAGCCACTAATAGGAATTCTGTGCTTAAGTGTGTCGACCCAATTGGTAATGATATTAATAAAATAAATTGATTTTCTATTATCAAGAAACTATTTATTAATTTATCAAAAAATTCTCGGTCGTGTTGTTCACTACAATGTTGATGACCATTCGACGGAGATAAACTGTGGTTTGAACTTACTAAAGACGAAGCCAAAACATACAAGCACAATTAGCCACAAAGTTATTTTTACATTAATTTCGTTACTACTAATGTTAGACAGTGATATTAATACGAAATTGTCAATTTGTATGTTTGCTATTTAATGCCCATAACACAGTTCAATGAATCCGTGGACTTTTTAATCATACCGATTTCCATTTATAGTTGCTTCTGTTAAACTAAAGTCAAATTGATACTTGATGATTAACAAAGAGAATGAATTTAATAAAATCTACGATTCTTTATCAGAAATTGAATCTCTTGTTGATAAAATGTATGTTCCTACAACAACTATGGAAGATGGAATTCATAAGCGCGAAATATTGGCAGATCGTGGAAATTATAAAAAGTTTGTAGATTTTGAAATTAATTTTACACACAATTACTATGATTTCATTACTACCATAGTTCATAAATTAGTGGATATTACAAATAGTAGAATTCATTCCGAAAAAGATTCACAAATACTTTATATGAAAATTATTGATATACTTCGAAAGATGACTTATCAGAGGGGACATCGCGGAGTAATCGGTGAATTGGATGGAGCCGCTAAAAAATTCAAAATCTCCAAATCTTCTCCATTTATTAATATACTGGATATTGATATTAATTTAATAGATGATGCTCTAGATGTCATAGAAAATTTTAAGAGCAAATTTCTTACAGATCCACATGAGAAGCCAAGCCAGTCCCTTTAGTAGAATAAACACACAATATTCTATAGACTCACTGAAGGCTTAGCCCATTTAACTAAGTAAACTTTTGAATTGTCGTGATTGTTACTAATATCGATTGAGTAAAATAATATATAGTATTACTGAATCTAATTAATTAATGTCAGACGATGACGTCATGAATACGGGGTGTTCCCGCTGTTGGGGTGCTATAGACTCTGAAACAAAAAATTGTAAAAGTTGTAACGGCCCCCAAGAAACATGCGAGTGTAAAATAGTGCCACACTAAGACAAATATACAGGAAATATAATCAAAAAAAGAGGAGGATCCGCGTTATCAATTTACTAGACATTGGTAAATTTGAGTCATGAGATTTAAATGCACAAAGAATAGATGCGAGATAGGAGACTCACAGGCTAAAGTTTAATTTGAATCCTATTCCATTACATTTGTGGAAGACCTCGATAAAGAGTTAGGGCCGTTGATAGAGAATTTTCGAAACCTAGTCAAGGAAGCAAAAGAAAAGAAGCTTGACGCATTAAGAGATGATGAAGATTTAAAGAATGAATTCAACGAGATGTCGCGGCGCGTAATTGAACCTGCAATGAGAAAATTCGAGAATTACCTAGCGAGTAAAGATGTGAACTCAAGTGTTGATATCCAATCCGAAGTTGTGGGCGAAAAAAATCCTAGTATTGGATTCAATTTACATCTTAAATTGACACATCAATCGAGATTTCCGAATATTAGATTCTCGTTATCTGGCGAAAAAATTTCGGTTCAAGAAGACCGGTTGATGACAAAAGGTGAAGTCAATCAAGATACTATACTGCAATATTATGATAAACAAGTAATAACGGAGGAATTTGTCAAGGAAAGACTCATGCGACTAATTAAATCGTGCTTTGACAAAGATTGGCAATCATTTTACTCCTAAATTCAACCTACGATAACAAATCCAGACCAATAATCATTAAATCCACCATTTAGTAAAGTTCCATCGGCGGCTTTAATAGGATGTGGGCCCCGTTGCGTCAAGTCTTAAAGGAAAATTACAATCAGGATCAAAATTAGAGTTTAACGAATCAGTGATGACCATTGTCAAAAGCCTATTGTTAAGATCCCACTTCACAGTTACAGTCGCGTTTGGATTAGTTTCCATCGCCAAGATATTACTGATGCCAGGAATGAATGTCGATGTGTTTACAGGTTTATTGAAAAGAACTTCGACTTGCAGTTTGCCTTCTGCATCTGTGTTAAATCCTAAAGGAGGAATCTGACTGCCCTCTGGGTAAACCACTAACAACGGTATTGTAGCCGATATATTAGCGCCATGAAGTGTGACAATCTTATTCGCACCGGTGCTGGATGTCTCGTTCTTTTCTATTATTGTTGTACGCTGCTTGCAAACAAACGGAAATGCAATCAGTCTAACGTTCATCAAATTTAGCGAAATTATATTCAAAGTCTCATTACTGAAGTTAGAATAACTTGGTTTAATATCTATAATTAGAGGCTTCTGAATCATAAGGCCGGTTAAACCTTTTTTATTTTAGATATCTACTTTAGCATAGGCTCTTTCATTCGGACAGAATTAACCAACTCTCTGACTCGCTGTAAACTTTGTCGAAAGTAGCGGATTAGATTTTTATTGATATATTCATCTGATGGTCGTATTGTCCCGCTTTGATAATCTTTTGTTGACGAGATTATGTCGTCAAATAAGAGATATTGGGCATCTTTGGATGGTCTCTGCATGCTAAGATTTCTAAATTCCTTTAACACCCAAAGCCAGCCATTGTGTGCCGAGGCCTGATGCATATCTGTAAGCAGGCCGATATTTTTTGTTCTGGCGTTCAATGCACTTTGTATTGTGGCCAAATCAACTCTCTCTGATGCAATTCCCAATTCTAATTTTGTGTTAATTAATAACAATAAACAATCTAGACTTCCTAATACTTGGGCAAGAAAGCAATCTATCTCGATTTCCATCCAGATTGCTGGATTAACCTTTTGTGCATCCAGATTGCGCGACTGAATTTCTTGGAGATTGTTCAAATGCTCTTCTGCAGCAAAAATCTTGAACTCAACTCTATCTAATAAAATGTCAGAGTCGATGTAGGAAGCCATAGTAATCAGAAGAAATCCAATTTTCTTTAACTTTACTGGACTAATTATATACAGACAGACGATTGTAGTCTAAAGTATTAAAATTAAGGATTTATCTGATTACTAATCGATGAATGAAAATGAAGACTTGGAGGAAAGGAAGTTGCTGGGTTCGGGTGGATATGCTTTTGCAAAAATTACCGAACAAGAAGAAACCAAAGCGAACTTGGGGATTCCGCAATTATTTCTGGCAAATGCAGGAAGAATCAGTGAAGAGCGATTTGTGAAATATTACTGTAATAAATGCGCAAAGGAATATGAGGGTTCTCCAGACATCAAGTTTGAAAACCCTAATGAGGATTTAGGTCAGGGCATAACACTAGTCGAAAAAGGAGAATACAAATGCAAGAACTGCAATAGCATCATAGCGTTTTATAGAACGTTCAACAAGTAGTTGCCAAATAACCTTCCCTTAAGAGCGATAAAATGTTTATAGTTTTGTTCAATAAATATAATTGAATATAATTGGGAAGATGGGATGACGAATGGCACTATGAACGTAAGGACAAGAAGAAAAGAGACTGGATAAGGATAGCTCGATACGCCATTTACGGGGGTTTTGCTATTGTCGCAATCGTCGTATTACTGGTATTTATTCCAAGGGCGGGATTGACTGTAGAGATAAATGAAACAGGAGAAGCCTTGAGTACGATAAGCATAAAAATAAACAACAATAACCCTCAAGAAATTCATGATGTAACAGTTACATTTGACAACAATACGGGCAAAAAACAAGTTTACAATTCTATAGGACCATTCAGTTCAATTTTCGTTACTCCTGAAAAGGATGATCTAGATTTTCAAAAGATAACTGTCACGGCCGACAATGGAAAGTTACAGACCATAAAATATAGGTGACATAACATAATATTTTTCAATCTAGACAAACGACAAAAGGAGAGTTACCGTTTTGTACTTGCTTCCCTTATTGCTTGACCATACTCGAGATAGGCTTTCTTTCTCATATATGGTATTAATCTATAATGAATTGAATAGATACTCTTTTGTCTTATGAGAATTCCTTTAACTAACAGCGATACAAAACCACCAGCAACTTTTGATGATTGTATTTTTCTATTATCACAAAATTTGTCCCTTTTAGAATGATACTCCTTTAATGTAAAATAGGAACGATTTACATCCAAGATCAGTGGCCAGATGATATTCTCCCACACCATTCTCCTGTTTTGTGTTGATGAAGCGTGCTTGCCTTTATCACTCGGTTCTCTTTTTGGGCTATTGGCATCCTGAATTTTAAGCATGTTGCACGGTTCAAGTGACAATTGTTTGTTAGGCACATTTAAACTTGGGTCCTGCAATAACATTCATAGTATTGGAAGAATTACACGTAAAACAGGCTTTGGATAATTTGTCTGACAAATGGCAAATTGAACAATCAATATATGATCTTCATCTAGGAAAGCGTGATGATGTCTCCGATTCACAGTTAATAGTAAATGGCGTAGTATTTCACATTCCATACCTCACGAGAGATAAGACTTTTGTTCTATGGCGATGCCTTTGGCCCGATTGTCATAATTGCTGTGAGAAACAGGGAAGATTGCCCTTGACCAAAGATGACATTTCATCCATTTCAAAAAAAATGGGATATGATTCAAAATCTCAATTTATCGAAAAGGAGACTAAGGTCTCAAGTTGGAATGAAACATCAACAATGAATAATGTCATTACAACCATCAGTATGATTTCGCTAAAAAGAAAAATAAATGAACGCGAAGATCAAGATGGACGACCTTTACCTTGTAGATTCTTAGATGATTGTGGAAGTTGCGAAATACACCCAGACAAACCAGGAGTCTGTTGGCTCTATCCATTTTCTTCATGGATGGAATCCAATAACGGTAAGCCCGTAATACATGCATCTTTTCAATTAACAGGTGATTGTCCTGGATTCTATACCGATAAAACATCAGAACCTATGATGGAAATCCTTGAGGAATACTCTAAACGAATATTCTCATACAACATGTCGATTCAGAGAACGATAAGAGAGAAATACGGTTTCATAAACATCGTCCAATAGACCCGTAATATGTTGCCTGGAACTACAATAAGTTAACCGTTCCAGATAACATTTGTATTACAATGCCTACAAGGTGGAAAAGGATCACCTTTTGATAAAGGAACCTTACGTTCGTTTGACTTTGGTGAACAACTCGCTTTTCTGAGACGTTTCAGAAATCTAAAGTCGTGCCTAAGAAATTTGAACGATCCACTGTAAGATGCTAATTCTCCTGTGTGATATTCGGTCAAATATTGGCATAATAACGGTGCCCTAAAGGATATATCAGTATCAGTTTCCTTTAGATAATTCTTATTTTCCATGAGTTATTAAACAAGTTATCGTTCAGGCACACCTCTAGGCCAATTGTCAATAGAGATCCTAGCGGGAAATGTATCTAGAAACATTTTTATTTAAAAAATAGGGTCTTGACAATAGTTCTATGGTTATTAATAAGGAACTCCTGCAACTCAGAAAAAAAATAGCAGACAAAAGACCAGAGTTTGTTAGGCAAGAGAGCTGGAGATATGATAGACTTGCACCCAATTGGAGAAGACCCAAAGGAAAAGATAACAAGATGAGAAAGCAGGTATCTGGTGTTCCGCCTTTGGCTAAAGTAGGTTACAAGGGACCTAGGAAATCAAGAGGCTTACATCCGTCCGGTTATAACGATATTTTGGTTTTTAATATAAAGGATTTAACAAAAATTGATCCTAAAGTTGACGCAGTTAGAATAGCACATACTGTAGGGAACAAAAAAAGAATAGAAATTGTCAGTGAAGCCACAAAGCTGAAAATGAAGATTTTGAATCCAGGAAAGATTGAAGCTATGAAAAAAGTACCTAAAAAGGCTGAAACAAAACCAAAGAAAGAATCACCATCAACAACAGCAGCAACAACAGAAACAAAGGTCGAAAAACCAAAGAAAGAATCACCATCAACAACAGCAGCAACAACAGAAACAAAGGTCGAAAAACCAAAGAAAGAATCACCGACAACAGAATCATCAAAAACAGAATCATCAAAAACAGAATCATCAAAAACAGAATCAGCAGCCGCACCAACAACAGAAACAAAGGTCGAAAAACCAAAGAAAGAATCACCCGCAGCAGCAACAACAGAATCAGCAGCCGCACCAACAACAGAAACAAAGGTCGAAAAACCAAAGAAAGTATCAAAAACAACAGGCGCAAAGAGCAAGAATACAGGGAAAAAAGGAGCTAAATCATAATGGTAGTTAATTTAAGTAAAAAGAGAGAATTAATAGCAAGAGTTTTAGATGTCGGCTCAAATAGGGTGAGATTTGAACCCGATAAGCTTGATGATATATCTGATGCAATTACAAGAGAGGATATGCGTTCCTTAATCAAGAACGGTACTATCTGGACAGTTAAAGTAAAAGGTATTTCTAGATCTAGAGCAGAAAAGAAATTAAAGACACGTAGGAAGCATGGAACTTCTGCCGGTTCAAAGAAAGGTAAGAAAACCGCCAGGGTGGGAAAGAAGGAAGTTTATGTAAAAAGAACCAAGGCCATGAGACGCCATTTAAAAATACTAAAGGCTAGAAATGAAATTAATAGAGAAACTTTTTGGGTATTGTATAAAAAAATAAAGGGCGGCAATGTTAGATCTCTTTCACACTTGAGAGAACTGGCCAAGCAAACAAAAATACACAAGTAGAAATCGAATCTAGATCTTATATCTCTCAAAATCTTTTATTTTATCATCATCAATGGGAATCCCTTCTTTCAGTAACAACGATATTTTTCGGCTCTTTCCATACATGTATCCTCCAACATGTCCGTCGGAGCAGACAACTCTGTGGCAAGGTACTATAATTGGCCGCGGATTCTGATTTAGGACTTTTCCTATTCCACGAGCTGCACGAGAATTGCCAAGCAGTGAGGCCACTTGCCCATAAGTTACCACCTTGCCAGGAGGAATTTCAGAAATAAGATCATAGACAGCTTGTCTATTGATATGACTTGTACGTGTTTTTTTATGAGTATTCCGATTAGATGACATGGACCACATACGATGAGTTACACAATCTTAAAAACTATTGTATGTTTATCAAAACTAAATTTTTACTACTTCAATTCCGACTTCATCCATTGCGGTTAGAATTCTAGATTTCTCCTTCCCTAGTCCCTTTGCATCCACTATAGCACAACTTACTTTTTCAACATTCCTATATATCATTTGAACTATCATGGAGTTATCTAAATATGGTAAATCATGTTTTGCGGCTATCGAACCCAACCCATATTCTGATTCCAACAATATCTTGTTGAATTTTGTTGGATAATGATTTCCTCCCAGTCCCACGGCCACCTTTTCACATAATCCCTTTTTTCTTGTAAGCACAGTAAACAAAGAATTGCATACTGTATTTGCTGCATTATTGTCCGTCCATTGTTCTTTTGTTGATCCTATTTCAACAAACAGTATCGGTTTTTTTAATGATGTGGGACCATGATGTGTGGATTCAATAATGATATCATACTTGGGTACGTTATCCTTTTTCTTATTCAATTCAATTAGATATTGTTTCTGGATCCAAGGATAGCATATTCCTAATTCCCTTTCCTTCCCACCAAACTTATTATTGCCAAAATTCCCTGTCGAATGACAAGTCAGCGCAGGAATATTAGCTTGAGATCTATGTTGAGATAGAAAGATATAACATGATGTATTGGGATATTTTTCGTCAAGATTATCAAGATGTAACAAATTATTTTCGGAAATATGCAAGACAATACCCGGATTATCAGATGAGGTAAATGTTGCATTTTTCTCCGGAATCTCAGAGAAGCCATATTTTTCAGTCAAACAGTTTGATATTGTAGTACTGGCGAGATCCTGCTTAGAACATACAAGTGTATATTCACTTGACATATCTTATCGACCGGAATTGCTTATTCAATATATATCGCTGGTTTGTATGGTCTTGCAAATTTTGACTTTTGTTTCGGATCATATTTGTCGTTGTCGTCCTCTGAGTAGATATACAATTCAAGTTGATTATTTCCAACTTCACTAACTAACAATGATTTTCCATCCTCTAGCGGTATTTGCTCATCAAAGGAATCTATTTTCATTCTTCTTTCTCTAACATCCACTGATTCAGATAAAATATCATCTATAATTTTCTTTACCAGATCGGGATTTCGTTTAACAAGATCCTTGACTTCGTTATCGTTAACAAATTCCTTCATGATTTGTCCAAAATTGGGAGTTGCTTGTCTTTGTATTCTATCTAATATTTTTCTATATAACATGCATTTGATACTCGAAGCGGTATATATCGAAATTTTCTTCGGAACGATTTTGGTAACCTTTGTTATTTTCTGTATGTCAAAAATGATACTTTGGATGAGTCTTTCATTATCCTCAGATTTCAATAAAATTTTAGATTGATTAATCTCTGGCCATTGAGCTAAGCTGACATACGAATCATTCCCCATAATTTCCCAAATTTCTTCACAGAAGTATGGAGCAAATGGTGACAATAACTTTATTCGTGTTTCAATGAATTCTTTCAAATAACTATTGAAAATTGATTTATTTTTTGCCAGCTTTCTTTTTTCATACCATTCCAAATCATTGTCCATTAAATACAAGATATTATGCAAAGCTTCTCTTATTCTAAATTTTTCAATAGCCAAAGTAGTGTCCATAATAACATTTTGCAATCTGCTTGATATCCAAACATCTTCCAGATCCATATCCAAGCTACTCTGAGCTCCGAAAATGTCTAAATGTGCATATATGTTTCTATAGATTTCGAACAATTTGGCTCTAATTCCTTTTACTAAATCAAAAGAAAAGTCGGAATCCTGTAATATCTCCGCCGACGCCAGCATAGTAAGACGAATTGAATCTGCACCATATTCCTCTATCGCATGACGCAATGGTATGATATTTCCAAGGGATTTGGACATCTTTTTACCTTCCATTAGTACCGATCCATTTACAACAATTTGTTTGGGCCATTTATCCTTGGGGAATATTGCGGCATGATTGAATATGAAGAATGCAAGGTGATTAGGGACCAAGTCTCTTCCCGAATGCCTCGAATCTACTGGATAAAAATACGCAAATTCATTTTTAATTCTTTCAAGTAACTGAATGGATATTCTTGATTCCTTGGCTACGATATCTGGATTATTCTTTCCTAGTAAAACATAATCAAAGAAATTATCATTCAAATTATCTGCCAATACCTTATCCTCATTAGTTTGCAAGTCCTGATTATTGCTAATGTGTCTCGACATTAAATAATAGGCCATATAGATAACAGAATCTGCGAGACTTTCTATTATCCACTCGTTGTCCCATGGAAGTTTTGTTCCCATCCCGCTTTTTCTTGCACATGCCCTCTCCTTCAGCCAATCAATAACATTGGTGAATTCTTGTCTTATTTCCTCAGGTAGAATTTCCATTTTATCAATTAGTTCATACGCCAATTTTTTCCAATTTTCATCTCCATAATTGATAAACCACTGGTTTGTTAGCAGCTTTACAACACAGGTTGTTCCGCATCTACATTTTACTGCATTTTTCAGTTCGTACATAGTAGTTCCAATCCCTTGACTGATTATTTTTGCCTTGATAGTTTCTCTAGCCTCTATTACACTCAAATTTCCAATTTCATCTATGTCGGGTAAAACTTTACCATTGTGAAATTCATCTGAATAAAGCTTGTTGGTAGCCTCCTCTAATTTAGGATCATTTTGATCTCTAATAGAATAACTAGTAACAATAGTTTCTGCAGCCGATGATTCATTTGAAGGATACGCATCAGTTTGGATTATTTTGATAGGAACAACATTACCTGTGATGTTGTATTTTCTTAAAGTATTATCGTCCTTCCTTAAATCAACTAGAGCCTGATAATCATAGGGTGCGTGGGCTGGCACAGACATGACAATTCCAGTTCCATTATTAGGATCAACAAATGATGCCGGGAATATGGGAACTTGTTGTTTCCTTTTTTCATCAAATACAGATTTGCCTATTAAATCAGAACCGTTAATCTCTGAAATCAATGAAACACTAGCATTTAGAAATTCCATCTTTCTTGCTGCTTCTTTTGTAATTATCCATTTCTCATTGTTCACCTGAGCAATAACATATTTTATATCGGGATTTATCCATAAATTTGTCACACCAAAAATAGTTTCTGGTCTTAATGTTGCAGTTGGAACAACGTACTGGTCTTCAAATTTAAATTTTACAAGAACATATTCGATAAGATCGGGCTCAATATCGCCGACAGTATCATGTTGACTTACCGGATTTTGATCTTGGGGGCACCATCCTACAGGATGAGAGCCCTGCACTATCAAGCCATTCTTCTTAAGGTTTCTAAATTGCCATGAGATGAATTTCGAGTAGCCCTTGTCTATAGTCGTAAACTCTCGCCTCCAATCTATGGAATAGCCCATTTCGTTCATTCCTTGTTTAATTTCTTGATGAAAATAGCTGGCTATTTTTCTAGGTTCTTTGAAATTCGATATGATATCATTGGGAATCTTGTATATGTGTTGGAAGGTCTCTATCAGCTCCAAATCATTAGATTTTATTCTCTGCGACATCGACACAATAGGTGTTCCTGTATAGTGGAAACCCATTGGAAACAATACATTATAGTTGTTCATACGCTTATACCTTGCGTGGACATCGGCAAGAGTATATGTTCGTCCATGTCCTACGTGCTGTGGAGAATTTGGGTAAGGATATGCTACAGTCAGGAAATACTTTCTTTTATGTGATTGTGGATTGGTTTCAAAAAGTTTATCATCGGTCCATCTCTTCCTCCATTTTTCTTCAATTCTACCCCAATCAAGTTCGGCATTGGGTACTTTTTCAATTGAATCAACCATTTTTTTCACTAGAGTCTATATTTGTAATCAGATTCTCAAGATTCTTCAAACATTCATTAATCTTGCTCTTATCCTTACCTCCACCCTGGGCAAATTTATCTGTACCTCCACCTCCAGTACCCCCAAGTTTCAATGAAATTTCCTTTGCAATTCTAGAGGCTTTAATGATTTTTCTTGATTCGTCTCCAACGAATACTATGACTTTTATGCGCTCATGATCCTGAACAAGGGCAACATATACTAAGAAAGGATCGATATTGATACTCTTTTCTCCCAATGCAATATAATATTCGCCCCCCATTAGATCATCGAAAGTGCCATAAACCTTTAATCCTGACTTAGATCTAGTCGCCTGTTGGGTAACTATTGTGGCCATATTGTCTGAAAATCTGTTAATAAGTACTCTAAATTTTCTTTTCATCTGGTCATTTTCTAATGTTACTTTATCAAATGATTCAATCAGCTTCTCTCTACTTGATCCCAGAGATTGAGCAATATGTAGCAATTGAGAGTCCTGAGACTGCACATATTGCAAGGCCTTATTCCCAGAAACAAACTCAAGTCTTACAACACCATCTTGAATTCTCTCAGTCTTTAGAATTTTTATAAGACCAATTTCACCTGTCTTATTAACGTGGGTTCCACCACATGCTTCGACATCCCAACCATCTATGTTCACTATCCTTACATTGTTTGAGGGGACTGCACCTCCTTGATAAATCCTGAATGTATATTTCTCTTCAGCGTTTGACCTTTCAAATACATTGATGTTAATTGCTAAATTTCTTTGTACAACTTCATTGGCAGTATTTTCTATTTGCTTGATTTCTTGTTTGGTAAGAGCTGAATGATGAGTAATGTCCAACCTTGCATAATTTTCATCCTTGAAGGCAGAATTCTGCCATATCCAAGAACCAAGATTGTTTCTTGCAGCTGAATTCAATATGTGTGTTGCACTATGATTTTTGGTTATCGCTTGTCTTCTTACATTGTCAACAATTCCATGAACTATTTTATTGTCTTGAAGATCCTTGGATGGAGCTTGTATCTTATGTAAGACTAGATTGTCCTGTTTTATGACATCTGTTACTTTGATCCCTTCAACAGTACCGAAATCAGGCTCCTGTCCACCTCCTCTGGGATAAAATGCCGTTTTATCCAAAATCAAGTACTTGCCTTTAAGTATCTTGAGAATTTTTGCGTCAAATTCTCTGATAGACTCATCTTCGTAATACAATAACTTCGTAGGTTTTATGTCAGTGCCAGTCTCGATAACAGGTATCGGGATGGATTCATGTGTAGTATGAAGCTGTGCTAACTTTACGTAAAAATCCGGAGGTATTTTTTCTATAACGCCAGTTTCAAGTAGGAGATCAGGTGTAATACCATCTGACTCATACATCCTTATCAGGTCTTCAACACTTGGTTTTTTATTGAATTCACGCATGGAACTTGCAATAGAATACATTCTTTCCTTTGACGAAGAATATCTACCAGACTCGATCTGCATTATTTTCCTAACATCATTTTTGTGCTCTTTTAGTTCAGGATACATTGGTTTTAGATACTCCATATGTAGATCCATTACATCCTGCAAGTCGAGTTTCCAACCTAATCGGGCAAGGAGTGCAAGAGTTCTTCTTAGTATTATTCTAAGATTGTAGCCTCCTCCTACATTAGATGGCAATGAGCCATCAGAAATTGCAAACAACAATGTCCTGGTGTGATCCGCAATAATCGATAGTGTTTCAACCGGTAGGACAATTTTTTCCAAATCTTCATACGATAGACCAAGTTCTTTGGCAATATTGATCTTTAATAGTCTTGGATCATTTTCATAATTTGAGTATTTCTCAGAAACTTTCTTAAAGTATCGGGATAGAAATTCTGATTTTGAATCAATATCGATACCAATTATGTCTACCAGTTTCTTGAATATGGGTCCAAAAGTAGCATCGTAACTTGTGGGGCTCCCTAACGTAATCCATGATAGGCGTTCAAGTCCCGCTCCCATATCTATTATCTTGTTGTCAAGTGTGCGATAGTTATTTTCATCCCCCTCAAATTCAGTAAAAACTGCATTCCCAAGTTCCAGTCCTCGAACAAAGTACTCCAATGAATAACCAAAAGCTCCTGCTCCCATCCAAACATCCTCAACAAATGTAATTTCTTCAGATTTTATACCGAGAACATCCGTAAGCAGAGAGTGATCCAGCTCCATACACCTGTCCTTCCAATATCCACCCGGAGCGTCGGCGTTACATGTTTGACCTACCATGCAAAAGCTAGTATAATGCCTGCCGGTGATTCCTACGTTTTCAATATCATTAAATCTAAGACACATTTGAGGAACTACAAGAGGATTTCTGGGAATTTCAAACACGATTTTTCCATTCATTACTCTCTGAAAGTCCACAATGGATGCAATTGTATAATACAGGTCCTCCCTCCAACGACACACCACAGGATACCTTTGAATTATTTCATGATCATTTTTTCTAAAGAAACTACTCAGTTCCTTCCAGGTATTCACAAAATCTAGTCTTTTTGATGTTGGTGGATCTCCGATAAAGCTATAGTTATCATGTTCGGGGCACGATTCCCTATGATTAATGGCCCAAAAGAATTTTCCACATAACTTGCAACTTTGCCTCTTGAATCCTTTTTCATCAAACAACGAAACCTTGTAATACTTATCCGGATTAGAAGAAAAAAGTGATAATAATGACTGTTTTTCCATTTCACACAAATTATTTGACAATGCTATTAATGCTTTTGTAGGTTTCGATTAACAACAATTATCAAGAAGCAATTAAGTCAATCTTAGTTTCTTCTAGTATTATGCATTATGTATTTATGTTATCTCACTCAAGACAATACTTGATTTTCCATACATCATTTTAGTATATTAGATATTGTAACTATTCGCTTGTGTGTTTTCGCATTAATGGTTCGCCCAAGTCTCTACTGTGAAGACGAGTGATTTCCAGTGAGGCGGGATCTTCTCACAATAACTAGAATTTGCGTTAAAAGGTTAAATTAACCTGTTCATTAAAGTTCAAATTATCAAGGTTCATCAATTTGAGTAGCCCAGACCTTCAAACTTGGAAAAGGACACACTATTCTAAAGATATCGATAGTTCAATGGATGGTAAGGAGGTAATTATTGTAGGATGGATCTCTTCTATACGCGAGCATAGTAACATAAAGTTTCTTACTATAAACGATAGATTTGGAAATATTCAGGTTATTTTGAAGAATAATGAATATCCTGATTCCCTTTCATCAGAAGTACAAAAAATTAGAGAACATGCTTCGATCGCAATAAAGGGTAAAGTTAGAAGTGAACCGAAAGCTCCAAAGGGAATTGAAATAAATCCAATTGAATTTAAGATCTTATCCTTGGCAAATAAAAATTCTCCTATCGTTATTCAAAGTAGGAAGGGAGTCGGAATTGATACCAGATTGGATCTTCGAGCAATAGATCTTCGTAGACCTTTTCTTCAATCAATTTTTAGCATAAGATATACTGTATTAAATTCCTGCAGGAAATTTCTTGGAGATGAGGGTTTCATAGAAGTTAATACTCCTAAAATAATTGCCACTGCGACTGAAGGTGGCGCAACACTCTTTCCCATCTTTTACTATGACAGGGAAGCATTTCTAACTCAAAGTCCTCAGCTTTATAAGGAACAGCTTACAATGGCATTTGAAAATGTATTTGAGATAGGTCCAATCTTTAGGGCTGAACCTTCCAGAACAAACAGACATTTGTCAGAAGCTACATCGATTGATATTGAAAAAGCGTATGCCGATTATAATGACATAATGGAAATTTTAGAAAAGATGATACATTTTCTTTGGGACGAAGTAAGAAGCAAAAACAAGTCACATCTTGAGTACTTAAAAATAGCATTACCCGATCTATCACTTCCATTTCGAAGGTACAGATATTCAGATCTTATAGAAAAGTTGCAAAAGTCAGGTGAGTCTATTGAGTTGGGGGATGACATTTCGCAGCAAAAACTACGAAACCTCAAGGATGATGACATGAAATATTTTTATTTTATCATTGACTGGCCCACATCAATAAAACCATTCTATGTTAAACCAAAATCGACGGGTACAGAGTGCGAATCTTTTGATTTGATGTATGGTAATCTTGAGTTATCTTCAGGAAGTACAAGAATTCATGATAAGAGCGAGCTAACTGAAAGAATGAAAAAACAAGGGCTAAACACTGATGCTTTCGATTTCCATTTAAAAGTTTTTGACTATGGTATGCCCCCTCATGCAGGATTCGGTATGGGGTTAGAACGATTAATTATGAGCATGTGTGGTGTTGATAATATTAGGGATGCTGTGCTGTTTCCTCGAGATATAGATAGGTTGTCGCCTTAACAAATAAAATATCTATTAAAAGATGACATTAACATGGTTTCAAAAGAAGATTTAGAACATCTCGCTCAAATATCACGAATAAATTTAACTGAAAATGAACTTAAAAAATTTCCTAAACAACTAGACAAGACAATAGAATACATAGATATTCTTGAAGAACTTGCATCTGATGATTCGGTTAATTTAGACTTGCAGGAATTAAGATTTGAAGAGCTTAGAATGGATGAGATAAGCATGTCTGATAATAAGCAACTCAACAAGAACATTACTGAAGATGGATTCTTAAGAGGTCCTAAGATGAAATAGAATGACAAAACTAGACGACCTGCTTGCATATGAAGTAGTTGAAGGCCTAACTGAAGGTCAGTTTACTGCTGAAGAATATGTTATCTCTATACTTAAGAGAATAGAAAAAGTCGAGCCAAAGGTACATTCATTTATCACATTGGATACTGAGGGAGCTTTATCTTCTGCGAAGCTTATAGACAAGAAAATAAGAGAAAAAGAAGATATAGGTCAACTATCAGGGGTAACAGTAGGCATAAAAGATAACATTTCTACAAAAGGTATCACAACCACTTGTGCTTCAAAAATTCTGGAAAACTATGTTCCTACATACGATGCTACCGTAATAAGGAATCTGAAGGAAAATGGTGCCATTCTATTGGGAAAATTGAATTTGGATGAGTTTGGAATGGGTTCAACGACGGAGTATAGCAGGTATCATCCAACTCACAATCCGTGGAATTTGGATTATGTTCCCGGTGGTTCCTCAGGTGGAAGTGGAGCGGCAGTAGCTGCTGGAGAATGTACTGTTGCTCTTGGATCAGATACTGGAGGTTCAATAAGATGTCCTTCTAGCTTCTGTTCTGTAGTTGGACTTAAACCAACTTACGGCAGGGTAAGCAGATCAGGACTAATCTCATATGCGAATAGTCTGGAGCAAATTGGTCCTATATGCAGATCGGTTAAAGATTTGGTAATGATGCTAAACATCATTTCTGGAAAGGATGCGATGGATAACACAAGTATGCCGTCGTCTCCAATTACCATTCCCAATAAATCGAATAAACTAAACGTCGCAGTAATAAAAGAGTTAATTACTGACAGTGATCAAGAGGTTGCAAAATCGGTTTATTCTGCATCAGAAAAATTTCAGGAGATCGGATGCTCGTTTGAAGAAGTTTCAATTAAGAATTTGCATTATGCATTACCATCATATTATACTCTTGCTAGTGCTGAAGCAAGTAGTAATCTTGCGAGATATGATAATATCCGATATGGATTCGACTATCCAATAGGAGAGTATAAATGGGATACCTATTTTAGCAAAGTCAGAGAAAACTTCGGAGAAGAAGTAAAAAGGAGAATATTAATTGGATCATATGTTCTTTCTTCTGGATATTATGGCAAGTATTATCTCAAGGCAAGGAGACTACGGTCGCTATTACGTTTAGAATTACTCACACTATTCAAAAAATATGATCTTTTAATTGGACCAACTATGCCCATACTTCCTTTCAAATTTGGTGAAAAGATAGACGATCCAATAAAAATGTATTTGGTTGACGTAAACACAGTGATAGCAAATCTAGCAGGCATTCCCGCAATATCGTTACCCATTGGATTTAGTAACGGTCTTCCAATAGGGCTGCAAATAATGGCAGCTCCCTTTGAAGAACAAAAGCTAATCGATGCATCATACGAACTTGAAAGAGTTATCGATATCCAAAGGGGGCCAAATTCGATATGAGCTTGGTAATGATTGGATTAGAAATTCATGCTCAAATAACTGCCCTCAATAGTAAATTGTTTTGTTCATGTAGGGGTAATTATCGAGATCTTAGACCGAACCGTAACATTTGTGAAATATGTTGTGGACTTCCTGGTTCCTTACCAAATATCAATCAAAAGGCAATTGAATATTCAACAATGACTTCTATAGCATTAGGGTGTAAAGTGCCAGACAAAATTATGTTTTACCGTAAGAATTATTTTTATCCTGATCTACCAAAAAATTTTCAGATTACCCAGTACAATGTTTATGGAATTTCTAGTATAGGGACAGACGGCAAATACGAGCTGGATGATGCAAAGCAAATTAGAATCAGTAGAATACAATTGGAAGAAGATCCAGGCAGGATCGTTTATTCTGAAGGTGGAATGAATGTCAGAAATACTGCATTGATAGATTATAACAGGGCAGGAGTTGCCTTAATTGAAATAGTTACAGAACCTGATTTCACAGGTCCAAAGGAAGTCAGACAATTTCTAAATAAACTATCCCTGACACTTGAACATCTTGGCGTATGTGACACTCTACTTGAGGGCTCGGTTAGGTGTGATGTAAATGTGTCCATGAACGGTGGTAACAAAGTAGAAATCAAGAATATCAATTCCTTCAAGGAGGTTGAAAAGGCCATCAATTATGAAATCACCAGGCAGTCCAGTGTGTATAACCGCAATCTCAACATAGAACATGAAACTCGACACTGGGATGATAAGAAAAAAATTACATTTAAGGCCAGGAGTAAAGAAGAGGAACATGATTATCGTTATTTTCCGGAACCCGATATTCCAGTAATCGTCTTAGGCAGTGATTTTGTTGCTAATCTAAAGCAACGAATGCCAGAACTACCAAATCAAAGATTTGAACGCTTTATATCAAAATATAAACTTTCGGAACATACCTCCAATATTCTCATAAATGACAAAAAATTGGCAGATTTCTTTGAGTCTACTTTGAAATTACACTTTTCACCAACTGAAATAGCAAACATCCTAGTTACTGACTTTAAAAGTTTGATCGAAGATGATACTGAGAGTACGGATTACTTGAAGAACTTGAAAGTCAAACCGGAGCATATCGCGGAATTAGCGAAATTGATTGAAAGTAATAAGATTAGCAGAATTACTGCAAAGGATATTCTAGTTAAAATATTTGAAAGTGGAAAGTTACCATCGGAGGTTGTCAATAGCAGTAATTCCTACAAAATAGCTGACGAAAAAACAATAATGGATGCTGTTCAGTCAGTTTTTGATTCCGAAAAGTCTGCAGTTGAAGACGCAAAAAAGAATCTCGAGGCAATCAATTTCTTGTTAGGTAAGGTAATGAAGTTTACCAATGGACGAGCAGATCCAAAAATCGCTATACGTCTAATAAATAGCAAATTAAGTGATCCCGAGAAACAGTGATTTTCATTAATGCAATGATAATGAATTAATTATCCTGTATAGATTCTTCAAGACAATAGAACTATTTTTTGGAAATTTGGTCTAACTGATGCAAAACCATCGGAAGGAATGCCCCGATATCACTAACTATTCCTATAGCCTGTGTTGTTCCTCTATCGAGCAGTTTTGTTACGACGGCCTGACTAATATCCACGGCAACAACCTTTACTCTTGCAGGTATCATATTTCCAACCGCAATTGAGTGTAACATAGTAGAAATCATAATAACCATTTTCGTATCTCTCAATATTGCCCTATATCTGTTCTGGGCTTGTAAAATATCGGTAATCACGCCTGGAATTGGGCCATCGTCTCTTATAGATCCGCAAAGGGCGTACTCTACATTATTCTTTATACACTCATACATTATTCCAGATTTTAGAATATTCTTTTTCACCATTTCCTCTATAGAGCCTGCCCTAAAAACTTCATTAATAGCCTGCATGTGGTTTCTGTGACCGCGAATTGCCAACGTTCCGTTTTTTACGTTCATGCCGAGGGAAGTTCCAAATAATGAATTTTCTATATCATGTACTGCTAAGGCATTGCCCGTAAGTAGTCCATTTACGTAACCCATTCTTATCATCTTTGCTAACGAATCTGAAGCGCCAGAATGGACGACAACTGGTCCTGCTGTGACAACTATTTTCCCACCGCTATTTTTTGTATTGTAAATATCCATTGCTATTTTTCTTGCAATTTGCTGAGTAGGTCTTTCACTGGAACTTGTACTACTCATGAATTGAAAAATATCCACTCCTTCTCTTGGACGTTCTTCAGGTAATATCCTGACTCCTTTTTCACCCGTAACTATCATATCTCCTCTTCGGATATCTCTAATTTTCCTACACTCTGCACTTTTGTTACTTGCATCAACCACAATGCATTTATCCATCATCATATTTTCGACATCAATCCATTCATTATGGAAGAAAATTTGTGTGGTATTGTTAGTTGTGCTGTAAAAATCCCTTGGCATTACCATGTCGCTTGGGGCAGGTTTTAGTGTAACACCGTCAATTTTTGTAGGTTGAGCGCCTTCAATAAAGACTGATTCTAATAATTGGTCAAGATGTTTCTTATTTTTTCCTGATACTGATAATCTTGCATAACTTAATTCATCCTTCTTTTTTCCGACATGAAATTCGAGAACATTAAAATCCCCTTTTAAGTCCATAATCTTGTCAAAAATTCTTGTCAGGATCATCGAATCAATTAGATGACCTTTGATCTCTATGGTCTGGTCGAATTTTCTTTTCAACTAAGATCACTAAATATTAAATCTACTTAAGTGTTAAATTGGAAGTATCACTTTGCCGTTATATTCAGGAAGGTTTTCATCTTGAATTATCTTGCTAACTATTTCATCTTTTTTGACTTCAATAAACCATTGTGCAACTGTTTTTGCAATTCCATTTTTATCACATATCGCAATCAAGTACCCATTCTGATCCTTTACAGTGGTGAAAAAATTTTCTTCCCCAACAGGTTCCCAAGTGTTATTATTATTGTCCTTTAATGCTAACGCAGGCATAGCAATGTTTCCTGTATATTTATTTAAAAGCTCTTGAGCAGCTCTAACTCTTTTTTCCCCTATTTTCAAAGCCGTGAAATACTGCATTTATTGAGTATGTACTCCTCTTTTATATTTGCGTTTAGCGTGTCAGAGTTGAATCTAACTATTTTGGTGCCAAGAGTATAAAGGAACAATATTCCAGACAAAAGAGTAAGAAGAGAGACTTCTATTGAATATGAAAATAGGAGGTAAATTGGAAACGTTAGAATTCTATCCCTTCAAAGTTGTAAGAGTAATGATGTTGTGCAATGCAAATCAAGATGTTCGTCTTGTATTACAGTCTAATTGATAAATGATTAACATTTTTATAAGAAATGTATTCTTGATCAAATATGTTCTGGCAAAATGCATACTTCATTGCATTAGCCATGTCAATTATTTTGATTTTACCATCTGTAAATTTTCCTTTCATGAATATTCCCGCGGATGGCCAGTCTATAACATCTCCAATTTCTCAAGAAGAATACGACAAGATAAAAAATTGTACTACAAATCTTAGTAAAAAACCCACACCAGTAGAATATCTTACTCATTTTAACTGTGGTCATATATCTAAGGATGAAAGCGGAAAGACAGTAAGACAATTTACATTAATTGTTGAGGAAAATCAAAAGATACCTATTACTTATGAAGGTCATATTTTTGAGGGTTGGACGTTTAATGGTACAATACCGGGACCCACAATAAGAGTCACAGAAGGAGATTTAGTTCGAATTAGAGTTATTAATAGTAACGAGAACACTCACGCTCACTCACTTTATTCACAGCCAACTCATTATGTTAAGAATAATGCATTTACGATGACAGGACAACCGGGCGGGACAATTTCTCCAGGCAGAAGTTTTACGTACGAATTTGTTGCAGGACCATATGGGGTGTATCCCTATTACTGTCACGTGGAGCCAATGGCAGACCATATCAACAGGGGATTGTATGGAATGATGATAATAGATCCAAAAGAGCCTCGTCCTCAAATGACAGAAATGGCTATGCTCCTTAACGGTTATGACCTGGATTTAGATCTTGAAGGGCCGATAACATTGCCGCCAGTTGATTCAATTGATGGTGTAGAAACCAATTTGCCCTTGAACTCAAGTAGTAACAACAATACTAACGCAGGTACGAATATGAGTAACATGAATGATGTTACCGTTCCTTCAATTCCAGAAAGTGGAAATACTGAAAGTGCATCTAGAGAAAAAAGAGTTAATGAAATCTACACAGTAAATGGAAAAGCATTTGATTACATGATGAATCCTATTGTAGTTCACACAGGAGAACTATATCGTGTGTATATTGTTAACATGCTTGAATTTGACTCGGTGAATTCGATTCACGTGCATGGAGCAATGTTTGATTATTATTCGGCTGGTACTAATAAAACTGCTGACTATTTAACAGATATAGTAACGTTAACAAAAGGTGATAGAGGAATAATGGAATTTACTTATGATTATCCTGGAACTTACATGTTCCATGCACATCAGACCCTTTTTACTGATTTGGGTTGGATGGGACTTTTTGATGTAAGGGGAACTACAGTTAATGCACCACCAAGTGATGCGACCTAACATCAGACTTGACTCTGCTTTTTAAGTTTATTTTGTGAATCTACCTATGCTGATATGGTTTATTCATATGTTATCTGAATCACCATTTATAGTTAGCAAAATTTCAGAAACAAGTTCAAATTTATCCTTCGAAATGTACTCAGCAGCAGATCTTAAGAATACTTGCAGAGATTGTTTAGAATATCCATCTAGTTCATATTCCTTTGCTTGCAGAGCCATTTCCAGCTTGTCTATGTTGTGAACAAATTTAGAACTAACTGTTTTATTTTCAACATACTCATTCCAAATATCGAGATATTTTTTATGGAGATTATCAGGCAGTTTGGAAATAATTTCTCGCATAGTCTTGGATTCTTGCATTATTTTTTCATCATGAGATATCATATCGGGCGTGTTGTCGCCAACTATTGATTCAGCTAGGTCATGTAAATTTGCCATCTTCATTATATGTTCTGTATCTAGATTCAATATTTCTGAAAGAACCATTGACACCATACACATTGAATAAGAATGGTCAGCCACAGATTCCGGTGATGAAATGTTAGATTTATGTACCCAGCCCGATCGTCTTACCTTTTTAAGATTACAAACAACATGAAAAAAACTCACAAGGTCAGATTTTTGGCTATGTCCAAGGCTCATATTCTGTAATGAATTCTGATTCATATTAATATAATGTAATTCTCAGACTGATTGGAATGACGGATTAAATGTATCTGGTATTATTGAAGTGTATTCATACAGTATCAATAGAATATGGAGAAAATGATCAAGAAAATACAGTACAGCACTGCTTACTATAGCCAAGATGGTTGTAATGAATATCAAAAGTAGAACATTTCTCGTCCGTTCCAATTCTAAACAGTAGTAATTTGGTAGCCTAATTTGTATTTAAATCTAATTGGTCTATGGGTATAGTTATGGCTGATATCTGGAAGAGGGTTTAATTTGGAACTTATAGTTTGGCCTGCACTCAAACTTTGTGCCCATACGGTCTAGTATACCGAAATGAGGACTGTCATTCTTCCTTATCAGCAATATTCTACTCGTTTCCTATTCTTGGTAACCAAATGTTTTGGCGATCCTATCGATGCATTATATATTGCCTCATTAAACTTGATATTCAAATGGACAGTTAAATAAGATAGTAAATCGATGCCATAAAGGCAGCAATTACGAATATTAAGTAACCAAATCCAACCGCCATTATTATTATGGATGTTTTCTTGAGTATTTCTATGTGCTTATTTGTCAAGTTTGTCATGATGGCTAGCACTGCAGATGCAGTGAACGGCGCTATTATTGCCAATGTAATCATCAACCTAGTAATATTCTGATCCTTTTGAGAAATAATGGACGAATCGAATCCTATGGAAAGTGTTAGAAGAATCATAACACCTATGATTACGGTCGCATCGACTTGAATAATGTCTTTGTCTTCAAGAGTCATTACAAAACCAATGAAAGTTAATCAAGCATATTTAAAATATTCCATGCGTTTGAAAATCATGTCAATTTATTGGTCATTAAAGGTTGATACTTTTGTAGGTCGGCAGGGAATGTTCTATGCGTAGAGTATCCCGCCGGCTTGTATGATGGTACCAATTTGTGGTGTAAAAGGTATTTTTATTTCTGCATCTTATTATAATAACTTGGCTTACCTAAGTTTACTCACTATAGGTAATTTAGTAGTAGATGATTCGCTTCCTTCAAAGAAGCTATAACCACGCAAATCTTTTTCATAATTTACAATATCAGTGATTTGAAAGTAATCAAGCTCATTTTAGTTTCCAGGGAATATCAATGCAATTTTGTCGTTTATTAGTAACTCTTGCAAGAACGAACAGTAAATCTGATAATCTGTTTAGGTAGATGAGAATATCCTGATTTATTTTTTGTTCATTAGATAGTGCAACTGTAGATCTTTCAGCACGTCTTATGACGGTTCTACAAATATGGAGTAAGGAGGATTCAGTGGTACCACCGGGAAGGATGAAATAAGTTATTGGCGCTAGTTCGGATTCAAGTTTGTCAATATAACTCTCTATATTAGTTATCATTTCTTTTTTGACCAGCATCTTATCATCCTTCATATTTTTGGGATTTGCCAACTCTGCTCCTATTACGAACAAGTCATGCTGAATGTCTAGGAGTATTCTTTCTAGATCATTAAAAATTGAATTCCCCTTGATGTGTGAAATTATCAGTCCAATATGAGAATTTGTCTCATCAACATTGCCATATGCAATTATTCTTAAATCAGATTTCAGGGTCCTGGAACCATCAGTCAATCCAGTCTCTCCCTTATCACCGGTTTTAGTGTAAATTTTCAAGATCGAATCACTATATTAGCTGATTCCATAAATTTTTTTATATGAAACTCCTCAAATAATTACGATTATTAAATCCTTCAGATAGTTTGTATGATGTGATTCTATTTCCTTTGATAAAACGAGGTGTACCAGTTAAGAAAATTAGTAAGAATGAACCTCTATTTTGTGCTCTTTGAGATATTTCTTCTTCTTGAATCTCTCATTACACTTCTCACATTTGAAGGGCTTTTCAAATTCTATAAGGAACCGTTTTCGCCTTTCCTCGGGAGTTTCCTCGACCATCTTTAAATCTGTATTATCCATCGTAATTAATTTTTAAAACTGATTATGGTTTATTTACATTAAGGAAGATAGTACCATAGATAGAACTAGTTAGATAATTAGTTCCAATATTATAGGTTTTCCCTCTATGATGCATGCAAGTTCAGCAAGCGCAAGAGGATGAAGTTTCGGGAACATCAATTTCATTCAGATTATCATTCAACTGGGGATAATAAAATCGCTAAATGGAATCAGCTTCATAATGCGTTATTATTCCATTATCTCTCATTTTCTATTTTTTGTTAAAATGCTTTTATCGCTAAAGTAAAAATTCATAAAGCATTTATGGTAAAAATAGTCAGAGTCAGTAAGTTTGAGTTGTCCCGATATTTTATCATAGAGCGTAAAATAATAACTTGTATTCTCGTGCTTTCAACAATTCTTATCATTTCAACAAATATTCTAAGAGATTATGACCAATCACTTTTCGCTGCTCCTAATAAGGATGACTCAGGGAAAGGGAGAGGTAACGAAGGAAATGATGATAAGAAGGGGCGAGACGAAGGTAAAGGAAATGAGCCGAGAGAAGAGCCGAGAGATCAAGATGGAGATGAAGATGAAGATAAGGTTGATCAAGACGTAAATCTCAATTTTAACTATGGTTTTGAGGACGAAGGAAATAATGAACGCAAGAACTTTAATTTTGTTGCAGCGGGTGATTTTGGATGTTCACAAAATACCAAAAATATCATCAGTAATATGATGGATAGGAGACCCGAGTTGGTGCTACCTCTTGGAGATCTTTCCGTTGATAACACTGCGACTTGCTGGCTAGATCTAATTTCTCCTTTCTATGATAAGTTACAAATAACATTTGGTTATCATGATGTGAAAAACGGGGAAACAAAATTAAATCAATACAAAAAAGCCTTTGATTTGGATGAACTTTATTATTCCTTTGACTATAGACATGTACATTTTATCGTTATGTCCACTTTATCCGACTTTAATGTTACTTCTGACCAGTATAAGTTTATTGAGCATGATTTGAAAATCGCATCTGAAAACGAAGATATTGATTGGATAGTAGTAACCAGTTATGGACCCTTTTACACATCACCTTCAGCACATCCAGCGAAAAACGACATAAGGAACATCTACCATCCTCTGTTCGATAGATATGGTGTTGATTTAGTATTACAGGGACACAATCACAACTATCAGAGAACATATCCAATCACATTTAATGCTAATAAGGGATCAAACCCCACTGTAACAAATGCTTTTACCACGGGATATAATGGTAATACTGATGGCATAGTATACGCAGTTGTTGGGACAGCTGGAGAAGGTTTCCATCCACTTGAAGGTCGACAACCTTATATGGCCACACAGATCGAAGGTAAGTTTGGATTTCTGGATGTAGAAATTAGTAACGGCAATCCTCATACTAACATGACTGGAACCTTTTATGAGAACACGGATAACAATGTACAGGACTATTTTACGATTGAAAAAGAAATCAGAAATAATGTAACAGAGTAGTAATCTCGTAGGACAAGATGAGGATGCTTCTCACATATTTCTGGCTTAGGATTGTTGTTTCACACAAACTTGAAAAAATATCCAATCTAAGGTCCGTAATTCGCGGTGCAATGTATCAAATCAAATACTGAATCAGTTTTGCCTAGATAAATATGTCTACTTCCAAAATTACCACAGCGAGAAGAACCGTTAGCCAAAGTCTTTTTGCAAATTATAGCAGCAAGTTAAAGGTCGTCAATGGGATATTCAAATATAGTCGATAAGGAAATGTGAAGTCAATAATTCTATTTTTCATATGCCTGAAAGAAAAATCCCCGAATGTAATTCCATAAATCAATCTATTGGTGAATATATTGCGCTAGATCAAGGAAGATATTACTAGATTTTGTGGGATTCCACAACTTTCTATATGTTGTTGATTTCAAGACAAGATTAGATTATATATAATTCGTACAGAAGTTTAGCTGTGCCGTCGTAGCTCAGCCTGGGAGAGCACTCGACCAGTAATGGGGTGAAGCTGAAGACCGAGCTGTCGTGAGCTCAAATCTCACCGACGGCATATACTTCTCCACGTCACAATCTTGATGACAGGATATAGACCAGGGGATAGTTCCGTGAAATCTGATTAATCCGCTATTTTGACAAATAAATGAAAAGAAACTAGAACTAGTCAGGTAGCTTATTTAACAAATCTTTTTTCATTTTTAGAAATTCTTCATCACTCAGAACTCCCTTTTCCTTAAGATTGGCCAACTTCAATAATCCATCGGCAACCGATTCTTTGACTTCTACCAATCCCTTTTGTGATTCAATTCTGATTTTATCCATTGAATTCTTCACATATTGAACTATTTGTTCTGCCACTTTTTTCGAAATTGCTTTCATTTCGTCGGCAAATCCTGGGGCCCTTATTATGATCTTGGATGAAAAAACTCCTCTTTCCAATTCTATTGATGTTATCTTGTCATAGGATACGGATACAATATTTTCTCTTACACCAAGTAATGATGGGTTTCTGATTACAATTCTCTTATTGGTAACAAATATTGTATCAGGAGTTGTAAATGAGCCACCCGGTCTATGCTTTGATTGTCTGGCAATAAATTGGACTTGTTCGCCCTTATCTAACCTGTGTCTGATCTTGTTTACTTGTTCAAGGTCTTTATCTCTAAATTCCCTCGAATCATAAAGTTCTTCAAAATCGTTATCGTGGTTCAATGCGTGATAGATTTATGACCAACCATTAAGGATTCATTCAAAAATTTGCTATTATTATATCAATTTCACGTTAGATATACAGCTACTGAAAGAGGTTGGTTGTTTTTATGATTTTTTAGTATTACCTCTTTAAATTTCACTATAATTATCAAAAACAAATTAATCTATCAATATTAGAACAAAATCGTTATTATGTCCGTGTGTTCAAGAAATATGAGGATGGCGAATCCACTATTAATAGCATTCAAGCGAATCTTTTGTAATCATGAAAATACTTTTTCATTCAGAAAATATAACGACTTTGATTTTTATGAGTATGATAAATGTGTTAACTGTGAAAAAATTTTGAGATATATCCGGGGTTTTGACGAAAGCATTAGAGGGTGATAGTTTTCTATATCAATCTTCAAATTCTAATTATCCTTTGGTGGATAGGAGCGATAGTAGCGGGATTATCACTCCTAATACCACAGTATACGTACTTTCTCATAGGGGGATCTCTTGGATGGATAACTGTTGTTATAGCATCTGGTCTAATAATCTACGCAATAAAAAGAAATGATAAAGAAAGTCAGAGGAATATGTCGTCTAATCTTAGCTAATTTCCTTTCCGCCTTGTTCCTCTATTACTACAAGAGTGACAGTAGAGGTTATACCAGGTATTTTTCTTATTTTGCTTGTAATTGTATGATTCATTGTTTCAGTATTGTCTGACTTTACTTTGACGAACACATCATGTACTCCATAGGTTCCGCGCACTTCCTTTACATCAGAGAGTTTTGAAATTTCGTCTATTATTCTTTCTTCAGAGCCCAATGTACAATTCACGAGTATATATGCAGTAGACAATAATGATTCTAGAAATTTAGTGTATTTTAGTCTTTTCTATAAAGTGTAGTCTCTAATTACAAATTATCTTTATTGTTTTAAAGTATAAAGTTTGTAAAGCTCTCCAGTACGTTTACTTACGTAATTCCATTCCCTTGCACTATAATTCACTCTAACAAATTTTTGTCGCAATTCTGGATGCAACCTAACATACACATCATCTCCTATTGTGATATTGTTTGACTTGGTTAGGGAAGTCATCTTTGCTGAAACACTCATACAATAACTTAAGATATCGAGAGGTGAATTTTGATCATGACCGTACTGCACAATAATATTTTCGCCTTCATCAATTCCTATTTTGGCACTTAGGTCGGGATAATCATATTGATTTAGAATTGGATTTAATCCATTTTTTATGATTGTAAGCATAGAGATTCCACATCTGACCGCCCTATCACATACTACAAATTTATTAGATAATGAAGGGAAAAATGCAATAACTGCATCACCTACATATTTTAGTACAAATCCTCCGTACCTATAGACTGTGGATGACATTTCATATGTAAATGCACGGATTATTGTTACCAATTTATCTACCGGAATCGTCATTGACAGATTAGTAGATCCTACCAAGTCTACGTATAATATGACCAGTGGAATCTTGGAATTTACATGATTTTTGAGGAAATTCTGTCCAGGTTCGATGTTTGAGTCGTACTGATATCTCCTTTTAAGTGCCTTCCATATCCTGTTCTGTGTCAGCTTAATTTGGGTGTCAGTGTCGTAAATAACTTCAGATTCCACGCGACCCTTCTTTTCATCTCTAATCATAGAAATAAAAGGCGATCTCTTAGGCACATTTTGAGCTTTTGTTTCATCAGCTTCCTTATCCCTAGTCATATGCACCGGCTAACCGATCTTCTAGATATTTCTCAACTAATAATAAGATATTGAACATATGATAATTACCAAAATTCGAATAATCAAGCAGGAAACTGCTTTTCAAACACATAACCAAAAATGAAGGAAACATTGAGCAGGCAATAAGTGGTATGTGTGAAGAAAGACTAATTAGGACTAAAGTTTATCTTGATTAAGGATACCTATTTTTTATGAGAATTCCAAATAAAGTTGAAGATGATTTTGCCAAGAAATTAAATGAATACTTTGTTGTAATTGAGGACGCTTATTTGCAAAGCATGAAACCAGCTTTAACTACAACGGAAGTTACTGTAATGCTCCAAGATGGATCTGTTACAAAATCGATGACCTTCGATCCCCAATCAGTTATCGGATTTTATCGATCCTTTCTAAAAGACCTGAAAAACTGGGAAGTAGGAAATATTCAGGAGACTACGGGCGAGTTAAATCGAATCTATTGTCAAATTTCTGCCGATCTCGATATCTATGTTATCAAGGGATTTTTTGGAATACAATATAATATTTTACCATACTATAAACCAGATAAACAAGTGATACAGATACAAAAGGAATTAATCGATCTTTCTGCTAATAACTTCTCACAATTAGAATCAGTAGCAAACATTGGTAACAACACAATAAAACAAGAGCTAAAGAATATGGAATTGGATGATTTAAAGTTTGAAGATTTGTTTGAAACACTACTAGAAAATCAGGACTTAATGAGCAAGTTAGAAGACAAAATAAAAAGCGTAGAGAAATTATATCCAGAATTGGAAGGAGCTGAAAAAAAGAATACGTCTTTGATTTATGAACTTGAAAATTTGATAATGAAGGTCTATCAGGTTACTCCAATTTTAATAGATTATAATAGACTTATGCAGGGTGAAGAAGGCATAGTAGTCTATTTTGATATAGAACCCAAGGTTGATGCCAAAGCAAAAAAAAGTCCAAATAAAACAGTAAATTTCTCGCGTATGACACCTCCTACAAAACAAAGAATTGGTGAACTTTTTAAAGAAATAAGCACAGCATTAAACAACCATAGATAATAGATACAATTTGTAACGCAATAAAACAAAATTCATAATGTTGATTGAATAAGGGTTATTTAATTGAACAATCTTAGCAAGATGTACTTGAAGGGTAAAATTCCTTCTGTAGAGGACATAATCAGGGCCCAGAAATTGATGGACAAGGCACATGTAAAATGGACGCCGTTATTAAAGTCAAACACATTTTCAAAATCTGCATGCACTAGTATCTTTTTGAAATATGAATCATTTCAAAAAACCGGATCTTTCAAAGTTAGAGGAGCGTATTCAAAAATTAACTCACTCACTGATGAGCAGTGCAAAGCGGGGGTTATCGCAGCGTCAGCAGGCAATCATGCACAAGGTGTTGCTTATGCTGCTTTGAAGAGAAATATTAAATGCAGTATTGTTATGCCAAAAAATGCATCTCCTGCAAAGGTCGCAGCCACGCGTTCTTACGGTGCGAATGTAATTCTCTCAGGGGATACTTACGATGAATCTTGGAAAACAGCTGATTTGTTAGCAAGGGAGAGTAGGTATTCTATAATTCACGCGTTTGATGACCCTGTAGTCATTGCAGGTCAGGGTACTATTGGTTTGGAATTAATGGAAGATTTGAAAGATATTGATACTGTTTATTTACCACTCGGTGGCGGTGGACTTGCCTCAGGAGTATCTATAGCAATTAAAGCTAAAAGACCTAATGTTAAGATTATCGGTGTTGAATCCAAGCAATTTCCAGCTATGAAAAAATCACTGGATAGTGGCAGTCTTTGTCATATCGCAGGCGGATTTACTATCGCTGATGGTATTTCAGTCAAGTCTCCAGGCGAGTTAACATTTGAAATATGCTCAAAATATCTGGACGATGTTGTTACTGTAGATGATGTTGCTATAGTAGAGACCATGTTTACTCTGATGGAAAGAGAAAAAGTTGTAGTTGAACCTGCAGGAGCGGCGAGTCTGGCATATATTCTTTCCAGTGGTAAAGTAAAAAATAATCAAAATATAATTTCAATTCTCTCCGGCGGTAATATCGACATGTATCTATTAGGTCAAATAGTATCCAAAGGATTGATGCAAATGGGGAGATTGGTCAAAATATTCATCCAGTTGCCAGACAAGCCCGGAGCATTAAAGGGTGTTATTGATAAAATTGCAGAGCTGAGTGTCAATATAGTTCAGGTCGAACATGATCGCTTGAGCTCAAACGTAGCAGCAGGATCGGCTGGTGTATATCTAAGTTTAGAACTTGAGGATGAAAAGCATTCAAAGAGACTTTTAGATTTTCTAAAAAAGGAAAAAATGGTGTTTAAGGTTGTAGCTTAATTGCAGTAGCAATATTCTCTAAATCCAGCTTTATCTGCCGTAGAACCACCAATTTTTACCAAGACAAACTCATTTTTGGCTCTCGCGTAAGAATCAGTCAGATTTCGTTGATTTTCACGTAGAATTTGATACTCATCCATTGTTAATTTCTTACGTGATCCAATCTCCTCTTCAAGATTCATACTCTTTACTATCTCTTTGTAGCTTGATTGGATAACTCCAGTGAAAACCATTGCACTGCTACCACTTCCGTAGGACCCAAAACCTACTCTGCAGCCTTCAATGTCGTTATTCTTCTTGAATTCATATTCGAGTAAACTTCTAAATCCCATATACATTGATGCTGTATACAAGTTTCCAATGCTATTAGAGGCTTCTAGAGAGCTTGCCATCTTCTTCTCATACACCTCGTTGTAGAATGATGTTTGCATGAATGCTTTTCTGAATTGTTCGTCAGCCTTCATGAATTCCTTGTCAGCCAGAATTGATTCTATTGTTCCTCTACTGTCCTTTGGCACGGGTTCGTCGAATCCTATCTCCTTGATGACATGTTGCCATCGAGGAAGAGTTCTCCATTCATGTCTTAGCAAATAAGCTAGTGCCTTTTCTCCCATTCTTCTATATGGCAAATGCACTGTAAACAAATCAATGTAATCTGTTATCGATTCACCATCCTTTAGATGAATTAATCCAGTTCTCATCGCCTTTTCCTTGTAACTATCAAAAGCTTTCCTGACTTGGATTAAGTATAATAAATTAGAGTACAATCCATTTACAAGTGGAGTTTCCTTTCCAAAAGGCCTGTAGAAATCATATTCATTTTTGATGATTGTTGACGTAACTTTAGGATCCAATGCCAACAATCTCGGGTTTTCTTTTATCAAAAGTGCTACTGCTCCAGCACCCTGCGTATATTCTCCAGCTGATCCGATATCATATTTGGCTATATCACTTACGACTACAATGGCCGCCTTTCCATTATGTTCTTCAGCTCTTATCCAATTGGTATTGTCATAAATTGCATAAGATCCACTTACACAGGCAAATTTGCATTCAATACCACCAGCGTGTTCGAAACTACTATCGCCATAGACCTGTTCAAGCATACCCACAACAAATGAGTTCAGCGCCTTTGATTCATCTATACTTGATTCCGTCGCTACATATAATCTGCCGATATCGTCTGGGTGCAAGTTGTTTTTCTTCATTAATTCTAGACATGCATTTGATGCCATACAAGCCGCATCCTGATTTGTGTCGACCAGGGCCATCTTCTTTATCCCAATACCATGTTCTAGCTTTTGAGGATCAATACCTCTTGCTTGAGCAAAATCCTTATAATCGATATACAGTTTTGGAACGTATATAGCAAGGTCGTCAATGCCAGCTGGCATGTTAACATTTTTTCTCATAATAGACATTTAAAGGTACTTGTTGCTATTCGACTCTAATCAAAAGAAATTCGATAAAAAATAGCGGTCTTTTTAAGAAAATTGTATATTTATGGCTAATAATTAACATGATTGTCAAGTAATGAAGCCTTTTTTATCTATAGTATGGGAAGTTGTCGAATTGAACTCTTCTTATTTGCAGATTTAATACGAATTTATTAAGAGATGATTAGTGAACGCGAATGGTTTCGTAAAAGTTATTACGTTCATGAGCATCGAAGCCAATTTGCTTAATCGCTGCAATAATCTTGTCCGCAGATAATTCTGTAGATCTTGCTCCAGTAGCACTAACTACTTCTTCACCAATTAATGTCCCACCAAAATCATCGGCACCATAAGTCAAAGCAAGTTGTGCCATTCCTATTCCATTTGTGAGCCAAGAAGATTGAAGATGATCTATAAGACCTGAAAAAACGATCCTAGAAATTGCAATCATTCTTAATAACTCCAAACCACCTGAAGGGTATTTTATCATTCCATCCTCCTGCATCTTAGTATTATTCGGTTCAAGGCTCCATGGAATGAACGACATGAATCCGTGAGTCTTTTCCTGCAACTCTGCAATTTTTATCAAATGCCTTGCACGTTGTTCATAATCTTCTCCCGTTCCATACATCATTGTGGCTGAAGATTTTATACCAAGTTCATGTGCTTGTCTCATAATATTTAGCCACTCTTGACTTTTTATTTTCAATGGACTAATTCTTGACTTTACATCATCATCAAGAATTTCCGCACCTGCGCCTGGTAACGAGTCCAATCCCGACTCTTTTAATCTAGATAGTACTTCTCTGGTGCTACTTCTTTCTACCTTGGATATAGTATCAATTTCGGAAGCAGAGAGTCCATGAATAGCAACATCTGGACATTTGTCCTTAATTGTCCTGAATGCCTGTTCATAATAATCCAGCTTGAGTTCAGGATTGTGGCCTCCCTGCATCAAAACCTGACTGATACCAAACTGGTCTCTTGCTGTCACAACTCTCTTTACAACATCGTCGACAGACAAAGTATATCCCTCAGAATCTCCAGGCGCTCTGTAAAAAGCACAAAATTTGCAATAAGTTATGCATACGTTAGTATAATTTAGAATGATATTGTTAACATATGTGGCAATTTTACCAAAGAGTTTCTCCCTCAAAATATTACCGATAATGCCTAAAGCATAGGTATTATTGGATTTCAATAAACGCACACAGTCATTTAGGCCCACAGTTTTTCCTTGCAATACTTGATCGAAAATATCACTCACATCAGATTTCTGGATCAACTCTTGGGCAAAGAAATTCATGAACTATAACTTTCATGACGTTGATCAACGATATTTAATCTTTACAAAAAATGCCAAAAGTGAAGATTTTATAGCCGATAGCGACATCATCTAAATAATTTGTTAAGCATTGCAGGTAGAACAAATGCGTTGGAAAAAGTTCTCCATGGAGAAGAATTATCTTTCAATGATGGTATGGAGTTAATGAAAAATGAAAACGTCTTCAACTTGGGTGCTGCCGCCAATTTGATAAAAAAAAACCTAACTGGTAACACTATAACTTTTGTTGCTTCATACTACCTGAACTATACCAATGTTTGCGCTGCCAGCTGTCCACTTTGTGCATTTTATAGAAAAGGAACTGAACCTGATTCCTATACCCTAACAATCAAACAGATCCTGGCAAGGGCAAAAATTGCGATAGAGCAGATGAAAGCAACAGAGCTTCATATAGTTGGTGGATTTCATCCCAAATTGGGACTTGACTATTACGAAAAAATGGTAAGTGAAATCAAGAAGGAATTTCCATCAGTAACGATAAAAGCCCTCACCCCGGCTGAAATTCATTTTATTTCTCGTATTACCAAGAATTCAGTTAAGGAGGTACTTTCGAGGCTAAAAGATGCAGGACTCGATGCATTACCCGGAGGAGGAGCAGAGATATTCAGCAAAGACGTCAGGGATATTATTGTGAGAGGCAAATGTTCTGGAGAAGAGTGGCTTGAGACTGCTGGAATCGCGCATAAGATGGGAATAAAAACAAATTGCACAATGCTTTTTGGTCATATTGAAGAGCCACAACATATCATTGATCATTTGATTAGAGTTCGAGAATTACAAAAGAAAACGGGTGGTTTTATTACTTTTATTCCTTTGAAATTTAGCCTCGACAATACGGAACTTGAGCAAAAGGGATTAATTGAAAAAGAAAGCTCTTCAATATATGATCTGAAAGTAATAGCTCTATCACGGCTTATGCTTGCAAACACAATGAAAAATATTTCTGTTTATTGGGTTGCATTAGGAAAGAAATTAGCTCAAGTTGCGTTATCATATGGTGGAAGTGATCTTGTTGGTACCGCATTCTCTGAAGAAATTTTTAAAGCAGCAGGTAAGACTACAGGAACTTCAATTCAGGAATTAGTATCATTGATTAAAGATGCGAAATATAATCCTCAAGAAAGAGACACATTTTTCAACAACTTAAATCACGTTATATAATTATTGTTGATTATCTATAACTTTGGATTTTTTTGCCGTTACTATCTATGAATAGTAAATCATCGTACGAAAGAATGTTGTTGCGCTTTGCATTTTGAAATAGCGCCACGATTGAATTCTTTCCCTCCTCTCCCATATCGATTGTAAGATCATTTACATACATCTTTACAAATTTCTCAATCAGCGACTTGGGATTACTTCTGCCAAATTGCATTGAATATTCTATCGCATCGTCCAAATGTTCTAGTCCATACTTTATGGAATTCCTGAAAAGTTCATCAAACTCGATAATTTCTTCAACCGTTAGTGATCGTTTACTTATAACATTAATTCCTAGTGGAACAGGCATTCCGTTGGTAGTATCATGCCACCATCTCCCAAGATCCAGAATTTTTTGGAATTCATTTCCAAATGAAATCTGTGCTTCATGAATAATTAGACCTGCATCAACCAAGCCTGATGATACATGTTTTGGTATTTCACTAAAGATAAATTCTGTCCCAGCAAATTTTCCTATTGCCAGATTAAGCAGAAGGTTTGCAGAGGTCATTTTACCCGGAATCCCTATCTTACACTTGTTCAAATCTTTTATTTCGATGCTTTTTTTCGAAATTACAACGGGACCATAATTAATTCCAAAACTTCCACCACTATTCAAAATGACGTAATCATTAATGAAAGCATATGCGTGAGCCGAAATGGCCGTGATGTCTAATTCATGGTCAATTGCCCGTTTGTTCAATTTCTCAATATCTTCAACGACATGTTTGATTTCAAAATAAGGCGATCCAATCTTACCCGAAGCAATCCCATAAAACATGAAAGCATCATCCGCATCAGGAGTATGTCCTAGTGTTACTCGTTTCATAAAAAAGTGAACATTCTGACGATATTTTTGTTTTACAGTATTAGAGCCCTGGTGGTGAGAAATTGGGAAAATAAAATGAATACTGTGATTTATGAGCATGCATTTGTATCTGACCAAGCGCATTATCGCTAAATAACTCTGATTTGATCTAGTTCCCTAGTAAGATAAGGAAGATTTAATAATCCTGGATAGATTTTTTGTCGTTTGTAAGATGCCAAAATTCAAGTCCACACAGGATATCTTGAGAATTATAGGAAATAAGGATCAAATTCGTAATTTCGGTGTAATTGCTCACGTAGACCATGGAAAGACTACGATGAGTGACAGTTTACTGGCTGCATCAGGGATTATTTCTCCTTCAGTTGCAGGTCAGGCCCTCGCACTTGATTCTATGAAACTAGAACAAAATAGACAGATGACAATTAGAGGGGCGAATGTAACTTTGTACTATGAACTGGGAGGCAAGGAATATGTCATTAACATGATCGATACTCCTGGCCACATCGATTTTACAGGAAGAGTTACTAGAGCACTTAGGGCCATTGATGGAGTAGTTGTGGTCTCAGACTCTGTGGAAGGAATCATGACCCAAACTGAAACTGTTACAAGACAAGCACTTGAAGAGCGAGTGAGACCAGTTCTATATATAAACAAGATTGATAGACTTGTCAAAGAACTAAGATTAGACGCGCCAGCAATGCAAAAATGGCTTTCTAACATTATTGCAGAATTCAACAAGTTGGTCGACATATACGCTGAACCGGAACTTAAAGAAAAATGGAAGGTAAGTATTCAGGCAAATAGCGTAGCATTTGGTTCGGCAAAGGATAGATGGGGATTTAATTACAATATTGCCCAGAGGAATGGGGTCGGTTTTAAGGATGTTTATGATGCATACAACTCGGACGATCCGACTTTAATAAAGGCACTTTCGGAAAAGGCTCCCTTACATGAAGCAGTACTTGGAATGGTCGTACAGCATCATCCACCTCCTCACGTAGCACAGCGATATAGAATACCAAAGATTTGGCCAGGTGACCTTGATTCTGACATTGGGAAGTCTCTTGTGTCATGTGATGATAAAGGGCCAATTCTAATGATGGTCACCACGATTAATGTGGATCCACAGGCTGGCAGAATAGCAACCGGTAGACTGTTTTCAGGAACGATAAAGGATGGAGATGAGGTTTATCTAATTGACGGGAAAAGGATGGGTAAAGTTCAGTCGGTAAATATCTACATGGGTAACACTCGTGAAGTAGTAAATATGCTTCCCGCAGGAAATATACCGGCATTACTAGGTATAGATCATGCAATTGCAGGAGAGACATTTTCATCTATCAAAAATGTGCCTGCATTTGAATCAATCAAGTATGTCTCTGAACCAGTTGTTACTATTGCAATAGAACCAAAACATCCCAAAGATCTTCCTAAGTTAGTTGAAGCATTAAGGAGAATCACTGTTGAGGATCCAAATCTTATAGTAAAAATTAATGAAGAAACTGGAGAAACATTACTTTCTGGAATGGGGGTATTACATCTTGAGATTGCTACCTCTCTCATACTGGAAACAGGTCTAGAAATTACTACGACTCAACCTCTCATCAATTACCGTGAGACTATACGCAATAGTGCTGGGCCAATCATGAGTAAATCGCCAAATAAGCACAACAAGATATTCATGAGAATCGAACCCCTTGGAGAAGAAATTATTGAACTAATCAAGAATGGGCAAATCCATGAAGATCTAGATAGGAAACAGATGGCTAAAATATTGCGAGAAAAAGGTTGGAATGCAGATGAGGCAAAGAGCGTAGCTGCCGTTGATGTTAGTGGAAATATTCTGCTTGATCAAACAAAGGGTGTACAATTCATTCAAGAATCAATGGATTCAATAAGATCGGGTTTTGATGATGTCATACACTCTGGTCCTCTTGCTCATGAAACCCTTCGTGGTGTGAAATTTGTATTACATCATTTTGTGCCCCATGAAGATCCTGCTCACCGTGGTCTTGCGCAATTAATGCCTGCAACTAGACGAGCCATGTTAGGATCTATGCTTTTGGCTGATCCCGCCTTATTGGAACCAATTCTTGGTATGGAGATAAAATGCCCTCAAGAACAAATAGGTACGGTTGCTGGGATTTTGTCGGGGAAACGAGGAAAGTTACTGAACGTTGAACAAAAGGGAGTTATTACAATTATTCAGGGCGAGGTACCTGCTTCAGAAACTTTTGACTTGTCTGAAGTAATGCGAGGGGGTACTGCTGGAAAAGCCTTATGGAACACCTATTTTAAGACCTGGCAAATTGTACCCCAATCTATATTCAAAAGCCTTATCAATGACACTCGGAAGAGAAAGGGACTAAATCCAGAGCCACCTACACCCGACGAATTCGTAGACAAAGAATAGGATAGCATCCCGAAAGGGCACAATACCTTATCTCCTTGATGTGATAATTTCAATAATCCAGCCATAATTATAAAAATACACTAACTTGCAGTGTAGAATTTATATGCTAGCTCAAAATATAATATAATAATTACAAAAAGGGAAAAGAACCATGTTTAACAAGGAATCGTGTAGGTCGTGTGGAAAAACTCTAGTGCCAATCTTGATGTGTAATCAATGCAAAGAACATGTTTCATGGGTTTGCAATCCGTGTCAGAGAGTGGAGGATGTATCACACAAACATGATAGAATATGCGAGCCAAAAAACTCCTCTCTAAATTCGATAAATTCAATTGAAAACGGGATAATGCATCTAGTAAGCAAGGGCAAATAATTTCATCATAACTTAGGCCAAAAGGTGCAACGATAATCCTACGTTCTTCCGTCATGCTTCTTGCGTTCGTTCATTTTCTTAGTGTCAACCGGACAGCTATCCCTTTCCACTTCCACATAAATCTTTGATGATGTCTTTACATCTATTACGGATTGGATCTTATCTCGATAGTGTCTATTACTTGTTCTATTTGATCTGTGGTAATGTTATCTACTAGACTTACCTCCATCGCAACAAGGACGCCATTGGGACCAAAATGCATCGTTCGCAATGTATCACTCTGTTTACCTCTGGAATTTTAATACGGATTCTATTATCTTTGAATGATCTTTTTTTGACATTGCTTCCCCAATTAGAAGAGCTCTATTTTCTTTTGCTAAAAAGAACGCAAATAACATGAGCACAGCGCCTATCGATATGGAAGCCAGTGCATCATAAATCATATTGTTGGTAACATCTGACAAATAGATTCCGATTGCAGCTATTGCTATTCCAAGTAACGCTGCTGAATCTTCAACCATGACGGTAAGTATGGTAGGATCCTTACTTTCTTGAAACTCCTTAAATAATGTATACAGATTTACCTTTTCGCCTCTTGCTTCTATTGTGCCCTTAAACAAATTGAAAGCAATACGAAGTGCATTTCCTTCAAAAATGGCAGATATTAAGAGAATTACATAACTGATATTCGTATTTGCAATTTGATGCACAGGATCATAGAAGGAAGTAAATCCCTTCTCAAAAGATAGGATACCAGAAATGCCAAACAATAAGGTTGCAACAATAAATGACCAGAAAAATTGTTCCTTCCCATATCCAAATGGATGTCTCTCAGTTGGTATTCTCGAACTTGTCTTGATTCCGATTAGCAGTAATAGTTGGTTAAAAGTGTCAGAAAATGAGTGATATGTTTCTGACCACATTGCGCTACTATTAGTTAGTAATGCTGCAATTAGTTTTGCAATTGATATTCCTAAATTACCAAATAGTGCAGCATAAACCGCTTTCTTGGAAGTTCCGACCAAGAATTATTCTCCTGCTCTCCTCTTATCTCACTGGAATTAACTAGAACATAACTCCTTCATGAAGATATTCTGATCAAGCTTGGAAAATTCCTCTAAATTTATCCTGTCTCCTTTTGCCATCATTTCTCTAATCTTCTCTCCAGCAGAAGGTTCATTCCACCACTTATCACTGAACTTGTTGGACAAGTATCTTTCTAATTCTGCAGCCCGGATTGCTGCTATCATGTAACTAGGTACATACATTATTGCCTCTGGAAGAATATGATGCAACATCCAATATTCTCCAGGTACTTCAAGACCCATATACTTTTTGATTAGCTTTTCATAAAGTCTACTTGCCTCGTAAATTGAAAGATTTCTATTCCAGTATTCCATTTTCATTAGTGAATTTGCGGCATAAAAAACGACAAAAAATAACTCCATGAATTTGTTTCTCCAGATGAGATCACTTAATACTTTATCATTTGTAATTCCAATATCTTTCAAATATAATGGATTTCGAGTCAAACTTTCAATTAGTATAGAAAATATTTCAGCTATACCCATTGGAAACTTGTATTTTTCCCAATAATTCAAGTCTTGGTCTATTGAAGAAGCATGTATTGCATGTCCAGTTTCATGATAACAGCTTGACAAATTAAAGTAGGGACTTTCGCTTTTGTAAAGGACTCTTATATCATCAGGTATTTTTACAAAAAAGCATATTGGTGACGGATATTTGTTTGGCCTATTATCCGTGTCGAAGTGTATATTTGAAAAATCAAATCCTATAGATCCTAAAGTCCTCCTGACAGAAACGACAGGATTAATTTTTGTGAAATACTTTTCCAAACTCTGGAAAATTCTATTTCGAAAAAAATAGAAATCATCATAATATTCAGGTTCCTTGCCAATTAGCTCAGTCCCAAAATTTAGTTCACTTCTAAATCTTGTTGTTGCACGTGACCCCATATCTGAAACCAGTTTCGTGAGTTTAGATCGAGTGATTTTTTCACCAATTAGATACCCGTCCAGCGGGCTCGTCAATCCTTTATGATTTTCATCCACCTTATCAGAAAAGTCCGAATATATTTTTCTGATTTTTTTAAACCGTGAATTAATAACGGGAGCAATGTACTTTGTCTTCTTTACAAAATCATCAAAGACTATCTTTCTTTTCTTGTGATCAATTTCGGCACTATTAAACTGCCTCCATGTGTTCCAGCTAACCTGCTTTCCCCCATATTTGAAATTTCTATTTTTAATCTTACTACTCCTCAATTCATGCAATTTCAGTTCAAAAGGTTTTGTTATCGCATCAGAAATGTTTTCGATTGAAGATAGCAACAATATTCTAGGTTCAGAAAAAGATCTTACAAACATCTCTGAGACCAAATATTTCATCTTGCCCAAATTTTCAATATTCTTTTTATCATAATCATAGCCTGCAAATTGCAAATATTGTTCATTTGTTTCGGCGCTATACAATGTCTCATCAATCTTACACCATTCCTTTAGGTTCAACAGATAATTCTAAACTAAAAGATATTTTAATAGTGTATATGCTCAACTACCGTACTAAGAAATTCTGAATTTATTCTGACTCCTTGACCCTAATATTTGATTTAAGGTTTACTCTCCGTTTGGATAAGTTTAATCTTTTCATCCACCCAATCTTGATATATTCTAGTATGTTAGCTACGACCATGTCCGATGTTTCGATAACGATACCTAGCTAGCATACAATTCAAACGATGAAATAGTATGCAATATAAAGGAAATAGAGATTAACAGGGTATGGTTGAAATTAAGGGTAGAATAATACCAAAACCGACGGAGGGATCGAGGCGGGTATACCGGAAAAAAATTGACTCTAACGAGAACAATAATGGACCCCTGTTGAAAGGAAATTCCACTGGCAACCTTCAATATCTTTGTGGCAATTGTGGCATTCTCTTGGTACATAACGTAGCCCAAGGGGAAATATCCGTCGATACTGTCTTTCAATGTCCAAGCTGTAATGCGTATAATGAGGTTTAGCATCATTAAGTTTGAAGAGTCACAATTAGTAAAAAGATAATATCGCCTACTTTATAGTTTGTAAAAGGACTAAATGAATTCTAACATTTCCTTTTGTGAAACACTCAAGAAAGAAAACATTGAAACATGGAACAGAATTTTGAACCATAGCTTCATTATCGGAATCTCAAATAATACTATTCCGATAACGAGATTTATTTTTTATCTAAATCAAGATAAGATATTTCTTCAATCATTTCGTGATTTGCTTAATACCGCATCTACTGCTGCATCTAATAGGGAAACGAAAATTCTATTTGAAGAAATTGTTGATTCCACTGGACAAGAAATGGATATGCAGATACAAATACTTGAAGCGATAGAAGTAGACAATAGCGACATAGATCAAGTTCCTATACAAAATATTACAAGTGATTACATGCGATATCTGACAAACGTTTCCCACTCTGAAGATTTGCATTTGATTGTTTCTGCATTGGCGCCATGTCCATGGACATACTTTGAGATTTCAAGTTCCTTATCCAGAAACGATATTAAATCTGCTGTTTTTAAAAAATGGCTACAATTCTATTCCTCAACAGAATCACTTGGTCAGGTAAATCAAATAAAGTCACTCTTGGACAAATTGGCTATGAATGTCGATGAAAAAAAGAAGCTTGAGATGAGACATTGCTTTACTCTTTCTTGCAATTATGAACTTCAGTTCTGGAATATGGCTTATTCCGATTGAATAATAAACAGACAGATCGAGATTTTGTAAGGTTTTGTGCGCCTTGCAACGGGTAGCTGGAAGAATGGAGCCCCGCTGCTACCTAGTGCGCATGGCATTTGTCCATTCCATTTTGTAATGGCCTGCCACTGTAAATATTCTGGGCTTTCTCTTTCTCTTAATTGTAGGAAATAATCTTTATTGCCTCAGATTCACCATTTGCCCTGGCAGCATTTGCTCTTGCCGCTCCTTCAGCCTGAGCTACGGTTTGATTTGCAACTACCTCAATAGCCCTCAAGTTATTTTGTTCAGTAAGAAACTTTTGAAAGGCGACTACTTTCTATTCTATTTGGTCTGCAAAGGATTGAGAGAATTGGTTATGGATACATTCTGAACAACCAGGTTGTTTGAAGAAAGTGTTCTACGTATAGTTTTGAGCTATCGCACCCTTGGAAATTATTGATGGTTTTCGAAATTCTTTTGCTATATCGTGAAATTCATTATTGCCGGGTTCCACTGTGGGATTTTGACAAGAGACAGATAAAAAGTCTCATTCCTAGGAAAATCATATCCCTTAGACCGTCTTACGAACTATTAGATATTTTAATAGTGTATAGTGGGAATTTGAGGCGAGCTTTATCCAGCTAATCATCTCGATTAAACTAATTTATTTTAATTGGGAAAAGCTATATTTTGCTCTATAAATTCAGCCAGCTCTTACTGCCTTTGAACCACATTTAGGACATTCAGCCTTGTTATGCACGTTACCGCAGTTCATACAAGAGAACAACAGGGGTCTATAAAGGGAATTGTTCAGATTCCTATCCCATCCATGACCAGAATGTAAGGAAGAATATGATTTGTACCAACTCCTTATTACTCCCATACCAGCCTTCTTTAAGGCGATATCGGCTCTAATGACATTCAGTGAAATAATGACTATTAGCGAAACAATAAAGGATATGGGAAAGGCAAGGTTAAAGTCATAATAACCACTGCGGCCAACGAAATTATACAAGGTGAAGCGAGCTGGATTTATTTAACCACCTAACACTTAGAGTTTAATGAACCATACGATTACTTCTTTTCCTCAAATTTTTACATCAGATGGTTCTTCCTCTTTCAATTCTTCTGCTATGATACAGGATTTTGCAGTTATCATGATCGTTGCAGCAATAATGATATTAATTACGCATAGATTTAAGCAGCCCACCGTACTTGGATATATAGCCGCAGGCATGATTATCGGTCCCTATACCCCGCCATTTCCGCTATTACAAAATATAGAAACAGTCAATATTTTTGCGGAGCTTGGGATTATAATGCTTCTTTTTGTAATAGGAATTGATTTTCCAATACAAAAACTCAGATCTGTTGGTAAGATCTCAATCGTAGTTGCATCCGCAGAGTCTATTGGTACTTTATTACTGACTCTTATAGTCGGTCAACATCTTGGCTTTTCATTTTTTGATTCTATATTCATAGCACTAGCCATGTCCATTACGAGTACTGTAATCACAGTAAGAATTTTAGAAGAATTAGGTATGCTTCAAGATAAATCCTCTACTTTACTCCTTGGAATATCAATAGTTGAAGATACTATAGCCATCAGCGCTCTTGCAGTAATTCAATCAATAGCAGTTGATACTATTAGTACTGGTAACGATGTTACAAATCTAGGAACAATATTGCAGTTTTTGATTTCGATTGGTATAGTGACAGCATTTATTGGAGGAATCCTTATTTTGGGTTCAAGATTTCTTCCAAACATTGTGGATAAAATAGGTAAGACTCATGACTATGCTCTAATTCTAATGGTTATTCTAGGATTAGCAGTTGGATTATCTTTAGGAGCGAGTCTATTAGGTCTATCCGTCGCAACGGGTGCCTTTTTTGCAGGGGTATTAATTGCCGAATCTAAAAGCGCTAATGTAGCAAGGGTAATAACAACTCCAATAAGAGATGTGTTTGCTGCTGTATTCTTTATTTCAATAGGCGCGTTAATGGATGTATCTTTGATACCTATTTTCATAATTCCCGCTTTATTGCTTATTTTAACTTCCTTCGCATCCAAATTCTTAATAGTTGCAGCTCTGCTTAATCGGGCAAAATATGATAAGGTTACATCTCTCAGAACTGCGTTTGGGATGGCGTCCGCAAAAGGAGAATTATCTCTCGTTGTGGCCAAAGGTGGTCAAGACGTTGGCGCAATAACTTCAGCAGTACTTCCCATTTTGGGAGTCGTAACTATAGTAACGACATTTTTAACGCCTTATGTTCTAAGATTTGCAAGTAAATTACCAAACTTTTTAAAAATTTCGTAATTCCTGAGTTTCTTGATTGGTTTAACCATGTATTCCATTCGAAAAAAATATACCAAAGGAATGTCGGTTTATAAATAAAGATACAATCACAGGCAATAAGATACTAATTTCAGTAATGTTCTTTCCTTTAGCTGGACTATTGTCATTAAAAGGGCGAGGCAATACAATTCTAACCAGTTTTCAGTGTCTTATCCAATGTTGCTTGCCTTGAAGGTTGAGAGTATGGTGATTGGCTTGTACTGGAAACCTACCATCAGTTAATCGTAGACATTGAATCATAGTCAGGTTAGTGAGCACATCATAAATATTCTTATATTTCTTCAGGAAAAATAACTAAATATCTTAGACTTATAAATTACTTCTGTTCAATAAACTATGTGAGTTTACACATAATTACATTTGGAGTTGTCCTCCTTTTGGTACTAACTTGTATTCCCCCAAGTTTTGCATCAGAAGCTGTTTCTTCTACCAATCAGAGTAATTTTTCTTACATAAATAACACCAACCAACAAGAAAACGAATTAATCCTTTCATCTCTTGCAATCGAAAATCAACTACAAAAAGCTACAGCAATTCTTGAGTTAACAAGTAAGCTACCCGAAATGAGAACTCTCTCTTTCCTGAGTCAATTTAGTGCAGCCCATCATGGAATACCTGCAAATGCAGACATGGAAAAAAGACAGATAGGTCAAGAAATACTCTCAAAATTCCCTGACGAGTTTGTTTCATTCTTATATCTTATGCCAAATGGAACCGTATATCTATTGGAACCTTATGCTCGTCAGCAGAATTTATCTAGCTCCGACCTCTCACATAGAGACTACTATATAGGTGTGACAGAAACCAAAAACACTTTTCTTGGTAACGTAATTACGTCGCTTTCTTCAGGTCGCAACCAAGCACAATTAATTGTTCCTATATTTGATAATGGTAATACTTCGGTGATAGGAGCCGTGTCCTCGGGATTAAACTTTGAAACTTATAATAAAATTCTGCAATCTGTCAATTTAGGACATGGAGAAAGAATTGTGTTGGTAGACAGTAACGGTACGAAAATAGCCGATTCTGACAAGAGTCAACCATCCTCTCTGCTAAATACAACACACAAAGATACTTCATATGGGAACCTCCAAAGTTTTAAGAATGCGGTAAAAGGAGAAAAAGGAGCACTAGTAGAAACGGTAAACGGTTCTAATACTGAGATACAATATAAACCAATTAAAGCCGTTCAAAACAATTGGGTACTATTATTATTTCGGAGCTCAGGAGGATTCGAAATACCAGCATATCTCAATTCAAGTCAAACAAGCAACAGAACATTGAATATTCCATCTAGTGACACTATAAATTCTAATACCACCAACGCATCTAGTCTTAACAATACGTTACCAGAACAATTACCGCCTCAATCTGTCAATGGAAGTAAAGTTCCTAAAATTTGACAAACTATTACTCTGTTGAGAAGATAATCTCGCTTAGAATCGCTTCAATCAAACAATCGGTTTTTATTATAATTAGGACGAATCGTTACCTCAGGCGCTTCTCCACATTTTTTCAAATAGAGCCGAGAACGTCATTAATGACAATGTGCTAGTACTGTGAACAGCATTCCTTATCGTTAGCTCCAAATCATTTTCCCTAAATTCGTTTATTTCCCCTACTAGCGTGTGGAGATTGTCAACCACTAGTATAAGTTTATTTGATTGATTTTTTTTGACTCTTTTTAGGTTTACACCCAGATTGTCCAAATCATTGAGTTCACCTTTTGGTAACAAAATCCTTATCTTTACGCCTTGATTCAATGCGTCTTTTAGACAACGGCTCAATCTTCCTAATTCAAGAAGGTTAACGGAATCATTAGTCCGAATAACCATGTCTATGCGGTATTTGGAATTAGAAATTAGATTAAATAGCAGTTTCTCCGCTTCGTTTGATTCTATCTTTGTATTAACCTCTGCAGGATTTAATAATTCAAGTTTCATAAAAATTTCCTCCGCAGGTACAGATTGTTTCCATAAAGTTTCAAATAGCTTCCTTTTTATCCCTACCAGTTTTCTTATGTCGGTCAATATTGCATGTGACAACGGATATTCGTCCAAGGAGACAACGTGTTCAAGAAGCCATCTTCCATCTGATATCCCAAAACTACTCTGAATCCCATCCAAGTGCTTTAATTCGACTGCTTCTGTGAATTTCTTGCAAAACTCCAAGTCATCCGACGTAACCTGTGTGACTATTCTTATTTTCACTCCCTTATGCTTAAGTGCGGTTAGGGCATTCCACAATGTCTCATGTGAGACATGCATTTCGACCTCTTCCTTTCCAATGCAACCCTCGATTGTTTCACGAGTGGAATCCAATATTTCTAGCGTTGATTTTAATATTTCATCATTGCCGTACAAGCTTTGAATATTTTCATCCAAACGATAAGAGGCAGATACATCCGTAGGTTATAATTTTTTCAATCAAAACCAAACTGTATGAAGGAGCAAATATCGAAAATAGGGACTGAAAATTTCGTCTGCTGAATGGAATTACTATTTGATGGTAAGATGATAAATCGACTCTGCCGCATAATTATAACTTGGAGTAGTGGGATTAACGACGCTGGTTCTAAGGGTCAAATCATGTTTGCCTGGAGGGGGCGGTTCTAAGAAAACAAAGAAACCATCAGCATGGCTTTTGAATGTTCCTGCAGGTAGATGAAATATGTTCCCTTCCACCACTGTAATATTATAAAAACTGTTTGCGTACGATATTGTTCTAGATTCTTAATTTCCTTCCCATCTAGAATTGCAGTGAGGACACCAAATTCATTTCCTTCTGATGAGCACTTGATTAGCTCTTGATTATTCATTATTGGTGGAACATCGTTATGACACTCGCCAGTAATAGTGGTACAAGTGTACCCTTTCCACTAGGTAGAATAAACGTGTATGGGAACAGGCCATGGTAGAGCCTTGACTGGCGCAGAGTTGAGAATGTCAGCCACCACTTCAAAAGTAGCCTTCATCGCAATTGTTACATGCACCCATGATGCGCAATCAATAGGGCAATTCTTATCAAAAATAAAACTGTAATTCTCTATTTGGATATTTAATGGCTTTCCAAATAAATGAGTACCATTATTGTGATACGTGTTCCTTACGTACTGCAAAACCCGCAGAATTTCACCTTTCCTGGTCATATCTGCCAATTGTAAAAATGTAAGTAAAGCATCGACATTGATTACGTAACTATTGCTCACAGCTTTGTTAAGAGTCGTAAGAATATTTCTTACCATGTTGTCAAGACGAAATTGAATCATAGTGACCAGTGAACGCTTTAAGTGTTCACCCAATCTTTCCAGAATTCGTAATTCACTCCTACTCGTATCGAGAGCGCCAGCCAAAGTACGAAACGATTGTTCCTCTTCTGGATGTTCTCCAAAATGCATCAATATATTGAGCAATGATATAGAATTTATGATGTCTTCCTTACAAGTAACGAGTGTAAAGGCACGGACGTCTTCTATTACCCCTTTACCTGCTAGTTTCGCATATCCTA
>JAICFW010000002.1 GCA_025923455.1 Nitrososphaeraceae archaeon | reverse complement strand
AGGGACTGTTTCGGGACTCGTGGGAATTGGCGGAGGCATCTGGTTATCACCAATCTTGATATTAACAGGCCTAGCAAATCCAAAGACAGCTGCCGCGTCAGCAAGTTTATTTATACTCACAAATTCTATTAGCGGGCTTGTCGCTCACTCAATTACAAAGGATGTTGATTTTGCATTAATTTTGCCGCTGGGACTTGTTGTGTTCCTAGGAGGGTTTCTGGGATCAAGGTGGGGGGCCTTCAAATTAAGTCACGAAAAATTGATTTTTATTATAGGAATTATAGTTGCTGTAGCAGGGATTAATCTGGCAACTAGGTTATTCAAATAATTCTAACTAGAATGGAAGAAATGATTTTCCTGACATAGAGGGAAATTCAATCTGGCCTGATGAAACTGACAGACCAGGAAATATGTTTATTCTTACCTTTTGTCCTTTATTTAACATAGTCAAGTCTTCGGGTACAAAAATAAAACCATTGGTACCTGTTAGAACTGAAATGTCCGTAGTTTCCCCACTTACAGGATTAGCATAAAATTCGCCTGATTTCGACAGCGATATATTGACATACACTATCTTGGTAAAGTCTTTAAATTTTTTCCGGGCGTTCCAATCTTCAATAAGCTTTGCCGAAATAAACGGTACGGCAAAGGGATGCAGACCCAACATAAGTCTAATCAGTGGCTGGGCAAAAACGATAAACGCATTAACTGCTCCTTGGATGGGTCCAGGAAGAATAATGACAGGTTTTCTGCGCAGTGCTGCGAGTCCAGTTACCCTTCCCCTATCAAGTTTTACTCCATGCACCAAAACTCCAGGTTTCCCAATTTCATCAATTGACTCAGCAACAAGATCCCGCAATCCAACAGAAGAACCGCCGGTCGTTAGGATGATATCGCTTTGAGATAACGCCAGTCTAATTTTGTTTTTTATCTTGTGAATACTATCAGGTGTAATGCCAAGATCCAGAGCGGCTCCGCCTGATGTTTCAATCAAATTGGAAATTACTCTGCTATTTGTATTCAGTATTTTTCCGCGCTTAATATCATTTATTTCTTTAGTAAGTTCATTGCCTGTGGGAATAATTGCAACTCTCGGTCTTTTAAAAATTTTTATTTTCCGAATTCCAAGCATTGAAACTAATCCTAAATCCTGTACTCTTAGGACATGTCCTTTGTTTAGTATCAAATCCTTACGTGCTATTTCGCTACCCTTACTTGATACAAACGAGCCCTTGGCCAGATCCTTTTGAATTAAAATTGTATCATCTTTAGCATCAAAACTGGTATATTCAACAGGAACAACAGTATCTCCCAAAGGTGGAAGAACCTCGCCAGTTGAAACCCTAAAAGTTTGGCCCCTCCGCAAAGGTTGTTTTTTACTCTTGTCATCTTTTCTCCCAGTCACCATTTTAAGTTTTATTGGTCCTTGTTGAGATATCCTTTGAATATCGCTGTATTTTACAACATATCCATCCATATGAGAACAGTTACTTGACGGAATATCAGTATGTGATATGATATCTGTCCATAAGACGCGTCCTATTCCCTGTCCAGTAAAGATTAATTCTTTCCTTGGTTTAATTTCTACTGCATTTATTATTTTGGAATAGCTTACCCTCACTGATGTATAATTTGAAGGTGTCCAATGCATTCGTTTAGTATGACATAATTAGTATTTAAGAGAGTACCACTATAGATCTTTGCTGTTCAATCCAACCTAAATAAACTGGAATAAGATGCCTTTTCAATGATACCCAGCAGGAAATTGCTAGGACAAACAATAGTTTACATAATCATTTCTTGCACATTTCGTTGCCTAGTTACGAATTTAGATACTCTTTATATAATATGATATGATTGTAGATATTACTTTTCCCCATGTCAAGCCAAATGAAAATTAGTGTATTGGCGGTAGCTATCGGTGTCACTGCTTTGATAACAATGACATCAAAAGTCACCTTTAGTCAAGAGTTGCAAGTGAACGATTCGCAAGACGGACGTTCTGTCAACAATAAGAACATGATGATGCCAGGTGGAAATATGACCTTCGGCTCTTCGCTAGATAACGCAAAGATGCATTTAATCGAAGCAATCATGGATCTAAACGAAGGGAACATCAAGGGAGCAATTATGCAATTAAATATGACAGATGAAGGGATAAAGATGCATGAAAAGGAAATGATGGAAATGATGAAGATTTTGAAACCAAATATGTCCACCACTATATTCAGCGATCAAAATAAAACAACAAAATAAAATATTGTAATAATTTTGAAATTAAGCAAACACTAATCTATAGTAGTTTAAATTAAAAAAACCTTAAATCGTTAGATTGAGATCAAAGTACGTGGCTAGAAATTCACGCAGACTCTTAGTTGCGTTTGTTGCAGGTCTAGCAGCCGGAGCAGTGGCACTAGCAGTCTCAATAATGCTGAAAGAGTCAAGCGATGGATTGTTTCTCCCAGAAATCGCATCGCAGACATTATTTTCCGTAACACCTGGAGAAATCGAATCACAGGCAGTTCAAAATTTTGGACCTCTTGCTAAATATTCAGCGTTTATTGGATCAATTATTGCTACCATTGTAGTTTTCGGAATTGTGGCAATTTTTCTTGATAAACTATTTTCTAGATTAAAGGGGAGGGGATACCTTCTGGAGGCTCTACTTTCTTCTGCACTATCATATATTGTTTTCATGGTAATAGCAATAACATTGGTTACTATAATTCAATCACGAAGCGGTATACAAGTCGTGCCATTATCTCTTATTTTCCTATCGCTTATTCCATACCATCTCGCTTTCGGATTTGTGTTTTCATCATTCTTTCTTAGAAGAGCCAAGGGAAAATCAATGGATGTAATTGGACCTATTCCTGATAAATCAATAGATACTATGGATGTTAAATATAGTAGAAGCGCATTTCTTCGCCTAATAACAGCCTCAGCTATAGTGTTACCGATAATATATCTCGGGGTAGATAGACTACTTTTTAGACAGAACGAAATACAAGAACCAACATCGGCCACTCCTGACCTGTTACCACAAACTGGTTCTCCACCCAAGGGATTTGAGGATCCAAATCTAGCAACACTTCTTGCTTCTGAAGTTACTCCGACGTATTTGTTTTACAGGATTGATGTCAATCCAATAGTTCCGCAGGTTGATTCGAAGTCTTGGAACCTTACAATAAAGGGGCTAGTCGAAAAACCATTGACTGTAAACTACGACCAGATAAAGTCAATGCCTTCAGTGGAGGAATACGTAACACTAGCATGCATAAGTAATAAGATTGGTGGTGATCTAATAAGTACCGCTCTTTGGAAGGGCGTTCGTTTAAGCTACATTCTTGATATGGCTGCAGTAAAGCCAAACGTAAAATATGTCGTGTTTAGGTGTGCTGACGGTTATGATGTTGGAATACCTATAGAGAGATCACAAATGGACGGTACCATACTTGCATACGACATGAATTATGCCCCACTCACGGATAAACACGGTTTTCCGGTTAGGGCAATAGTACCAGGTCTGTATGGTATGATGAACGCTAAATGGATAACAGAAATTGAACTAGTAGATAGCGTTTATGAGGGCTATTGGCAGCGACTAGGATGGGCCAATAACGCTGAGGACAACACTGGTTCGTCCATATTGATTCCTGGACAAGCTGCTGCAAGACAAAGGTTCAGAATGCTAGATGAAACTGAAGCTACGTCTTACGGGGATAAAGTTCCAATTGCCGGTATAGCGTTTGCAGGAGACAGAGGAATAGCAAAGATTGAGGTCAGCACTGATGGAGGAACAACTTGGAAGACGGCCCGCGTCAAAGATCCGCTATCACAGTACACATGGGTACTATGGACGGCTGGATATGTGCCACCAAATGCCGAAAATTACAGCATTGTAGTTAGAGCAACTGACAAGACGGGCAAGACTCAGACTGCCGAGATGAAGCCGCCTTTTCCTAGTGGTGCCACTGGATATCATACAATAACAATATAGGGATGGGTTAATCATTGAAAATGTCAACCGTTCAATAGTCTTCATCGCAGATCTTGTAAAGGAATAATATGACCAAAAAATAAAGTTTATCTATTGACGGAGGAAAACTTAACTAATGTTTGAAAACGCCCATAATGATAAATTATCAATTAATGTCTTGATTTTGCTATTGGCTTTTCTGGGAATATCATTGCCTCTTCTCTCGTATGCACAAGATTCTGATGAAGAGTTTAGCAAACAACAATCCATGGAGGCATTTAAAGAATTTAACACCATGACAGAAGACCAAAAGAATTTGGCGATTAACAACATGAGTAGTGCAGATATGAACATGGTTATGATGGGTGCTGCACAAATAAATGCTGAGGTAAATGAAACTATTCAGGCGATGGCCCCGCCTAACACAGACATGACATCAATTTATGAAGTAAGGAGTGGTAATTTTACAAATTCTGGGAACATATCAGAGGTTAGTGGAGTTTCAAGAATTCTCTCTGTAGATAATAACGAGTTCTTACGATTTGAAAACTTTCAGATAACAAATGGGCCAGATCTCCATGTATACTTTACTAACGATGGAGATTTGATAAATGGTAAAGATCTAGGTATACTTAAAGGAAACATAGGTTCACAAAACTACTTCATAGGTGACACTGCTAATCAATATGACACCATAGTTATCGCTTCCAAACCATTTAAGATGGTGTATGCAAAAGCCACATTGGAACCATAACAATGTTTTAAATTTGGAACCATAACAATGTTTTAAATTTCAAATAGATGTTTTTCTGGATGATTTTCTGTTTCTCCTTCCAAATTCACTTGGTTAAAATTAAGTTTAGGTCTTCATTCATCTGGTTAGTATTGGCATTGTTACCATTTAAAAGGTTGATCCCGTGACTTCAATATTTTTTCAACTTGACTGTCATATAGTTTGACCAAATCAGCAATCGTTACTATGCCAATAACTTTGTGATTTTCATTTGATAAGACGGGCATTTCTTGGAGTTCATTTGACGAGAGTCTAATCAATGCATGGTGTAGTGAGTCTGAGGAATAAGCAAAAAATGGATCATTTATCATTATGTTTACTAATTTAGTAGATTTACGATATTCTTCAGGGAACTCGAATAGTTTGTGTTTGTATACAACACCCTCAAGTTTATCATTCTCATTAACTACCATTATCATTCTGCCGTTATTTCTATTCAATATTTGAAGTGCTTCATCTACAGATAGATCTTTTGAGAGCCTATTGGTTGGATCTTTCATAACATCCTTTACATACAGATCGCTTAGTATGACACGCTGGTATTCCATCTTATGGGCAGGCGAATCCGAGCGGTTCAAAACCTGGTTCCTGAATATCGAATTATGTTGTCCCGACATAATGTATGCAATGAAGGTTGCAAGCATCATCGGTGCTAGAAGGGCATAACCGCCTGTTAATTCACTTCCCATGATAATAGAGGAAATCGGAGTTTTTGCAGTTGCTCCGAAAAACGATACCATTGATACTATAACTACCGAAGTAACATCTATCCAAGTAAATAATCCTAACAAATGAAAAGCTGTGCCAACAAATGCGCCTAAAAGTCCTCCTATTACCATTGAGGGACCAAATACACCAGCACTGCCTCCAGAACCAATCGTAAGAGAAGTAGCCAGTATTTTGAGAACTATTACAGCTCCTATCATGCCCAGAGGGAACAAGAGATAATCCTTGTTGATTGCTGCTTGCAGCCATCCGTATGATGTTCCCAAAATTTGAGGGAACATTATTCCAATTATCCCTACTAATACTCCCCCGATGGCCGGTTTCATATACTTTGGAATTCGCATTTTAGAGAAAAAATCTGAGATCGTATTAAAGGTCTTGACATAACCTACACTTACTAGTGCGGAGATCAGGCCAACCAGAGCATAAAGAAGTAGCGATGCAGGATTGGTATACTTTACAAGATCAAGAGGAATAGTGAAAAGACGATCCCATCCAAAAACAAAGCCAAATACGGTGTATCCAGTTACAGACGCCACGAGACCGGGGATCAAAGCCCTGACCTCGAAATCTCTTCTGTAAAATACCTCTGCGCTGAAGACCGCTCCTCCTAATGGAATCTTGAATATGCTGCCAATACCTGCTCCCATACCAGCGGCAAGTGCAATTCTTCTTTCATCTTCGTTTAGCTTGAAAATTTTGCCTATAAGTGATCCAAAGCCTGCAGCGATCTGACCCGCTGGTCCCTCAGTTCCCCCACTTCCACCGCTTCCTATCGTGATAGAAGATGTAATCGCTTTGATAAGAGGTACCCTTGTTCGAATGTTGCCACTTTTGTGGTGATATGCATCAATTACTGCATCTGTTCCATGACCTTCAGATTCAGGAGAGAACTTTGTTGTAATTAACCCAACCAGTAAACCGCCCAACCCCGTTACTAATGGTATGAGCCATGGCTTTTCAATAAACAGGGTGTAAGGGAAATTAGTCTGGAAACCTCCTGCCAAAGGGGGAGAATATCCCGTTCCTATTTGAAGAAATATGTGTGTAAAAAATTCAACTGAAAGAAATAAGGCAACGGCTCCTAACCCGGCAACTATACCAAGTATAAAACCTATCAGTATCCACTTTCTAAAATAGCTAAAATCTAAATTCCACTTTAATGCTCTTATTGCTCTTATTATGGATTTTACTTGATAATAGCAGGGAATATCAGGTTTCATCTAACTCAAAACATTGATTCTTCAAAGGCATGCCTTTTTAATTATTATTTAGAGTCTTCTATGAGTTTTATCTGTATCATTCCCCGATGTTAAAAGGAGCGCTAAAACAGAAATCGATAATCCGATTAATATAGTAGCAATATTGCTCGTCCCACATATACGACGCCTTCGATTATATCAAAAAGGATTTTTTTTAAAATGCTTATTTATTTAATATCTATTATAATTGAAGTTCTCAGATATATCAGATATATCTAAAGTGGGAAAACCTTATCAATGATGGTCTTTAGGTAGCATGATGATCATGTTGACTTACATTTGAGTATACTAGTGTATCAATTTGTTATGGTATAATAAGCATTAATGCATTATTGAATTTCAATGTTCTCAAAAGTACTTATACCTGTAGATGGTTCCGATAATTCTTCTAGAGCATTGGACGCGGCACTATCGCTTTCGGAAAAATTAGGCGAAGATTACTGCAATTCATGTTATCAAGTCGCCCCAGTTGTAGATATTCAATCAGAAAAATTGTTAAGAGACCTGGTGGAAGTATATGAAAAAGAAAGCCAACATATCATATCAAAGTTTTCAAAAATAGCTACAAAAAAGGGATTGTCAATTAATTCCAAACTACTTTAGGGGACGCGAGCTCTATAATATTGGATTCTTGCGAAAAAGACAAGCATGATATCTAATCATGGGAAGTCGAGGCATGGGAAAGTTTAAAGAATTAGTTCTAGGTAGCGTATCAAGCGAAGTTATTCATCATTCATCATGCCCTGTCATGATAATAAGATAGTCGTGTCTCTTAAAATAATCAGTATTCCAATTAGTCTTAAGTATAGGACTCATATCTGCTTGGTCCCTTATAGTGCGCGGGTTCTCTAATTTGTCGCCAAACTTTTGGATGTCATAATTTTAAGTCCATGATAATTTACAAGTTAATAATCTTGGGCAGTAACAAAAGAAGGCAGTTAGTCACACAATCCCTGAACAATAGCCCATCCGCTGTTAAAGAGAGGTTCAACCATGTTAATTTCATCACCATAATGGGGACCATTCTCTGTATCCAATAAATTTCCCGTCACAGGATCCCAATCTATTCCAAAATTGTTAACTATTCGGATCCAGAGGGACTAGTCTGATTTTTCATGTGGTTCCCGATTTGTGTAGACCAGCAGAGCAAAAAATTTAGAAACGATTAATAGACAACATTTTCATTTAAAAGGTTTTTCAGAAATCAGCTTGTAAAGCTGTCTGACGGTCTAAGCTTCGTTTATTATTTGAGTTGTTAAGTCTGCATATTTAGTCCGAATCTCCGCATATTTTTTCTGCCGTTCTTTAAGACTCGACTTATTGTCTAATACATTGTCACATATCTCTCCCATGAACTCTAATCTATGAATCGGATTGTTCAATATGGGTTTGGTAACTATTTTTATTTAAAGAATTAAATAAATTTCAAACTATAGTTATATGATAATCTTTTTGCCTATATCATTTATTCTAAATATTTCTATGCGTAGGGTTACGTTACAACAGGTCGGTATTTCCTTAGTATTCTAATCATAATATTTTTTCCATCTCTATCTTTTCCTTCCTCTGTAGAATCATACGTAATCTTGTAAAGAACAATAAACATCCAAATACATATCATCCAATGAATGTTCTCAATGAGGGAAACTCCTGTCATAATCATCAATTCTCATGACGATGGCACTTGGGATACCAGCTTTCAGAACTTCGTGTTGGTAAATGTAAGGAATTCCTAACGATAAATAAATATAGTCTCAGATAATGGGCAGATTATGGAAATAAATTAAGAAAAATGAACTGAAGGATCAATCTGATGAATTTAATACAAGTGAAATGGCTGGAAACCATTTTATAATGTGGATATTTATCCTAAATTAGATGCACAGTATTAATTTAACAAGATATCTTGTTAGTTCTACCTTAATTTTATTGGTTGCAATTTTCACATTGTTGCTGACCAATTCATTTGTACTATATTCCCATGGTCAGGAGACAAATCAAATATTTTATGGCGTAAATATGAAAGGATATCATACAAGCATGCCACAAGCCAGAACAATAGGAAGTATTATGCCGCCGGATTATTTTGATGATAGCTTTAGACTAATTTCAGAGGCTGGTATGAATCATGTAAGGTTTGTATTTTATTGGGAATCTTACGAAAGAGACCCAACTAATTTTATGCTTGAACTACAATCTGTAGCGGAAGCCGCAGATAAGTACAACGTGAATGTAATATATGATAACCATCAATTTCATACTTCCTCTTGGTTTAATCCACAAAGAGGAACGGGATTCCCTTCATTTCTTTTCCAAGACAATCAAGCCTATCCTGCTGCCAATGGAGGATCACCTAAATATGCACCTGCAAAAGCATGGTGGACGGATTGGTGGAATCGATCTGTGAAAGCTACTAATGGAACGGATGGGTGGATTCTACAGGCTGAATTTATGAAAAAAATAGTTGATACTCTAGACAGCCATCAGAGTACATTAGGTTATGAAATTCTCAGTGAGCCACAGGTTCACAGTGCCGATCAATGGCAAAAAATTGGCCAGTATAATACATTTATGGTTAATGAATTAAGGAAATTTACAAACAAAGTGCTTGTTTACAGTATGAATATTCCTATAGATCTAAAAAGTCCTATAAACTTAATACCAGAAAACCTAGCCAAAATGAAACCACAAAATAGTACCAACATAGTTTTTAAAATAAGTATATACGGATTACCAACGGAGAGTTCATATCAGCAACAAAAATTTAACACTTTTCTTAAGGCTTCTAATATCACAGGTGTTCCAATATACATAGGCGAATGGAACAATATTCTACGGGAGCAAACAATTAATGAAGAAGGAGATACAGTTTTTGAGATAAATCCCTTTGAAAGTGACATAAATCAACAACAAGCCAATCTATTTGTTAAAACATTTAAGGATACTGATATTTGGGGAATGGCATACTGGAGATGGGGCCTTGTTTCATTAGACACTCCAAATTTTAATTTAATTTCAATAGATGACAACGGAGATATAACTACGAATAAATACTTTAGACAATTGAAGGTTGCATTGGAGAGTAATTTTGAAAATCAACCTTAACAATATGACTATCGAAAATACCTACCGCTGCACTTAAATCCAATTATTGCCTCCTGGCATGATATCGCAGAGACGTATTAGATTGGTTTACATCGAATCACAATACCTCACAAAAAATATGAATATCCATAAATATGTTGCAAAAATTCAGAATATTATAAGATTTAGTAAAGATTGATATTATATATTCAGTAATTGTTAATCTCAATTAAATTTAGTATGCAAAATTATGTGAGATCTGAACCTTCATTTTGTAAAGACATCTAAATTTTTTCAGACTAATACAATATCATCACAAGGTGATTAGGAATCATTATCAAAACAACTGCATTTTTCATGATAAATTTTATATAACTGAAGCTTACGAGTATATAGAATGATCGTGGATAAATTTGACCTAGATCAGAATTACGATGATTCTAATGATTTAATCGAATGAGGAACAGGCCTTAAGCCGCTAGATTTTAGGGAGGAACTACGGTTCTCCTCCTCCTCCTCCTCTAAGACTGTAAGCTTCGGGCCAAAGTATCAGTCAAGAAATTCAATCATTGAAGAATACAAAAAAGTTGCAAAACTGGAGAGACATTTTTCTGATGATATAATTTCTAAAATTAATTACGATGATATAACAAGAATTCAAAGAAGATTGATAACTGCTGTATTTTGGGATATCAAAAATTTTAGTGAGCTCTCTGAAACATTAGTGACTAGGGATAATTTGCTAGTTGAATTTTTACAAGAATGGTATAGAATATCGAAGAAAACTATTTTCAAATTTGAAGGATCGCTAGACAAGTTCATGGGTGATGGAATAATGGCCTTGTTTGGTGTTCCTAGTAAAGATGAAAATGAAAGCCAGGCTGCAATAAATGCGGTAAAGTGTGCATTAGAGTTACGAGAAAAATTTGAAGAACAAAGAGAAAAATGGATTAAAATATGGAAGCCTTATGGAAGAGGACGAGTTATAGATATCAATCTGAGATGTGGAATACACACCGGAATGGTCATCTACGGTAACATGGGTACTGATAAAAATGATCAGTTAACCGCAATAGGAACGAATATTAATATCGCAAGTAGGTTTGAGGAGGTTGCTAACCCAAATAAAATAGTGATTTCATCCCAAACTGAGATGCTGGTTAAAGAATATTTTAGACTAAACGAAATAGATCATGTTGATTTGAAGAACCATTACGGGAAATTTCAAGCCTTTGAAGTAATGGGAAGTAAAACATGAAATCCTAAAACTAATTGTTTAAGGCGTTACCTTAAAAGAATACAAAATATTTTTATGATTAAATAATAATGGAAAACAATACTGAGCAACCGATGGGTAAGAGGTTGATTGCAGAGTTGAAAAGGAAACAATCATAACCCATCAGTTGCTGATTGGTAATGAGTAACGTTAAGGTCGTAACGCCAACATACTATAAAAAAATGCGACTAAGAAAAACCTATAAAATTGACATAGTTTGACTTGAAATAGCACTGAGTGTCATTAATAGGCGTGGGACTAAATTATTAAATACAATACTAAGTTTTTTTAATATTGTGAATATATAGCCGATTTATTTTAGTGGTGTAGGAATTCTATTGTTGATTATTCTGATTCTGTATTTGGCGTATAGTCAATCACAGAATACATGTCTTGATGTTTCGTTCGAAGAGATTTACTCCCTATGATATTTTGATCCCATTCTCAACGACTAACATTTCAATTTTTGAGCCCAATGAAATTTCAATACCAGTTAATACCATGATAAGGTGGATTAATTTTAACAACTATACTTACAACATAAGTTTGTTCCCAGAGGAGAATAATACGGACAGAATTGAGTTTGAGATTCAAGCATAGTAGCTGCTTAAAAGAAATTTTACGTGTACAGAGACCTGTGTTAGTCGAATTTATAAAAAATAGAATCAAGTATGATAAACCCTATAGTATTGAAGTCAGTATCTTACAACATGGATATAGTTCATTGTATGATAAAGAATTATAACGATACATTTATTCTACCAATTCTCTGATGGTTAAATATGAAATTAAATAAAGTAAGTGCTGCAATAATAATATTTTCTCTTTCCGCCATAGTAGTATCAGTATTCTTACTGGTTATGTTATCTCAAATTTTTAGAGCTGCTAGTAGTTAGAATTAGAGTAATAGTGCACTTGCTTTTTTTTAATGCTTTAGCCAATAATTATCCAGAGTTGTTAGTGTCTCAACAGTAGTAACTAAGTTTAAAAACTGATATTATATTGAAACTCGATTTTTCGATTGATAAAATTCATGATGTCCATTACATTAGTGAAGTAATATTATAAAACTACTTTCTTCAAGAGGATTACAGATTTTAGAATTGGGAATTTTAATTTAAACAAACTGCTGACATTAGGATCCTAACTATCCAAGCTATCCTGCGGATTCAGATCTCAATGTTAAAGGGAAAACAATCTGCTCTTCTTCTTTAAAGTGTCGTCTTAGGTTGTCCACAAATTCATTTAAATCTCCTTTTGCTTTTTCATGTTCTGCTGGATCTGATGATGTAGCTGCATTTTTGATCAACGTTAGTCTATTGTTGAGAAAATTCATCAACCAATTGTGCTCTTGCATGATCTTGATGGATTCAGATGATTCATCCTTTGCATTTTTCATAATTACACGCATAAGCCTAGCTTCCTCTTCAACTGCGTGTTGAATGATTTCCTCTCCCATGTCTTGCACTATTTGTGTTGCTAGTTTGATATTATTCATTTTTATACTATTTTCGACTCGAACTAAATTGGATTCAAATACAATATGTTCCGATTTCAAACGTTCAATCATCCGGGGAATTGACTCATCGAAATTTATTCTCCGACTTTTGGTCATAGAACATATGTTCTGTACAAACAGTTAAAAGCATTCATACTTTTGAAAATCCTCTGCAAAATCAGAAGTGTTCAATGAATTTAGTTAAGGTGATGCTTTCAGGGTTGGCGATTGTTAGTAAAAGACAGAAACCAAGAAGACTGAGAGCAAATTTGATGGCGAAGTATCGTATAATTACAATCAAGCATCACTAAATCTTTCACTGTAAGATTGATTCAGGTTGGCCGAGAAGACAAAGCTGACAATCCTGCTTTTACTGTTAGAACTTGTATAATCTTGTAGTCATAAACTCACTTGTATTACATTGTACTCCAATGAGTATGAGCAAGAATGAAAATTTGCGTACTGCGGATATTATTGCTGAAGCCTTAATTGATTGGAAAGTTGTCGTTTCTTGGACAGATTTTCTGCTCCTCTTCAGGAAGAATTTCTGAAAAAATCAACCGAAGTAATCGAGTCAGGTCCCCCGATTTTATTAAGAGAAATGGAAAATGCAGCACGATTAATTCTTGATTACGAATTGATGTTCTGGGATTCATTATACAAATATTCATTCAAAACTTGACAAACATTCAAACACATCACAGTGGTTTCTACAAACAAGATTGGTATTTTATAAAATTACGTATGAGCGGAATGATTCCCCGTCTTTTTTGTTTTGTTTACTTCTGGACTTCCCGCGCTTATATTGAATATTTCTTAGGAATACCAAGTTTATGTTACTGATTCTTGCATCAGTCAGTCAGATGGTTGCCACTTTGAGATTTTCCCCTCACTTCTATGCCAAGATGTCCAGGGAAGTTACCTAAAGCGCTCTTTTCCATATTTCTCCTCTAATTCCTTATTCTCTGTATCTAAATTCATCTGCGCCTGTGGAACGGTCAGGTCTAGGCCATGTTTTTGAAAGGAATCGTAAATATTTTTTCGAATCTCCGACTGAATTCGCAAGTATTCATTTGCCTTATTCGTATATGCTCTTACTTCATATATAGCAGCATAGTTATCAAACCTCTTGATCAGGACATATGGAAAAGGTTTTTCAGGAATTATTCCTTCTGTGTTTTTTGCTGAGTCTATGAGAAGAGATTCTACTACTTTTCTGCTGTTTTGGTATGTTATTGAAACTTCAACTGAGGTTGCAAGCAAATCCATTCCGCTATAATTCACTATTTGATTTTGCAAGAGTGTTTGATTAGGAATGGTTACTAATTCATTTCTCACAGTTATTATTTTAGTGTACAAAAGACTGATTTCAATAACATCACCTACTAACTCATCACTTTGTTCAGTCTTTATTCTATCTCCTATTTTAAATGGTCTAGACGATAAAAGCAGTATGCCTGCAATTGCGTTGCTAATAGTGTTTCTTGAGGAAAATCCAATTATAGTACCAGCAGCCACACTTATGGCACCAGCGGCTATTCCACTTAATGATGAGAAGTGAAAAATGATAATGGTTATAGCTAATACAATCAATACCAATTTGGTTATTGAATAGATGCCTTTTAGTTGGCCTTTATCTAAATTTAATGACTCCGCTGACTTTCCAATAAAAAATCTTATTATAAAATAAACTGCAATTGTTCCTCCTATTACTGCAAGCGTTAAAATTATGCTATCCCAGTAACTATTTACTCCCGCGGACATTGTCTCTGGAAACGATAATAATGGTTTGTCTTCTCCTTGTATCTCATTTATAGTACTTTCAGAAGCAGGTTCTGGATCTGGCATAATAATTTCTTCAGAGACTGTCATTTAGTTAAAGAAGAGCCACATTCCTTTTCTATGTTATCGATCTGCTTGTCGTCCTGACGTTTATCATCATCACATATGTACCACCGAGATTGTTTTACCTAGATTTTTTTCAATCCTTGCTTCCATTCCGTGTTTAAGTGGCCTGCCTTAATCATATCGTTCCAACTTTTAGAATGGAGAGCATCTATGAAAACTCTTATAGCAAATAATGACCTCGGATAGACTCTAGATATGAAGGAAATAATTTCCCACATACGCTCAGGGGGTAAAGGTACTATCGGAACCTTTATTTTTCTATTTAAGGCGGTTAGGTAGATAAAGAAGGTATTTAATATTGATATAGCATATGCATGCATATTATATACTCTGTTGTTTATCTGAGTACAAATCAGATTGAACAGTCTTGCCTCCCTACTTAAATCTCGTCTGCAAAGTAGGTTGCTTTCATTTAGACAATCGTTACTCTTTTATCCAATAATATTTTCATCCTGTGCTTTGGTATTATTTTTGATAACATCAAGAATTGACGAACTAGCGTACGAAAAGCTAACAGTTGACATTCCCTTTCTAAAATCACTAGTGTTTGCCGGTAGTCCTAACGCCGCCAGAAGTATTCTCTCGACTATCGCAGCTGGTTGGGCTACTATCCTTGGTGTTGCATTTTCAGTCACTCTTATTACCCTTCAATTGGCGACAACGAAATACACCTCCCATATTGTCTCGAGATTCGAAGATGATAAAATAAATCAATTAATGCTTGGATGGTTTGTTTCTGTAGTCTTGTACTCTTTACTGGTGTTAAAAACTGTCAGAACTGGAGAAGAGACAGGAATTGCGTTTACACCCATAGTAGGAGTAAATGTAGCTGTTTTCATTGCTATAGTCGCACTATTTGTCTTTGTTCTTTTCTTACACAATATTAGTATGTATCTTAGACCCAATTCGTTAGTTTCAAGACTTACTGCTCAAATTCTTTGCTCTATAAAATCATATGAAAATAGAAAACCATTCGAAAACGTACTTTTTGAAAGGCGTCCTTTCGGCGGGGATGTAAAACTATTTGAGATAAGATCCAGAACGCAGGGAATTTTACGCCATATTGACTGGAATGTCCTTTCCAATAGTATGCGTGATCTACCTCAATTAAGCAATAAGATAAATCTACAGATGGAATGGTTAAAATCGTTAGGCGACAGGATAGAAAAGGGTAGTATTCTTGCTATAGTTTATGGTGACAAAAAGAAAATAACAACAATACCAGCAGAAGAAGTAAGCCCCTCATCCTATAAGGATAAGAAGAAAAAAGAAGTGAGAGCTAAAGTCAGTAATTTATTATCAAATTTTTATAATATTGATAGTATAGATAGGATTGATATGAATCGCTTCCATCAAAATATGCTTTCTGCATTGGATATAAGCCAAGATCGTGATTTCGCCACAGATCCCTTCTACGGGGTAGAAATTTTAAGAAGTCTGGCAATCAAATCCGTTAACCAATATGATATTGATGTTGTTAATTCTTGTATTACTGGTCTATTTAGAGTCTTAAATGATGTGTTTGCATCGGAGGAAAAGTTAGGAATTCCATTTACTTTTGAACTTCATACAAATGATGGAAATAAGAAACAAGTGAATAAGGGAGGTAAAGAGACTTTTGGGGATATTACAATCATAATTAATCCAAAAGAACGCAAAATAACTGAAATGATTGCATCAGAATTGTCGGTAATATATGAAATGGCACAATCAAGACATCAAACGAATATAATTAGGCATTTTGCTGATGAGTATACATCTTTAAGCAGAAGTTTATTAGACAAAAATAAGGTAGATGAGTTCAAGCGACTGACTGAATGGTACAGCAATTGTATCCTGGAAAGCTCATCTGAAAAAAACTTTCAAGACCAAATAGTGCCTCTTTTCTCTGCTTTTAAAGAGGAATTGAACAAGAATTATCCTTTCGCAACTGATATATTTACAATTTACATGCGTAATTCCTTTGCAGAAAATAAGGAATGAGTAACACGAGCGGAGAGCAAAAATATTATCATTCTTCTTTAATTTCTCAGGTTAATTCCTGTTTGGTTTGTTAGCTTGGTCATATTATTAGCAACAATCGATTCATGTATCCTTCCTTGTTAAAGGAATTGTGGAAGAACTTCTTGTCAAACGTAATAAAAGAAGAACTTGTTCTGCAGTCCAAGCATTATGCAAATCTAAAAATTCCTTGTTCTTTCCCTTATAGTCTTTTTCAGCATATGTTCCTGAGCCTCTTTTTGCAAGATAAATGATAATATCTTCATCATCAATGTTTGATACATCCAAGTGTTTGTCCTGTGATAAATATTTTAGAAAGTATGCATCGTTAGCTTTTACAACAAACTTTCTTCCAGTCTCTTTTGCAATTGTAAAAAATGTTCACAATCTATCTACATCTTTGCAATTAAAATCAGCAAATACTAATTATCAGATTCTTCTACGGTTTTACTGATAGTTCATAGACAAGTTTTTCTGATTCTGGTCGTTCAGGATCAGCAATTCTCGTTCCTTCTGTAATCAGTGCGATTGGCTACTAGAAAAGTGCCATATCCTGAACAAAATATATGGATATGACATCAGCAATTGTTTATCTAAAAAATAGAGTTAGATATCAAACTCTAATTTTATTCAATTTGATTTACTTAATGGAGTAACCTTTCAGACTTAACCGTAATGCATCTGATAAATGTTGGTAGCTCACATAAACTAACAATAAAATATATAGATATTAGATATCACATGTATAAAGAGATTAGAACGCAATGATGCATTAGAACGTATTTATAAAAGCATGTATTTTTATGTGGGTCCAGAGGGATTAGTAGTAAATTTGATTCACGGACGTTGGTACCCACGCCGTTATCAGTTCTAAATTAGGATTCTATCTAATGGATGGTAAAAGGTAGCTTTAAAGTTTACTTTTACCAAATTATAATTAATGGAAATTAAATTGGATGAATTAGTGGCAATTCAATGAAGGGTGGCGATGGTGTTGATAATATATAATTTACAATACCATTTCCTTTCCTATATCATATTGAAGAGGATGTAACTGACTCTTAGCTATATATTTAAGAACTTCATAAAGCTTACAGGATTTCATATGAAAGTATTATATCGATCTAATGATTCTTCTCAATTATTTGAAATTAATGTAAAGGAACATGTGATATGGAAAAATGAAGTTATTGCTAGAGCTGTACGCCAAAAAATTATTGAGACGCAGATAATTACCAATCTGAGGGTCTTACAAAACAACTCATACTACTTTTTGCATACCTTAGATGATATAGTCGTAATGAATCGGCACAGAGAGTCTCAGCATAGACATCACGATACCGACTGTCAGAGATCTGCAAACTCACATAGTTTAGAGACAAGAACGATGGGAGACGTCGTTTTCATTTATCGAGGTAGACCTGTTATTGTTTTCAAACAAATAATCGATCCGTATAGTTTTTCGACACTTGCTAAAAATACAAGGATAAATCTGCTATCTCTACTAAGGATCGCAGAGGGAAATATTGCAGCTACCAAAGTTCAAAACAGAGCTCTGAAAATACCTCGGAGACCAAAAGCATATCGAATGAAAAGGATGGGTGATGAAAGTTCAGTTTCTACTCTGCTTAAATGTAGGGAATGCGCAGTTCCTCTTGTAAACGATTCAAATTTCTGTAACTCCTGTGGATCTAAGGTATCATTTTTGTGTTCAAATTGTAATCATAAAAATCCCCCGGGTTCAGGTTTCTGTAATAATTGCGGACTACCCTTAACATGATACTTTCTAGGCAAATAAAATTGTGTTCTCTTTTAATGGGTCTGATGGGAAGGGTTGATTTTTTAGCCTACACATTTACAACTTATTTTTTGCCGGGTCTTTCAATTATATCGATTTGTTTATTGATCTCTGTAACTAGTTCATGTGCTTCTACTGGCTTTTGGAGAAGACCATTTATTATGTTCTTTCTTGTGTATTCTTGAATCAGTTTATTACCGTATCCAGAGTCTGTAGTCAATACCGTTCTTGCTGAAGGATTTAAATCCTTCACGGTTTTTAGTAGTTGAACTCCATTGATGACTGGCATTCGCAAATCAGAAATCATAAGAGCGTAATCTTTTCTATTGATTTTGAAATGCTCCAATGCATTAACTGGATCTGTGAACCTGAGTACGTCAACTCCTTCAGTTGAACATAACGAACTATCATGAATCTGAGGATTACCAATTTCGAAACCTACTATACTAATTATCTTGTCATGATTACCTTTCAGGACAGAAATCATCGTTCAATTTTTAGGCTCTGAGTTTAATAAATATTGGTCTAATTTCTAGAACGCCAATAAATCTACTCGTATTGCCTTTGCCTTTGATAATTTAGTATATTATGTGACATTATTTGCAAATTCAAACAATAGTCAAAAATTGATAGAGTTTTTTGTATATAAAAAAGTTGCTAAAAATCCTTTACTGAGTAGTATAAGAGTATGCATATGAATTAGGACACAACTTATGGTTTAGCTCTCAGAATGTGTTACGCATTTGGTGATACGTTGAGGGATACATATCAAAGAGAAAAGTTTCTGTCACAGGCGAGGCCCGAAAAAAACGAATGTTTTGATGAGACTGAGCAATGAGAATCTATTCAAAAGGACTAAGATTGGAAATGACTATCCACTAGTAACGCTCCATTCATAAACCGTCGCACAGAATTCATCAGATAAAACCGAAGCCGCTAAGTCTACTATTAAAATTAGACTGTTCATCCAGGTTAAATTTTGAGAATTTGTAAATCCTGTTACTGTATTTAAGCCCCTAATTTTGCCATCTCCAAATACCCTGGCTTTTTCATGGCCCCATCACATTAACTCTTCACTTTGTTCCATTATCAAAGTTCCATGCCAAGTAGCATCAATTGTTCCATGGGGATATTTAGTCATTGTACATGCAGCAATGAATTAATCAAGATATCAAAAGGTAAAGATACAATGTATGCAGTCAGAATAGAGAAAAACTATACAGATCGTGAGTAAAAATGTGGATAAAAGAGAGAAAATCAACTTACATATACAATACAATTGCCAAATGTCAATAGTGTCATAAAGTGTCATATTTTCGTACACCATTAATTTCATAGCACGAATAAAGTGTCATAAAGTGTCGTATTTTGTGCGCATATGTAATTTCCAAGCACGAATTATATGTCCGTATATGTCCGTATTTGGGCAATTTGATAAACCAAGATGATAAAGAAAATAAACGCATAATTCGAAGCAGACAAAGAGAAGGATATTAAACGAGAATTAAAAGAAAATATTGTCAGAGATATTAGATTCGGTGTGTTAAATCAAAAGACTGATAGATACTAATCAGAGAACACTTAGGGAACCAAGTAGTAGTATCAAAATTCCGAATTTTTTAATATATGATTTTTCCCCGAAACGTTAATTATTCTATCTACTAGAAAAACGTTAATGAATAAGAACAGAACTTTCGGGATAGTGATAACATTGTCAATTGCAATGGTTGGATCAACAATAGTGGACTTTTATGACGCGCAACACCTCGAAGCGGCAAAATCGGAGCTTGCGTTCTTGTGGTGTTATTCTACCCAGATTAGTCCGAATGATTTCATGTGCTACACTAACCATGAAGAGTGCAGTATGATCCAGTCAGTAGACGATGATGCAAAAAGCGACTGTATCAGAAAGAAGAACGGTTCCTAAACAACAAGTCATAATTGCTCTTCCCTTTTTTTTATTTTACGATGGCTCTTCAATATCTCCCAATATTGAATTATGGGTTAAGGCTGTAAACTACTACAAATCATTAAGCTATATAGAAACATCCTATTCAAACTTTCTCGGCGATAACCCAATAATCACTTTAACTAAGGTGCCATAAAATGAACTGGTTAGCAAGAATTCTGATTTGATATATCTAGGTCTCCGCAGAGACGGGGACGGAGACGTACATATCAGAAACATCGATAATCAAAAGGTAATGACTACTCATACCTTTCGCAGATCAAACAGTAAGTGCCAACTTCATCAACATCATGTAATTCACCTGTATGATTACACATATTGCATTTATCTGAAATTTTACTCAATAGATTCTTGATTCCTATTAAGGATATAACAATTGGATAACAGTCTTCTAGAAATTAACTTTCGAAGAATTTTCGTAATCCGTGATCTGCCTGAAATTCGTGTCTTCTCTTACCGGGTTCCAACTTAGATCTAAGTCCCTGTGTCCATAAAGCCGTCTCCATTATTCTCTTAATACCTTGTGATTGAAGTTTTCTAGGCTAAGTAATGATACCTGGTTTTCGTTTGGAACCCTTGTTTCTATCCCAGATATTTCTCATCACCCAACTCTCTCCTGTAACATCCTCTCCACATTCTTTACGGTAAGAAATCCATTTTTCTAATTCGTAGAATGCTTTAGGAGTTATAAAACTGAAATATTGTTCTGGATCGCCTTGATACACGATTACTTTTGCAGCAACGATATTTCCCTCTCTCTTTATCGAGCTTATATGTTTCCATTTTAGGTAATTCCATGCTCCTAGTCGTATACCTGAAGAAGCCATGGCTGATACTATTGCCCTTATCCTTCTGTCGGGATATTCTATAATTTTTTCGATTTCTTCCAGGGTTGGTGCTCTATCGTCAGCGTATCTTCTTGCTTTCGGCAGGCCTCTTGTAATTCTTTTCCACGGTAGTCCAATCTCATTCATCTCGCAGAATAATTTAATCACCTTTACGCTGTTGTGAAGTGTTGCCGCTGTGATTTCCTTGTTCTCAATTCTTTCTTTATTCATCTGAAGATATTTTAGTATGGAATTCCAGGCCCAGGACGGCTGATCTTTTGCATTCCTGGCAAAAGTTGAGCAATTTTCTTGCATGGTTCCATTTAGGCCCAAGAATTCGAAGAATTTATTCAGTCTCGGAACGGATTTCTGCTTGGTTAACTGCGAATTGAACGGATATACAAATAGGAAATACGGATCAGACTCGAATTCTGTTAGTTTGTTGCTCAATTTTCTATTTTGTCTTCCCTAGAATCCTATAAATGAACTAATTTTATTACGGGCCCGTCGGTACCCACGCCGTTATCGGTTTTAAAATAGGATTCTATGTATAGAATTCGTCAAGTAAAGCTTCCAAATCTTGTGGATGAAGCTTATACTATTGTGATGAAGAAAATCGATAGCTTGGAGCAACCGTTTTTTACGTAATTTTGCTGTCTTCCCAGATATTACGCTGCGATGTTTGCTGAAGCGCTATTAAAAACCTAAAATACTCGTTTTTATTATCAAATACGTTTTGATACTCTGGGCATTGTTGTCCATTTCCTTTATTTTCGCACTTACTCTAATGAATTCGAGCTTTCTCTCCGGTCAAGAGACTAACTCGACTAAAGTAATGGCACCAAAATTGAGTGAGGATCTTACCCACCAGGATACGGTTCTAATAAAGTTGACTCCATCAGGAACGACAGCAGAAGCGGATGTGTCTCCAAGGAATATCAAAGTAAAGGTCGGAACAACTGTTATTTGGGAAAACGGGCTTCCCGAAAAAATTTATGTCCAGTCGAAACCAGACGAAAACCATTCTGAGGGGGAATTACTTAATGGAACTTATTTTTTCCCCGGTGAATCTCGAGCGGAAAAATTAGATCAGATTGGAACTTTCATATATGATGGTAGCAATGGATTTGGCAGTTACTATGTCAGGGGATCTATCAATGTTGTTGAAGAGGCCACGAAAGACATAGAAATTCCGTTTGAAACATCAGAAAATCAGATTGCCAATTCTCCAACAGTTAACGAATCTAATAAACAAGAAAATGAAGTACTTTTTGCTTCAGAATCTTTTGCTTCAAGCGAAGGACAATCCTATAACAATGACAAACTAGGAATAACCTTAGAGCATCCTGTTGACTGGAAGATAACAGACCTGAAAAATGGAATTCAAGTGATAAA
>JAICFW010000001.1 GCA_025923455.1 Nitrososphaeraceae archaeon | reverse complement strand
GACAATAAAGTTTAAATCATCATTAAGCCTACGGAACTAAGACTGCAAGTTCATGTTATGATGACACTGGTGGAGCCATTTATCGGGTGAGACTCATGACTCCACCTAGCCTCTACATTCAAGTAGAGGTTTACCAATGCGAACTAACAATATAAAAATCATTCTAAAAATAGTTCTATCTTTTAGAAAATTGTTACCAAACTTTAATACTATAATTATTTTTTTCTTTTTATTACAGCGACAAGTTCACCATCGCAAATTTTTATGACCCAATCTAATTTGTCACCAATTTTAAGATCCCATTGTTTAACTAATGACATAGGAACTGTTGTTTTTAGTGATGATCTTTTACTGGAGTTTAATGACAGTGTTGTCTCTTCACCCATATCCCTACTAGTTGGCATACGCGTATATATACACCGCTATGTGTATACCTACTAGTATACTACATGTCCAGATATGTAAAAACTTGCTCCTTTTGTAAGAATGAAATCGAGATAGGCGATGAAAGCGGAAAATGGCTTCCTTACAACAAAGATGGTGGCCAACATGATTGTAGAATGAAAAACAGTAGAATTGACGATTGAAACATTAGTACGAAAACTGGAATCCCTCGGCATCATTGTAAATGTGGATAGGTTAATGGCCCAATGAAAAAATACATTGTAAATCCTTTGGTAAATGGCTTGAAGGGTTCGATCAATATTCAGAATGTGGGAGGATAAACAAAATTTCTGAATGGGGAAATAGACAAACGCGGCTTTAGATAACGTCCGAATAATATTCAGTTGGTAAATTTTTATACTATGAAGACCTCTACTTACATCGTTTATAGACTAAGCATCGCAGGTAGAGTTTATGCTTAACAATCTTTAATAATTATCTAGTCTATTATTAAACAACTCATACTTTGGATAAAAGAACTTCAGAAAAAGCACCTTCAAATTCAATAACATCAAATTCAGGAACTTCAACAGATAAGGATTCTTTTGCCATGCTTGTAAATGAGGGGCTTTGCAGGTCAAAGAATTGCTAAAATTTCTGTTGTAACTCTAATCTGTATAGGAATTGCCGAATTACTTATGGGATACATCAGTGGAAGTGTGGTAGCGACAGCCGACGGTGTGGATTCAATGTCTGACGCAATGATCTCTTTTATAGTATTGATAGGCCTGCGATTTGCGCGCCGACCCGCCGACAGAAAGTTCCAATTTGGTTACCATAAAGTAGAAAGCTTCGCAGCTATGATAGCTGCAATTGGTATGATCGTGATAGGGATATTCATAGCTTACCATTCTTATGAAGGACTAGTACACCCCAATGAAATCAAACAGCCTGTACCGACCATGATAGTTCTAGCTATAGCAGGCGCTATATCCCTGCACAGAGCATTTCAGATGCGACATATTGCCAACAAATATAATTTACTTTCGTTGAAAACAGATGCTAAAAATTCGATAAAGGATGGATCTGCCTCTGTTTTGGGTTTCTTGAGTGTACTATTAGCAACACAGTTTGGATTTCTACAGGCTGATGCAATAGGGGGAATGATAATTGCCGGCTTCATATTTTCTGTTGCCTATGTTTCTTTGAAACAATCCTCTTTGATTTTGGTTGATGCATGGCAAAATCCCATGAGTGCAGATTTTATTAAAAAAATTGTAGAACAAAAGTTTGAGGGTGACGTAACTATAAGATCAATCAAATTACGCCAAACAGGTATGATTTCTAGAGCTGAAATTCATGTTGAAATGGATGGAATAAAGCCATTGAATGAGGTAGAAATGATTTTACTTAATACTGAAAAAGTCATAAAATCCCGCCTGCCCAGCATGGATGTAATATTGGTAATACCTCATGCAAAGCGTAAGTCATGAGTGAACAAGTTGGCATCAGCACATGATTGGAAATAAATGATTCACATTTCGATTTAATATCTACATTATTGTACCAAAGCATATATTTAGAAGTATTCGGTCCATAATATAATGAAATTCTCGGTTGTTTCAATGGCAGCGCTTCTTATTTCTATAGGGTTAATTTCATCTTTGACTATTTCCTTTGCTCAGAATTCAAGATCACAGAATATGGCCTCGCAGATCTTGAATCATCAAACTTTGATACTTCCTAAATCGGTAAGAAATTTTGTTATTTTAATTCCTAACGAGGCACACGAATCTCCACTTTTGCCAAAGGAACAGAGAGTAATAAATCAGCCATATGTTCCGCAACATCTCTTTGCTCCACAAGACATTAACATTGCTTGGTTTTCAGGCGATGTAGGACATACTCGCGAAGTGACATTAGAGGATCAGAATTCAGATATCATCTTTGACTCTTCTATAAAATTTAACTCTATCAGTCCTACTATTGCGTTTAACAATAGTGGAACGTTCTCTTACTATGAAGAGGACGCAAACAGTGAAGATCCTAATTTTGTCTTGAACGGGACCATCACAATAAATGATCCCCAAACGCAATCAAATAATAATAACACAGGCTTGCAACCAACACATGAAATAATGTCAACACTTATGGTTCCTACAAAAGATATTAAAGAATATGAAGAGTTACTTGATGACAATAAGGTGGACATTCTTGGCCAAGAGTCCTTCATAGACCTCAGAGAAACCGGTAGTGGTGGGGCAAATCAGACTTTACTTGTTCTGGGAAGCAATGGTCAAATAGACGATACTATATCTGTATTCAAGAAAATTACTGCTTCATTGCCCTATGGTTAATGTATACTGTAATCTGTGACCTTAATCTTATACAACGAAAAGAGTGTATTAAAAAAACATGAGGTTACACGATTACACGCAACTAAACTTTCAATATCCACTACATAGGTGGGGTAAGCTAATTGTTTGCAACCGTACTGATGAACGATTAGTATATCTCTTACTAAGAGATACGGAGTTTGTATGCCAGATGATTTCTATTTGGTAATAGATGAGTCAGGCATCATATTTCTGCCTGTAGCGCCCCCTGCAATCATCCGAATTCCAGCTATCAATAGTCCTATTGCTATAACAAATCCTGCAAATTGTGCACCAAAGACAGGAGATACAAGGACCATGATGCCTAAAATTATTAATAATGCACCAACTCCAATAAGGAAAGCTTTCTTCCACCCAGATTCTCTTCCTGAGAACGCTTGAGTTATACTTGCAACACCACCAAAGAGAAGTGCAATGCCAATAAAGACTGTTACAATCCATGCAGCAAATCCCGGAAACGCAATCACAAAACCTGAAAATATGAGGACAAGTATACCAAGGCCTATCATTGCCCCTCTTCCCTTGATAGGAAGGAAAATTCCAGAAATTATCGTTTCTATTCCCACAATGAATAAAATTATTCCAAGTATTAATACTAAAGAGACAAACGCAGCTCCTGGATACGCAAGAG